>JBBIPG010000037.1:0-22136 GCA_037442925.1 Candidatus Fraserbacteria bacterium | reverse complement strand
GCGTGAAGGCCCTGGTGATCTAGCATCACTGGCTCCTATGCATCAGGCTTAGATTGAGGTAAAGCCGTGAGCAAGTCGGTCAAACTCGGCAGGTTTGACAAGGGACCTGGTGCAGAATTTGAGAGCAAGTGTGGGAATAGCAGTAGAAACGACCCAAGGTGCACCCGGCTCCTTCTTTGTCAGCTATCCTCCTGGTACGGCTATCGTTGCCAGCTTCGGTGTTTCCTGGGCTTTGCGTCTGCTCTGATGGCAACTCACTCTCTCCCCAAATATTTTGGCCTAGTCCTACGATCGGCCCACCAGTCGGTGAGAAGCGTCAGAGGGCTGCGTAAGTGACCACTATTAAACGGGTCTGACTTCACCCCGACTCCGATCTAGAGACCCTCCCCCACCCACTTCACATACGACAGTTCCCCTCGGATGGCGTTCTTCAACCGCTCATCAGCCGTCCACAGCTCACAGCCCCATAGCTGGGCCAGGGCCAAGTAGCTCGTATCATACGCGGTCGGGCGGTTGAACCGCCCTGCCAGCTCCCAAGCCGTCCGCTCTAACCCCTCGGGATGCCTCAGGGCAATCCCTTGCGCTTGAAGAGCCTCCAACGCCGCTTCTCCCTCCTGAAGCGTCAGCTCCCCCCGGAAGACCTTGTGCCGCAGCACCGAGGTCGCTTCATACGCCAAAAGATAAGGGGCGAGGATCTCAAACTCCTCCTTGACCCACCCCTCCCACAGCTGACGCACCCGGTCGCTATGTTCTTCGGGGAGTACCAGCTTGAGGGCGAAGCTGGCATCCACGGCCACTGCGGTCGATGTCCCCTCAGCGTCTGGAGAGCGCACGGGCTCGCTCCTCCCGCAGCCGGTGTAACTGCTTGGTGGAGTCGGTTAAGCGGCGGCCCTCCAAGGCAGCTCTCACACGATCCGCCTCCGCTAAGGCCAGCAGCCGCTGACTTCGGGTAGGCCGAGAAGCCCTTTCCAGCTGGCGCAGATCCTCGAGACTCACCAAGGCGGCCTTGGGATTGCCTCGAGACTCCAAGATGATACGCTCACTGCCGAAGGCCACACGGTTGACCAGGGCGGAGAGAATATTCTTCGCTTTGGCAATGCCGACGCGAATCACGGACACCTCCAGGACTTTATGGCCATTACGGCAATTATAGCCTTAAAAAGGGGTCACGACAACCCAGACAGACACTAAACGAAAGTGGACAGGCTATCAGGGGACGGAGACCGCTATCTTCAATCGCGTTTGTACCTCAAAAAAGTCAAAGCTCAATGACTAAGTCCTTGGGGAACGGCGTTAAACTGTGAAATTCTCCTGATTCATCGCAGTAGTACGTGTCTTCGATGCGAACGCCGAAGCCGCGCTCCGGGTAATAGAGTCCAGGCTCTACCGTGAAGACCATGCCTTCCTTCAACTTCGTCTCCCACTTCCCAAACGTGGGGAAGTAGGGCTGTTCATGAACTTCTAGTCCCACGCCGTGACCCAGACTGTGCACGTACCCCTCTTGAGACGTCGGGTTGCTCTTCAGCGTACTGTGTCCCCGCTTCTCGAAGAACTCACAAGCTACGTGTTGATAGCTCTGGGTAAGCTCTCCCGCTTTGAACTGGCCCACCACCGTCTCGAAGCACTCCATCACATCCCGGAAAATTCGTTCGACTTCTTTGGGTGCATATCCCAGACAAAACGTGCGGGTCAGATCGTGGAAATACCCACCGGGTTCTTTGGGAAAGATGTCAAAGACGATCGTCTTGCCCAGTTGAAGAGGGTCCTTCGAGTTACCCGTTGAGTGAGGCACACCCGCATCTCTTCCGATAGCGAATATAAAGTCTTCAGCAGAGGAGAGACCCCAGCGCGCCAACTCCAAGCGGGTGAACTCTTTCACGTCCGCGATCGTCAAAGGTTTTCCATCTTCCTGGATGAGGGTTTCATTCTTGACAGAATGTGCTTGTAAGAACTTAATAACGGCCTCGACGACTTCGCAGGTCCTTTGCCCTGCAACCCGCAAACTTTCAAGCTCATGTGCGTCCTTCGTCTCACGCGCGACAGCGAAGATATCCCGATCGTACTCGCCGACGATCTCTATGCCAGGGACTTTCGTTTTAAGCGCCTGCAAGAACGCGTGATATCCACCGATGGAGCCCGTGCCGTAGAAGGCAACTTTGCCCTTGATCTTAAGATCCTCGAAAATCCTGCGATACAGCTCGACACGGGCGTCCAAGGGATTGGGGTATTCTTCGAGAATCTCGTGGAGTGGCCAACGATCGAGGTTGATCAGTTCTAGTCCCGTAGCAGCGGCGGCATCGCGCTCCATCGAGCGATAGAGCAACTGAGCAGCCTTGCCGCGCTGGAGGATGACTGTCCCTACCAGATGTTCTCCATTCACGAGATACGCAAAGGCCGGATTGGCTCCGTGAGTTCCATCAGAGCCTTCGACGATGGCGACGTCGATGTCTCGTTCACTCATCAACCCTGCCAGATCGCGCTTCATCGTTGTTCGATTGGGACGTACGAACGCTCCAAGGGGCCCACATACCGTTCCTGTGGTCGAATCAACACATTCTTGCGGTACTGCTCCAGAACGTGAGCGGTCCAGCCGCTCACACGGCTGAGTGCGAAGATCGGTGTAAACAGATCCTGCGGGATTCCCAACATGTGATAGATCACAGCCGAGTAAAAATCCACGTTGGGATAGATGCCTTTCTGGCTCAGCAGTTCCGTGCCTATCTTCTCGACCTCCCGCGCGATATCGTAGAGAGGGGCTGCCCCACAAGCAGCAGCCAATTGCTCGATGAGCGACTGCAGGATGAAAGCTCGGGGGTCTTTCGTCTTGTATACGCGGTGGCCCATGCCCCAGATCTTCTCCTTGCGGGCGAGCATGCCTTCGAGGTGGGACCGGACGTTGTTCACGGAGCCAATGGCTTGGAGCATATCGAGCACTTGGGCATTCGCCCCACCGTGAAGCGGTCCTTTGAGCGTCCCGATGGCTGCTGTAACCGCAGAATAGAGGTCGGAGAGCGTGGAGGCCGTCACCCGTGCGGCGAACGTCGAGGCGTTGAAGCCATGATCGGCGTGCAAAATGAGACAGACATCGAAGGTGCGGGCACTCGTCTGATTGGGCTCTTGTCCTGACAGCATGTAGAGAAAGTTGGCGGCATGGTTGAGTGTGCTCTTGGGGGCAACAGGTTGCAAATCCCGGCGAAGACGGTCGTGTGCTGCCAGAATCGTGGGGAATTTGGCAATGAGCTTGATGGCCTTGTTCTGATTGGCTTTTTCAGATAGATCATCCGCTTCGGGATCACCCAGGGCAATGGCGGAGATCATCGTGCGCAGGATATCCATGGGCGGCGCGCTCTTCGGAAAAGATCGGAGCACCTCCAGTTCCGCATCGGAAAGGGTTCTGTGGTGCTTCAATTCCTGCGAGAACGGCTGGAGCTGCTGGCGAGTAGGGAGATCTCCATACAGCAAAAGATAAGCCGTCTCTTCATAGGCCGAATGCCGAGCCAAGTCTTCGATGTCATAGCCGCGATAGCGGAGGAGACCGCGTTCCCCATCGATGTAACAGATCGTGGATTCCGCGATGACTACGCCCTTAAGACCTGCGTGTAGTTCCGTTGGGTCCGACACAAAATCACTCCCGAAAATATAAACTCTCTGAGATCTTAAAGCCCGAGGAGGCGTTACGCCAGTCGGGGCATGCGAATGCCTCGCTCTTTTACTATGCGAATCGCTTGCTCATAGCCTGCATCCGCGTGTCGAACGACCCCCAAACCCGGATCGACCGTTAACACTCTCCCCAACCGCTTAGCAGCCTCTTGGGTGCCATCGGCTACAATGACCATCCCAGCGTGAATAGATTTCCCAATGCCAACACCGCCTCCGTGATGCACGGAGACCCACGTTGCCCCGCAGACGGCATTGAGCAGTGCATTGAGAATAGGCCAATCAGCAATGGCGTCAGAACCGTCCTTCATGCCTTCCGTCTCACGGTAAGGTGAAGCCACGGAGCCCGTGTCCAGATGATCGCGTCCGATCACAATCGGGGCTTTCAGTTCACCCTTGCGCACCAATTCGTTAAAATAGACTCCGGCCTTGGCCCGTTCGCCGTAGCCCAGCCAGCAGATGCGCGCAGGTAGCCCCTGAAACGTGACTTTCTTCTGCGCTTGAGTGATCCAGCGCTTCAAAGACTCGTCTTTGGGAAAGAGCTCCAGAATGGCCTGGTCTGTGCGATAGAGGTCTTCGGGATCTCCTGACAAAGCAACCCAGCGGAAAGGGCCTTTGCCCTCGCAGAACATGGGCCGAATATAGGCCGGAACGAAGCCGGGGAAGGCGCTGAGAGCGCCCTCTAATCCCCCTTTCTCGGCTTGGCCCCGAATGTTATTCCCGTAATCGAAGACAACAGAGCCTGCCTCTTGCAGATCGATCATCGCTCGTACATGGCGTACCATCGACTCAAACGATTTTTCGATGTAGAGATTGGGGTCGTGCTCACGAAGCTGGAGAGCTTCTTCATAAGAGAATCCCGCAGGCACATAGCCGTTCAGTTCGTCATGGGCAGCTGTCTGATCGGTCGCAACATCCGGGACTATGCCGTGCCGGACAAATTCTGGATAGATATCTGCGGCATTACCCAGCAGCCCAATCGAGAGGGCTTGTCCCTTCTTCTGAGCATTGCGCGCCCAATCCAGCGCTTCGTCTAGATCGTCTGTCGAGGTATCGAGATATCTTGTCTTGAGGCGACGTTCGATCTTTTCGGGGTTGATCTCAACGATGATGCCTACGCCCTCGTTGAGAGTGATTGCCAGAGGCTGAGCGCCGCCCATCTCGCCCAAGCCAGCGGAGAGCACAAGTCGCCCCTTGAGCGTACCCCCGAAGTGCTGCCGAGCGACCTCGGCCAATGTTTCGTATGTCCCCTGCAGAATCCCTTGGGTTCCGATGTAGATCCAGCTTCCGGCGGTCATCTGGCCGAACATGATGAGCCCTTTGCGTTCCAGCTCTCTAAACTTCTCCCACGTGGCCCAGTGAGGAACTAGCAGTGAATTGGCAATCAAAACTCGGGGAGCATCTTCGTGCGTTTGAAAGACAGCGACGGGTTTTCCGGACTGAATCAGCAGAGTCTCATCGTTGTCTAGTCTCTGAAGAGTCTCGACGATGGCGTCAAAATCTTCCCAGCTGCGGGCGGCTTTTCCGGTGCCGCCGTAGACAATTAAATTCGCAGGATCTCCGGCGACATCCGGGTCGAGGTTGTTCATGAGCATACGAAGAGCCGCCTCTTGGAGCCAGCTCTTGCAAGTGATCTTCGTCCCGCGAGGAGCGCGCACTTCCCGGGTTTTTGTCATCTGTTTGGGCATAGTCATCCCCTTGCTGAATCTCACTGCCAGCAGATTATAGAGTCACTTTCGCCAGCGGTTCAACTCGTAGATTGCAATTCCAAAGGCGACCGCCACATTGAGCGATTCTTTCTGCCCATACATGGGAATGTGAACGATCTGGTCGGCTCGGTTGAGCAAAGCTGGGGAAAGCCCACCCACTTCATTTCCTACAAGCAATGCCGCAGGAAACCGAGGCCGAAACCGACGGAAATCTACGCTGGGCAAATCGAGGTTGTTCTCCAACGCTACAATTTGCACGCCCCAGGACCGCAACCGTTCGAGCAGCTGCCATGTGTGAGTATGATAATCCCAAAGGACAGTCTTTTCCGCTCCTAACGCCACTTTGTTGATCTCTTTTCTGGGTGGATGCCCCGTGTAGCCGCAAAGATAGAGCTTGGTCACACCTGCCGCATCCGCTGTGCGAAAGATCGAGCCCACGTTGTGAAGACTGCGAATGTTATGACATACCACGTATAGCTCTTGAGTGAACATCACAAGGTCACGGCGCAGCCCAGTACTCGACCGGTCGAGAGAGAAACTCTGTCAGTGGGATTCCGTCTCCACCCACGAGCAGCTTGCGCTTCGGCTTGTACGCGTCCGCAAAGGCCAGTAGCCCCGGCAGCGCGTCGCGAGCTCGTCCGCTCTTCACTTCGATAGCCGTCAGAGTGCGACCCATCTGCAGTACAAAGTCCACCTCACGGTTGCGGTCGCGCCAATAGTAGAGCTTACACACGCCCGCTGCCGCGGCATTCGCCAGATGTGCTCCCACTGTTGCTTCCACCAGCCGCCCCCAAAGCTCCCGATCGGCGCATGCCTCCTGCAACGTATGCTCCATCTGGGCAGTCATCAGTGCCGTGTTCAACACCTGCAGCTTGGGACTTGATCCCCGCTGGCGCACGGCCGAGCCCGCAAACTTCTGCAGGCCCGTCACCATGCCCGCACCCGCTAACAAATCCAGATAGTGGGCAAGCGTTGTCGTGTTGCCCGCATCCTGAAGTTGACCGAGCATCTTAGTATAGGACAGGACCTGCCCAGAATAACTACACCCCAGTTGGAACATCCGACGCAGCAGGGCTGGTTTATCCACACGCGAGAGCAGCAGCACATCGCGTGAGATCGTCGTCTCGATGAGCGAGTCAAGGATGTAGCGTCTCCAGCGGTGGAGCTCGCTGATGAGCGACGCTGCACCAGGATAGCCACCGTAGAAAATGTACTGATCGAGCGACCATGAAAACGCATCGCGCATCTCGGCAAACGTCCAGTGTGGTAAGTGCAGCACCTCAAAGCGTCCGGCGAGGCTTTCGCTGAGTCCTTGCTGAATAAGTAGCGGTGCCGAACCGAGCAACACAACCTTGAGTGATCGCTTCGCGCGTGTGTCTTCATCCCACAAGCGCTTGACTGCCTCAGACCAGCCCCGGATCTTCTGAATTTCATCGAGAACGAGGACCGCGCCCTGCCGGCCGGCATCGCCGGCCGTGAGGCGTGCCGCCTCCCACTGCTGGGCAATCCACTCGTGCCCGCGCAGTGTCGGCTCGTCGGCGCTGGCAAAACGCGTAGCGAGCCCCGAGGCGTCGGTCACTTGATGCACGAGCGTGGTCTTACCCACTTGCCGTGGACCTGTGATCACTTGAATAAAGCGGCGCGGCTCGGCGAGGCGACGGGCAAGCACGGCAGCTTGCGGACGAGTAAAGGGCGGCAACGAATTACTCATCATGATGAGTAATTTTACTCAATATCCAGAGCAAATGCCAATCGACCTCTACCAGAATCACAGAGGAATAAAGCAAGGGCTTTGGCATTGCAGAAAGAGATGGCTTCAAGCTATACTTCAAACACTCAATCATGATCCAACTCGATGGGAAGCATCTCTCAATCGACGAAGCCGAACGAATCGTGTTGCGATACGAGCCTGTAGAAGTCGCCCCCGAAGCGCTTCGCGCCGTGAAGGCTTCCGCCCAGCTGGTCGAGAAGATCGTCCAAGAGGGGCGACGAGCCTATGGGATCAATACGGGCTTTGGCAAACTCAGCACGGTGGCCATCTCCCGTGAGCAGCTGCGGCAACTCCAAGTGAATCTTTTGCGTAGCCACGCCTGCGGGGTGGGCGAACCACTTCCGGAGGACGTGAGTCGGGCTGCGCTACTCTTTCGCCTCAACTCGCTGCTGGCAGGTCATTCCGGCGTTCGGCCTGTGATCATTGAATATCTCATCGAGTTCTTGAATCGCGAGGTGTCCCCCGTCATCCCAAGCAAAGGATCTGTAGGCTCAAGCGGCGATCTCGCTCCCTTGGCTCACCTGGCACTCTTGCTCATCGGCGAGGGCTCTGCCCGTTTCAGAGATCAAACCCTGTCTGGAGCCCAACTCCTCGAGAAGTTTAATCGAAAACCTTTGGAACTGGCTCCCAAGGAGGGGCTTGCTCTCATCAATGGCACACAGATCTCTCTGGCTGTGGGGTTTATGGCCCGGCTTACAGCGAAAAAGCTTTTGAATCATGCTCAACTGATCGCTTGTCTAGCTCTGGAAGCTGCCGGCGGGAGCACCCAGCCATTAGACGAACGACTTCACGCCTGCCATCCCCATCCCGGCCAGCGTCACGTGGCTGAACAGATGCGCCTCTTGCTGGAAGGTAGTCGCTTGGTCAACCAATCTCTCGATATTCAAGATCCCTATACGCTTCGCTGTGTGCCTCAAGTCTTAGGCACTTGCCTCGAAGCCCTTCAGTTTGTCCAGGAGAAAATCGAGATCGAGATGAACTCCGTAACGGATAACCCTCTTCTCTTCCCAGAGACGGGTGAAGTGCTTTCCGGTGGCAATTTCCATGGCGAGATGCTGGCCCTCGCCTGCGAAATACTGGGAATAACCCTGGCGCAGATGGGCAATTTCTCAGAGAGGCGTATAGCGTTCCTCTTGGAACATTCGGATCTACCGCCCTTTCTGATCGAGCAGGGCGGCCTTCGTTCGGGTCTTATGGTCCCTCAATACACGGCGGCGGCACTCGTTTCTGAAAACAAAGTGCTCGCTCATCCCGCTGTTGTGGACTCGATCCCGACCTCCGGCGGCAAAGAAGACTATAACAGCCTGGCCAGTATTTCCGCTTGGAAGGCGTATCAGATCGCCCAGAACGTGGAATACATCCTGGCCATCGAGATGCTGACTGCCGCGCAAGCCCTTGATTTTCGCAAGACCTCTCAGATGGCTCCCGCCACGCGCAAAGCGTACGAACGAATACGCGCACATATCCCTCACTTGTCAGAAGATCGTCTCTTACAGCAAGATATAGAGAAAGCAAAAGACTTAATCCGAAACGGAGAACTTGTCCATGTGTAAATCGGGCTTCGTCGGGGTACTAGGTCAGGCGAACGTGGGCAAGTCTTCTTTCATCAATGCGATCTTAGGCAAGAAACTCTTGATCGTCTCTGAGAAGCGCCAATCGACGCGCCATCGCATTCGCTGCATCTACAACGATCCGGAATCGCAGATCGTCTTCGTAGATACGCCCGGGCTTCACAAGCCTGTCGATCGCTTGAGCGGTTTCTTGCTTAAGCAAGCCTTCGGAGCTCTCCATGGGCTTGATCTCATTCTCTATATGGTCGAACCCTGGGGAACGATCCCAGAGTATGACCAAAGGATCTTCGAGAGGATGAAAGAACTTCCCCTGGTAAAATTCTTGCTGGTCAATAAAATCGACAGAGCGCTCAGCAACGAGGTGGAGGAGACGATGGCCACGTACTCGGAGACGAGCTTATTCCAAGAGATCATTCCCATCTCGTGTAAAGAGGGGATCAACTTAGGCAAGACGATCCAGCTCATTAAAAAATACTTGCCGGAAGGGCCGAGATATTTCCCGGAGGATATGGTCATTGACCGGCCAGAGCATTTTCTGATCGCGGAAATCATTCGAGAGAAGATCTATCAGCTGACCCGCCAGGAGATCCCCTATGCGGTCTTCGTGGAGGTTGTCGATATGCGAGAGCGCGGGGATAAGCCCCTGATGGAAATCTATGCGAATATCCACGTGGCGCGCGATTCTCAAAAGGGGATCTTGGTCGGCGAGAAGGGATCGATGATCAAGGAGATCGGTCGTCTGGCGCGAGCAGACATCGAAACGCTTCTGGGTACACACGTGTATCTCGATTTACAAGTCAAAGTGCGCGAGAGATGGAACGAGGATGAGGCCCAGATCGTCCAAGCCCTGGGAAGAGAGGATTGACGGTGGCTGAATCTATGGCGGAGCAAAGTGTGCAGCAACTACACCGAAAACTGCTCGCCATTGGGCAGGAGATCCTGCAACAACGGGATGTGGAGATCATTCTCAAGCAAGTGGCTCGGGCGATTCGAGAACATTCGCCCTTCCAGCTGGTGGCGATCTCCCTCTTTAAACGAGCTATGTCTCCTACCAGTAGCCAGAAGGAACAGATCGCTCAGATGTTGACTTCTGGGTTGCCTCAGGAGGAGGAAGCGAAGCTCCAGCAGCTGGCAAGATCGGGCGAATTCATCTCTTGTAGGCAAATTATTGCGAAAGGCAAGGCGCTCGGTAGTGGTTATTATGTCACGCCCCAGATGATCCCGGAGATCATCCCCAAGGGTGTGAAGGGCAAAGTGGGCCGAGAGGGCCCAGGAGCATGGGGTGCTTACGACAACCTGTTTTTCCTCTTGAGGCGGGGCCCTTTGATCATCGGACGCATCTCGCTGGCAGATCCCCATCACGGGCGAGTTCCCACTGCCGAAGAGCTGGAACCGTTGCAACTCCTTGTCAACTTGGCATCGCTCGCGCTGGAGAAGGCGAAGTACACCCAAGAGGTGAACGACTTCCAGAAGCGCCTGCAGGGGATCTATCGCTTGGGAGAAAGCCTTGCCCAAGTGCAGGACTTGAATGCCTTGATTCAACAAGCCGTTCAGATCATTCGAGAGCACTTTGCCTATGATCACGTCACCTTCTTCCTCAAGGAGGGGAATGCGCTTGTGCGTAGGGGTTTTCACACGAGGCTGCCTCCAGAAGAGATCCAGTTTGAGCGCTTTGAACGCTTGAGGTTAGATCAGGGAATCTGCGGGTGGGTTGCAAAGCACCGCCAACCCGCTTTAGTGGGGAATGTGCTCCAGGACCCGCGCTATATCTCCGGACATCCAGCGATTCGCTCCGAACTCGCCGTGCCCATCGACGGGGCAGATGAGTTGATAGGAGTGCTCAACATCGAGAGCATCCAAGAAGACGCCTTCACACCCGAAGATGTGGAGCTCTTACAGGCGCTGGCCAGACAGCTGGCGACAGCCATCAGTGGGCTGCGCCATCGGCAGCACTGGCAAGAGGCCTTCCGACAGCAGGAATGGATCAGCAGCTTCCTTCAGAAGATCAATCGCAGCCAGAACCTCGATGCGATGTTGGAGCTGATCATTCAGCACGGCATCTCTCTTCTAGCACCCAAGGCGGATGCGGGTACTATCTTGACATTGAACGAACGCAAGAAGGCCCTCGAGTTCCGCGCGGCCGTCAATCGAGATCTCAAGTCTTTGAAGAAAGTTACGTTCAAGATGGAAAATCTTGCCCAACTAACCGTAGAGGCTCATGGCCCTATGCTTCTTACCCGAAGCATACAGCTGTCTCATCCGGAGTTGAAGAAATTGTGGGAGGACTGGGGCCAGCTCCCCCCGGCTTCTTCCATTGCCGTGCCCATTCGTAAAGATGATAAAGTGATCGCAGTGCTAAACATCAACAACCTCCACCAAGAGGGGATCTTCACAGAAGAAGATGCACGGAAGCTCCAGACCTTGGTCCCGGAGATTGAGCTGGCACTCAGCCGCGCGCGAGATCTCGAGCGTTTCAAAGAGCAGGCTCTGCGAGATTCTCTCACAGGAGCCTACAACCGCCACTACTTCACCGAGTTCATCCTCAAAGAGCAGGAGCGCGCCCAACGCTACAACTACCCCATCTCCCTGGTCATGGTGGATATGGATGACTTCTACGAGGTCAACGATCGCTTTGGGCATGCCGAAGGTGACCGTGTTCTACACGAGGTAGCACAGCTGCTCATGAGAAATGTGCGCGCTCCCGATACGGTCGTGCGCTACGGCGGCGACGAGTTTATCCTCATCATGCCCCAGACGACTCGTGACGAGGCGGAGGAGGCGATGGAGCGCTTGCGCAAGAGATTAGAGAAGTGGAATCCCAAGCTCTTCAGATCGAAAATCTCGATTAGCTTCGGAGTAGACAGCTGGATGCCCGGAGGTCAAAAGAGCCTCGCGCAGGTCTTAGAGAATGCCGATGAGTTCATGTATCATCGTCGGCGTGCCCGCTCCCAAGCGCGCCGCGCTCGCAAGCAGGTCATCATTGCAGCGGCACGGACCCGTACCAACTCGAACAAAAAGCCTAAGAAACGATGAACATCGAGATCCGCCCGGTTGAGACACTGGACGACATTCATACATGTGAGCAACTCCAGAGGCTCGTCTGGGGATTTGAAGACTTGAGCATTGTGCCGCACCACTTGATCATCACCACCCTCAAGGCCGGCGGGCTTCTCTTGGGAGCCTACGAGGGTGAGCGCATGATCGGCTTTGTCTATGGCTTTCCCGGCTTCGTATGGGACCGTGAAGGGCTCCCACGGCTCAAGCACTGCTCGCTGATGGCTGCTGTATTGCCCGAACACCGCTTTCACGGTGTGGGATACCAGCTCAAGCTCAAACAGCGAGAGCTCGTGCTCTCCCAGGGGATGGATCTGATCACCTGGACGTTTGATCCTCTGCAGAGCGCCAATGCCCATTTCAACTTCGCCAAGCTCGGCGTGATCTCTCGGCAGTATGAGCGCAATCTCTATGGAGACATTCGCGATGAACTCAACCGCGGGTTGCCCACAGATCGCTTTGCCGTGGAGTGGTGGATCAAAAGCCCGCGGGTCATCGCACGGCTCCAAGGCAACGAGAGGGTGAGCCCTTCGCTACAAGAGCTGCCGGTAGTCAACCGCACTCGGATCGAGAAGAGGGGATACTTGGAGAATGTCGATGTGGATCTCTCCCGCAAGGAAGAGCGGTTGCTCGTAGAGATCCCACGCGATCTACGGACCCTGAAGGAGCAAGACCCCCAACTTGCTGAACAGTGGCGGCTTAAAACCCGTGAGATCTTCGAGCACTATTTCCAAAAGGGGTACATGGCCAGCGAGTTCTTCACCCAAGAGCAGGGTGGGCGGTCGAGGAGCTTTCACTTGCTAGAGAAGGCTGATCTAGACGACGTGCTGAAGAGGGAGCATTTTGCGTGAGAATTGAGCGAGTGGAACTGAGAGTTGTCGAGATGGAGCTGGTGGAGCCCTTCGAGACGAGCTTTGGGAGGGAAGAAAAACGCCCTGCCATTGTCATCTCTGTCTCTAGTGATGGGATCGTGGGCTGGGGAGAGTGCGTGGCCGGTTCTGGCCCCTGGTACTCTTATGAGACGATCAAGACGGCTTGGCATGTGCTGAGCGATTATCTCATTCCCTCCGTGCTCGAAGAGGATTTTCATCAACCGGAAGAACTTCCTCGGCTATGGCAGCGGGTTCGTGGTCACAACATGGCCAAAGCCGGGCTGGAAGCTGCTTTATGGGATCTAGCTGCAAAGGCGAAAAAGATCTCGCTCGCACAATGCTTGGGAGGCACGAAGGATCGCATCGAGAGCGGGATTAGCATCGGCATTCAGCGTGACGTGTCGACACTGCTTCACGCCATCGAGCGCCGGCTCGCTCAGGGCTATCGCCGCGTGAAGCTCAAGATTAAACCCAGCTGGGACGTGGAAATCATCAAAGCTGTGCGAAAACGCTTTGAGGAGATCCCGCTTATGGCCGACGCCAACGCGGCCTACACCCTGAACGATCTCTCCATCTTCCAACAACTTGACGAGTATGATCTGATGATGGTCGAGCAACCCTTCGGGTATGATGATCTTGTGGATCACGCCGAGCTTCAGAAGCAGATCCATACTCCCGTTTGTCTGGATGAAAGTGTGAAATCCCCAGAGGATGCACGCCGAGCGCTTCAGCTGGGGAGCTGCCGCATCATCAACATCAAGCCGGGACGGGTCGGCGGGCCCACCAACGCCCGGCGTATCCACGATCTTTGCCAATCGAAGCACATCCCCGTCTGGTGCGGGGGGATGCTTGAGACCGGTATTGGGCGGGCCCACAACGTTGCCTTGGCTTCTCTCCCTGGCTTCACTCTTCCCAACGATCTTTCCGCCAGCGATCGCTACTATCGGGACGACATCATTGAACCTGCCTTCGTCCTCAACCGAGATGGGACGCTCCGCGTGCCTGAGGGAGCAGGCATCGGCGTTGAAATCATAGAGGAGCGCTTGGCGCGCGTGACGGTAGAACAGAAGACCTTCCCCCATGGCACACATTAAGAAGACCCTGGGCTTTGTGACCCGAGCCATTGACTTTGGAGAGAGCGATCAGATCATCACGGTGCTCAGTCGCGAGTGCGGTAAGATCTCGCTCATGGCCAAGGGGGCGCGCAAGACCGAGAGTCGCTTCGACGCCGCTCTTGAACTGCTTACCCTAAGCGAGTTCATCTACTACCATCGGGAAGGCCTCAAGATGCTCAGCCAAGCGGACATCGTCGAAGCGTACTCCGCGATCAAACGTGATTACGAGCGGTTGATGGCTGGGCTGCGCTGCGCCCGCTGGGTCAATCGTCTGTTGGAAGACGATCACGCAGAGGAGCGGGTCTTTCTGCTCTTTCAGCAGCTGCTCGACGCGCTCACAGGGGAGCAGAGTTCTATCGTTCTCTATGAATTGGCCTTCAAGTTGAAGCTCTTGGCTGGGCTAGGGCTTGCTCCGACCCTCGATCGCTGCGCTGTCTGTGAGAGAATTCCTCAGGAGAGCTGGTTCTCCATGGAAAAGGGCGGGCTCCTCTGTGAGCGCTGCCGCGAGAAGAACGACGTCCGTGAGGTGCCTTTAGAGAAGGGGACAGCACGCGGACTCTACATGGTCCTTCGGCTGCCCTTCCACAAGTTGAGGCGTCTTAGGCTTCCGGAGGAGGTAGCCAAGCTCAGTGAACAGTTGATCGAAGAGTTCACTGCTCATCACCTTCGGCCGATGCCTCGTGCACGAAAGCCCTCCCGGCGCGAATAATCACACTAAAGGCATTTCAAGTCCACTTGAAGGAGGCAGATAGCTAGGCTATGATCGAGCATCATGAGCCAGGGGATCCAGCGACGGGTGGTGATCACCGGCATCGGGGCCATCACTCCCATCGGAGTAGGTAAAGAGGGCTTCTGGGAGGGTTTGAAGTCGGGACGCTCCGGTGTACAGCGCGTGGATGATTTGGTTGATCTTAAGGGAATTGAAAGCAAGATTGGAGCACCCGTTCGCCACTTTG
This sequence comes from Candidatus Fraserbacteria bacterium, assembly GCA_037442925.1. Classification (GTDB taxonomy): domain Bacteria; phylum Bipolaricaulota; class Bipolaricaulia; order RBG-16-55-9; family RBG-16-55-9; genus RBG-16-55-9. The sequence continues at coordinate 7,431 of JBBIPG010000037.1, read as the reverse complement.
ACCCGCTCGCCTACATGGACAAGAAGCGCGCGCGTCGGCTGGGGCGTTCCACACAGCTGGCCATCGCTGCCACCCGTCAAGCGCTGGAAGATTCCCGCTTGGATCTCGAAAGCGAAGATACGTCACGCATCGGGGTGCTCGTCGGCACGGGCATCGGCAACATCGAGATCTTGGTAGAGAACCACCTGACGATGCTCAGCGAAGGGCCACATCGAGTGAGCCCCTTCTTCGTCCCGATGTTCATGCCCAATGCCACGGCCGGTGAGATCTCGATCGAGTGGGGGCTTCGGGGGCCAAACTACGGTCTGGTATCGGCCTGTGCCAGTTCGAATCATGCCTTGGGTGTGGCGGCGGATTTCATTCGCATGGGATATGCGGATGTGATGATCGCGGGCGGATCAGAAGCCGTGTTACTGCCGCTCACGTATGCCGGGTTTGATCAGGCTCGTGCGCTCTCCCGGCGCAACGACGCACCCGAAAGAGCTTCGCGTCCGTTTGATGCCGAGCGCGACGGCTTTGTGGTAGGCGAAGGCGCAGGAGTTGTGATCTTAGAGGGCGTAGACCATGCGCGCGCACGGGACGCTCACATCTATGCCGAGCTAGCCGGTCACGGCATGACCGCCGATGCCCATCACATCACGGCGCCGGCTCCGGATGGGCTGGGGGCCAAGCGAGCGATGGAGATGGCGCTGGAGCGTGCCGGAGTTTCCCCGGATGAAGTCGACTACATCAATGCCCATGGCACAGCGACGGAGTTGGGCGATATTGCCGAGACTCAAGCCATCAAGCTGCTATTTGGTGAGAGGGCTTACAAGATTCCCGTAAGTTCCACCAAGTCCCAGATTGGGCATCTTCTGGGAGGCGCGGGAGCTGTCGAGGCCATCGCAACTCTGATGGCGCTAGAAGAAGGCATCTTGCCTCCCACGATCAACTACGAGCATCCGGACCCGAAGTGCGATTTAGATTATGTGCCGAACAGAGCCCGTCCTGCCAAGGTGAGGGTTGCGCTCTCGAATTCTTTCGGGTTCGGGGGGCACAATTCAACATTGGTCTTCCGCAAGATCTAACTCCCCTGCACTAAAAGAGGAAGACTGCTGCGGATACGACCGTGGTGTAGCCGCTGGTGTTGACGACGGCGGATTGGGTCACGTTCATCGTCCGTACGATCTTGCCGCTGATCTTCCAAAGCTGTTCCTTCTCATCCCAGGCCAGATTGTCGTCAAACTCGATTCCCAGTGTGGAAGCCAGCATCGAAGCCGCGAGGTCTTCTGCATAGTCTCCCGCTTGTTTCTCATTCTGGCCGTACGCATGGTGTTCGCTCAAGTAGCCGTAGGCCTCGGGATCGGCTGGAATGGCACAGCCGATGGAGGCGGCGACCAAGCGGTGGGGTTCGTTGCTCGCGCAGCGCGCCATCACACAGAAGGCGATCTGGCCCGGTTGAAGGTCCTTGAGCCCTTCGGAGCGAGTGATGATCTTGCAGCGCGGCGGCAAGATGCTCGAGACGTGCACGAGGTTGTACTTTTCAATGCCGGCATCGCGCAGCGCCAGCTCAAAGGAACGCAGCTCCTCCTTGTGACTTCCAACTCCGCGAGTGAAAAACATCTTCTTAGGAACCAACGGACCCGCTGACAGTGCTAAAGGTGCAGGCGCGACTACTGTGGTAGACCCTTCCATCCTCAACCCCCTTTACGCGTGTTGTAATATATGCCAATACCCGACCAGTTTATACACGAGTTTGGCGATCATGAAATCCGGCGCAACCACGCCCGGAATGGGCGCCAGCTCCACTACATCGCATCCCACAACTCGATGTTTCTCAAAGACATGCCTCAGGATCGTGAGCGTTGTATACCAGTCGAGTCCGCCGGGCTCGGGGGTGCCTGTAGCGGGCATGATGGCAGGGTCGAACACGTCCACATCGAGAGTGATGTACACCGGGTCACGCAACGCGTTCAGCACTCTGTCGCTCGCCTTTGGATTGCGATGCAGCTCGCGGGCGAATACGGTCATCACGTTCGAGCTGTTCATACACTCCGCTTCTTCGCTGGAAAGACTTCGAATGCCGATCTGAAAGAGTCGGGCGATCTCGCTGAGGCGGCGGCCTGCACACGCATGGCTATATTTCGTCCCGTGATAGCTGTCTCGTAGATCGGCATGGGCGTCCAGTTGCAGCACCGAAAGTTGCTTGTGCTCTGTCGTGAGCGCCTTCACAACCCCAAACGTAATGGAGTGATCTCCTCCAAGGACGATAGGAAATTTTCTCGCTTTCAGAATCTGTCTTGTGACATGCTCGATTCTTTTCCCCATCTCTTCCGGACCGCTGGCCAGAGGCTCTAGGGGAGGAAGCGTGTGGATGCCCACTTGGTAAGGCTCCGCTTCCAGCTCATCATCGTAGAGCTCGACCTGAAGCGAAGCATCGAGAATCGCTGGTGGTCCGCGACGCGCCCCCGTCTGGTAGGAAGTCGTGAGGTCGTAAGGTACAGGCAAGATGGCGACTTGGGCTCTCTGCCAGCTAGAATGCTCAAGCGGCAGCCCCACGAAATTGCGGGGTGCCGCCAGCCCCTCAGATATGAGTTGCTCTTCCATCGGCGTAAGCTCTGAATCTCAGCGATTCGACTCGGTCCAATCCCTCCCGCTTCTCGCGAAATTCCAGCTGCGATTATAAGTCAAAGGGGCTGCTTGGACAAGATGGGGCTATCCCTTGACGGCTCCGCCGGTGAAGCCAGCAATGAAGCGATCCAAGAAGAGATTGTAGAGAATCGCAACCGGGATGCTGGAGATCAGCACCGCGGCCATAAGAGGCCCCCAACGATAGACATCATGAACCAGCGCGATCGGGACTCCTAAGCTGAGCGTCATCTTGCCCACGGCGTTGATGAACGTCAAAGCGTAGACGAACTCTTGCATCACAAGAGTCAATGAGAAGATGACGACCGTAAGCAGTCCAGGCAGGGAGAGCGGCAGCACGGTCTTGAGAATCGCTCCCAAGCGGCTATGGCCGTCGACCATAGCCTGCTCTTCGATGTCCTTAGGGATGGACTTGAAGAAGCCCATCAGCAGCCAGGTGCAAAACGGAATGGTGAAGGTGGGATAGATAAGCACCAAAGACCATAACGTATCCGAAAGCCCTAGGAGGGCAATCAAGCGGGCCAGGGGGATGAACAGGAGCGTGGGCGGCACCAGATACGTCAAGAAGATGCCGATCCCCAGCTGCTCGCCCCAGCGCCCCAATAGCCGTGCCAGGCTGTAGCCTGCCGGCACCGAGATGAGCAGGGTGATGGCCACGACGAGCAGGCCCACAAAGAGTGTATTGCGCAGGAAGGTGAAGTAGGGCGTCTCAAAGATGAGCTGCTTGAGGTGGCTGAGGGTGGGGGGAAGATTGAAGCGATAGGGATTATATTTCGAATCCGTGGCTACGTGAAAGAGATCTTCGTCTTGTTTGAAGGTGGTAATCGTCATCCAGTAGAAGGGGAAGGCGGCGAAGGCCACAAATAGAAAGATCAGCACGTATAGGGGGAACCGGCTGCGCAGCCAACGGAGCACTCTTGAGGTGGGCATCTTAAGCCACCTCGGTCCGGCGGGCGAGCCTGAGCATAAAGAACGCGACGATCATCAGCAGAGGGAAGAGGAAGATGGCAATTGCTGCTCCTTGCCCCAGCTGGCCGCCGAAGATGCCCCGCTGCCAAGCCAAGCTCGCCAGCACGTGGGTGCTGTTATAAGGGCCACCGCGGGTGAGAATATACACCACAGTCATGTCCGTGGCCGTAAAGATGATCCCGAAGAGCACGGCCACGGCCACGATGGGCAGCATCAGAGGCAGAATGATCTCAAAGAGTCTTCTCCAGAAGCCCGCGCCGTCCACGGTGGCCGCATCTTGAATATCTTGAGGGATGGAGGTCAGCCCGGCCAGAAGGATGATGGTGGCAAACGGGAGCATTCGCCAGACGTGGATGAGGATGATGGCTGCCATCGCCGGGGTAGTGTAGCTCGTCCACCAGATCCAGTCTTGAGGTCCCAATATCCCTACCGCCCGCAGCGTCCAGTTGATGGTGCTAAGTGTGGCATTGCTGGCGCCGAGCACCCAGTCCCAAGAGAGGGTGGTGAGGCTGATGGGGGCCACCCACGGCAGCAGGATCAAGAAGCGCACGATGGGCCTGCCTGGGAAGCTCTTAAGCAGGGCCAGCGCCAAGACCTTCGCCAAGATCAAGACGATGAGCATAGAAATCGAAGTGAAGATGAACGTGTTCTTTAGGGCTTGGAAGAAGAGGGGATCGGCGAGGATCGTCTGAAAGTTCTTGAGACCCACAAACTGGGCGCTCAGCTGGCCGCTGATGGCGTTGGTGAAGCTGAGATAGATAGCCAAAAGCAGAGGCAGGCCGATTAACAGCAAAATATAGCCGATGGCGGGGCTGATCAGCAGCGGCCCGAGCAGCCGCTCGCGATCGAGAAGATAGCGATAACGTGCCCGTGGGATTTCCCGCGCGGCTTCCATGATTAAGACTCCTCTTCGGTGCGCTGGCTGGTCTGCGGCGAGAAGAACTTCAGATCCCGCTGGCGCACAGCAAACTCATAGTTTCCCCCCTCTTGGATGGGGATCGAGACCGTCAGCGGCAGCTTAGCAATTACGGGGCTTTCTTCTTTGCCTGTGAGCGAGCCATACAGGAGCCGATCTGACCCCAGATGCTCGACCCGGCGCACGTGGAAAGAGAAACTCACCAGATCCTCGTGGGCGTTGTAGATCTCTTTGGGGAGGAAGCTCTCGGGGCGGAAGCCGATGAGCCGTTCAGCGCGTGCGATGAGGTTCATCGGAGGCGTCCCCACGAAGGTGGCCACAAAGGTATCCGCTGGTTCGTGGTAGATTTCATAGGGTGTGCCGATCTGCCTTACCTTTCCTTCGTTCATGATGGCAATGCGGTCGCCTAAGCCCATGGCTTCAATCTGATCGTGAGTCACATAGATGGTGGTGGTCCCGATGCTGCGCTGGAAGCGTTTGAGCTCGTCGCGGGCGGCATGGCGCAGCTTGGCGTCCAGATTCGAGAGGGGCTCGTCGAGAAGGAAGACCGAGGGCTCGCGCACGATGGCGCGGGCAAGGGCGACCCGTTGTCGCTCACCGCCAGAAAGCTCGCGGGGCTTGCGTCGGAGCAAGTGGGCGATGCCCAGTAGATTAGCTGCCCAGTTGACTTTCTCGTAGATCACCTTAAGTCCTAGGCCTTGCGCTCGTAAGGGAAACGCGATGTTGTCAAAGGCCGTCTTGTGCGGGTAGAGGGCATAGCTCTGGAAGACCATGGCGATCTTGCGAACCCGCGGGGGGAGGTTATTGACCACTTGGCTGCCGATGAGGATCTCTCCGGCGGTGGGCTGTTCCAAGCCAGCGATCATGCGCATGAGCGTCGTCTTACCCGAGCCGGAGGGGCCCAAGAGCACAAGGAACTCACCGTCTTGGACGAAGAGATCCACCCCATCGACCGCCCGGACCTTGCCGAAGTATTTTTTGAGATCTCTGGCCTCTACGATAGCCATCCGTGACTCCTCAAGTACAGGATGAATCCTAAAGCATTCGATTGTCGGCGGTCAAGTGCCGAGGGGGAGGTGCTTGGCCTTCTCTTGGGCCGACCTCCCCCTCCCGATGGCTAAACGTCGTGTTTATAGATCCTTAGCCGGATCTCCACCCACCAGGCCTCGCTGCCGCCAGTCGTTGAAGATCGCCTTGATGCGTGTGTTCGCTTGGGCAAGCGCCTGCTCAGGAGTGAGCGCGCCGGTGGCCGCCTTGGCGAACATGTCGGGGAGCACAAATTCATCGAAGATCTGGCTGATGGCCGGGTTGGCGGGGCCCGGATGGCCGACGTTGGTGCTCCAGCCCTCCTTCACTGTCCCATCCGCCAGCGGTTCCTCCACCCCGCTGAACAAGGGGAACAGCTTATTGGGGGGATTGGAGCCGAACGGATCGTTCTCAAACTGTTGCTTCAGCCACTCCCAGCCGGCGCGCGGCCGCTGCTTGGGTTCATCAACGCCGGGATCGGCCAGGGTCCCAAGGAACGATGAGGTGTTGTAGAGCTCGCTTCTCAGAACGTCTTCCCGCTGGTTGTTCATGAGGTGTACGAGGAATTCCTTGGCCAGGTCTTGCTGCTGAGAGAAGTTCCAGATGACGTAGATGTGCATGACGTGTTCGCTGGCCACCGCCGTGCCGCGTGGACCAGACAACGCCGGCGTGAAGAAGGTGTTGGCCGCTAGGGAGCCGGGCTCCTTACCGGGAAGCGCCAGATTACCCCTCTGAGCGGAGCGGTAGGCCGAGATGGAGTTGAGGATGAGCGAGGTAGAGCGGGAGTTGAAGGCTTGGTTGTTGGAAGCCGCGTTCCAGCTGAGGACCTCGGGGCTCATCCGCTTGAAGAGTTCGACGCCGAAGCGCAGGGCCTCCAGCGCCTCGGGGGAGTTGAGCACAACCTGCTCGTTCTCGTCCTGGATGGAGCCATTGAAGGACCAGAGGATCTGCCGCGTGGCCATGTTGCTGTCGATGTCTTGGCTGTAGCCGACGCCGATCGGGGTCGGAATCCCCGGGAACTGCTGACGAATGGCGTCCCCGGCTTCGAGGCAATCTTGTAGAGTGCTGGGGCCATTCGGCCTGCCGATCGCTTCCCAGACGTCCTTATGGTAGTCGTAGGGGTCAATGGTGAACATGTTCGAGAAGCCGAACCACTTCTCATTGGCAGGGTTGAAGGTGCTCTTTTTGGCGAGAGATGTGATGGGGCCGTGACTGTCCTCCACCGTTTCCACTATGTCCCTATGGTCGATGACGTCATTGATGAATTGAGAAGGAGGCGAGAGGAAGCCGTAGAGATCTGGCCCAGTCCCTGCGGCCACGATGGCCTTGGCCCGCGGGATGATGTCCGCAAACGAGATGTGCTCTATTTGCACGTTGACTGGTGGATTACGGCTCTGTCCCCATGCCTGGGCAAAGGGGTCAAACCATGTGTCGTAGGGGGGAACGAAGTGGCTCCATTGGGTGATCCTCAATGTGGGAGGTTGTCCGCTCACTCGGAAGGCTTCAAACTGGGCCAGTCCGATCGCGGCCGCCCCCACCCCTACCGTCTTTAAGAAGTTCCGTCTTGAGATAACCCTCTGCATGATTTTAAGCCCTCCTTTTTCCGAACGGGTTAAACAACACTGCCTGAACGGCATGGGCAAGATCGTCGGTTTTATTATCGGATAGACCACCTCCTACTCTCAGCCAATGACCTGAATTGGAGTATACTTGTCTATCAACGATGCCGTCACTATAGCACGCATGATGTGGATTGTCAATAGCACGAATTGCCTCATCAAAAAAGTACTCCAAACGGGATCGTTGCCTCAGGTAAGAAAGTACTCGAACCCGAGAGGAGGTTTTGGTTGTCTCTCAGAGCAAGGAGGCAACCATGGAACTGACCATGAGGC
>JBBIPG010000036.1:0-22386 GCA_037442925.1 Candidatus Fraserbacteria bacterium | reverse complement strand
TCCCGGAGCCGCCGCGCTATCCCCGGATCGAGCCCGCCCGGGCGTAGACACTACGCCCACAGCCGGTCAAGTGCGGGAGAATGCTATTCTGCAGGGCCTTTTACCTGCTTTCTCGTGCCTGCCTACTGTTCAACGCCGGCATTACGGACTGCCGACCAGCGAGTCTCACGCCCTAGTTGCTGGATTAGCTGGAGCGACACTAGCTACAGCAGGCCCAGACGCGCTCTTGGTAGAGGGCTGGCGGAAAGTCGGCGTCGGTCTGGTATTTTCGACATTCTTAGGGTTCGGGGTCGGATGGCTGCTGATGGCGGCAATTTACCGCATGTGTTACCGCGCTCGCCCAACCACCATCACGCGCGTTTTCAGTAAACTACAGATCCTCTCTGCTGCCTTTATGGCGTTCAGTCATGGCTCCAACGACGGTCAAAAGTTCATCGGTGTGTTTACCCTGGCGCTACTACTCGGCGGGATGATTCCTGAGTTTCAAGTCAAGCTGTGGGTCATCCTGCTATGTGCGGTCGTTATGGGTCTTGGCACAGCGTTCGGCGGGTGGCGCATCGTCAAGACCATGGGGCTTCGCCTGACCAAGCTGAAATCGGTCCACGGCTTTGCCGCCGAAACCTCCGCTGCCGGAACCATTCAACTGGCATCCTCATTGGGTATTCCATTGAGTACCACCCATACAATTAATACTGCCATCATGGGTGTGGGGGCGACGCGTCGGTTCTCCGCTGTGCGTTGGGGGGTGAGCCTGCAGATCGTGACGGCGTGGGTGCTAACATTTCCGGCCTGCGGCGCTATTGCCTACCTCTTCGCCAAATTGCTCTCCCTGTGATAGCGAATCGGTTGACTCGCTCTAACCTTATACCATTGTAAACCATTCGCTCTCAGGCAGCAGTTGCACGACGCCCATCCGACCGGTTATAACAGGGTGGTTTAAGCTCTAGGTTTTACCCCCAACGACTTGAGGAGGAGTCCCATGACATCAGCAGGGTATTATCGTTTCCCCACAATTCACGATGATCAAATCGTCTTCGTGAGCGAAGACGACCTCTGGACTGTCTCGGCTGAAGGTGGCGTGGCCCGCCGGCTTACGTCGGGATTGGGCGCCGCCAGCTACCCCAAGCTCTCACCCGATGGGAAGTGGCTCGCGTTCAGTGGGCGCGAGGAGGGCCACACGGAAGTGTACGTGATGCCCGCAGAGGGCGGGCAGCCCAAGCGCCTTACGTATTTGGGAAGCAACGTCATCGTTGTCGGTTGGGATCGTCAGGGTCGAATCGTCTTCTCCAGTCATGCCAACCAGCCCTTTTTGCGTCTGTTCACGCTCTTCGCCGTCTCACCTGAGGGTGGGACAGCGCAACAGCTACCCTACGGTCCGGCGCTCACGATCTCCTACGGACCGGATGGGGGGTGCGTGCTCGGGCGCTACGGCATGGTCACGCGTGAGCCCGCGTACTGGAAGCGCTATCGAGGCGGCACAGCAGGTGATCTCTGGATCGACCGCGATGGCCAGGGACAGTTTGAGCGTCTGATCAAGTTGGACGGGAACATTGCCTTTCCGCTTTGGGTAGGCAATCGCATTTACTTTACTTCAGACCATGAAGGCATCGGCAATCTGTACTCCTGCACTCCGGAAGGAAAAGACGTAACCCGCCACACCCGCCACGATGACTACTACGTGCGCCACCCCGCCACCGATGGGAGAAGGATCGTCTACCACGCCGGAGCCGATCTCTATCTCTTCGATCCCAAAGCGAACCAGAGCGCGAAGGTCGAGATCGAGTATCCTAGCCCGCGCACCCAACGCAACCGCAAGTTCGTCGAGGCAGCACAATACTTGGAAGATTACGAGCTACACCCCCAGGGATACAAAGTGACCCTCAACGTGCGCGGGAAGGCGTTTGCCATGGGAAACTGGCATGGCCCTGTCTCCCAGCACGGGGAATCCGATGGCGTGCGCTATCGTCTGCCACGGTGGTTAAGCGATGGAAAGCGGTTGGTCGTCGTAAGCGATGCCGAGGGCGAAGAACGCTTGGAAATCCATCACGAGGACGGCCTCACACCGTCCGAGCGCCTCAGCCAGCTCGATGTCGGACGCCCCGAGGAATTGCGCGCCTCGCCCATTGAGGACAAGGTGGCACTCTCCAACCATCGCAATGAGCTCATGCTGATCGATCTGAAGACGAAAGAGCGGAAGATCCTCGATCGCAGTGGGTGGCAAACGATTTCCGGGTTTGATTGGTCTCCTGACGGTCGCTGGATCGCCTACGGATTCGCAGAGACCCCTCACACGACAATCATTAAGATTTGTGAGGCTGCGACGGGCAAGACTCACCGTATTACACGCCCCGTTCACTACGACGTGTCACCGCAGTTCGACCCCGAAGGCAATTATCTCTACTTCCTCTCGCATCGGGAGTTCGACCCCGTCTATGACAATCTCCATTTCGATCTCGGCTTCCCCCGGGGCGTGAAGCCGTATCTGGTGACGTTGAGAAAAGACCTGCCCTCGCCATTCCTGCGAGAGCCCAAAGCACCCGATCCAGAGGGGACTAAGCCAAACGATGCTCGAGAGAAGGGCAAAAACGGGGCTGAGCCGGTGAAGGTGGAGATCGATTTCGAGGGCATCGAAGAGCGCGTCCTGGCCTTCCCCGTCTCCGATGGGCGATATCAACAGCTGGCCGCCATGAAGGGCAAGATACTCTACACGTCGTTGCCCATCGAGGGGAGCCTCAACCAGCAGTGGTTTGACGTCTCTGAGCCACCGGCGAAAGCCACTCTTGAAATGTTCGACTTCCAATCTCAAAAGCCTGAGACCCTGATTCAGGGAATCACGAGCTTCAAGCTTTCAGGCGATAAGAAGACACTCATCTACCGTGCGGGGAACAAGCTGAGGGTGCTCAAAGCGGGTGAGAAGCCCGACGAAAAGCTCGCACAGGAGCCACCGAACGAGAAGAGCGGATGGATCAATCTAGGACGTGTAAAAACCTCCGTTACGCCGCCCTGGGAGTGGCAGCAGATGTACCGTGAGGCATGGCGACTGCAGCGGGATCACTTCTGGTCGGAGGACATGTCCAAAGTCGACTGGGAGACTGTCTATGAGCGGTATCTTCCCCTGCTTGACCGCATCTCGACGCGCGGCGAATTTTCAGACCTGATGTGGGAGATGCAAGGAGAATTGGGAACCTCGCACGCCTACGAGTTCGGTGGGGATTACCGACCTGCTCCTCAATACTTGATGGGCTTCTTGGGAGCAGACTTCGCGTACGACCAGAGAACGAAGGCTTGGAAGATCACACACATCGTCCAGGGCGACCCCTGGGACGAGGCGAAGAGTTCTCCACTGATCCGCTCTGGTGTGAACGCTCACGTGGGCGATACGCTCTTGGCCATCGGCGGGCGGAGATTGACGCGCGATCTCACTCCCGGCGAGCTGCTTGTCAACCAGGCTAGTGCAGAGATCTCGATCACACTCGGTGACAAGAATGGAAAGTCGCCACGCACCGTCACGGTCAAGACGCTTAAGGACGAGACGTCTGCACGCTATCGTGACTGGGTGGAGAAGAATCGCGCCTATGTTCACGAGCAGACGCGAGGCCGTGTGGGCTACGTGCATATCCCGGACATGGGGCCGCAGGGCTACTCCGAGTTCCACCGGTACTTTCTGATGGAGATCGACCGGGATGGGCTCGTCGTCGATGTTCGCTTCAATGGCGGCGGACACGTATCGAGCTTGCTGCTCGAAAAACTCGCCCGCCGGCGCTTGGCCTTTATCAAGACCCGCTGGTTCGGTGTATGGCCGTGGCCCGATGATTCTCCCGCTGGCCCACTGGTCGCTCTGACCAACGAGTGGGCGGGCTCCGACGGGGATATCTTCTCACACAGCTTCAAGCTGCTGAAATTGGGTCCTCTTATCGGCAAGCGCACCTGGGGTGGAGTGATTGGCATATCGCCGCGCCAATGGCTGGTCGATAAAGGGATCACAACACAGCCGGAGCATTCGTTCTGGTTCATCGACGTGGGCTGGGACGTGGAGAACTACGGGACCGATCCGGACATCGAAGTGGAAATGAAGCCGCAGGACTATGCCGCGGGCAAAGATCCACAACTCGAGCGAGCGACACAAGAGATCCTGGCGATCCTGGAGAAGAGCCCGCCGCTCAAGGCCGATCTCCATCGACGCCCGAGTCGCGCGCTGCCCAAACTGCCAAAAGAGTAGAACTCTCTGGCATACATCTAGCAGAGGAGTTCTAAAGCCCTTACGGCCACCGCCATCTTGTTTTTGCCGTGGGAATGTGCTACGTTCCCTGACGAGATCCGATGGCTCACGACGATCACGAGCAGCACGGGGCTTCCAGCGGCATTGCCCCCGAAGGAACATCCATAAAGAGACGTCGGCCGCTTCTGGCACGACTACTGACCCGGTTAGGTATCCCCGTCAAACCCGAGGCGGATCGCGTTCTCGAATGGGTGCAAATACTAGCTATGGCGAGCCTCTTGACTTGGCTGCTCATCAGCTTTGTCACGGTCCGCATGTGGGTTCCTTCCGAGTCCATGGAGCCAACCATCCTGGCGGGTGATAGTTTTTTCATCGATAGGCTCCCCTATCTTTTGGGTCTAAAGAAGCCGAAGCCCGGGGACATCATCGTCTTCTGGCACACACAGGAAGGGATGCTGTGTCGTTCCGGATTCTGGATATTCCGCTGGGGTGAGCTTAAGCCCTGCCGAGATCGCCTCGTGAAACGCCTCATCGCCCTTGGCGGACAGACCGTCGTCATACGCCAAGGTCAGATCTATATCGACGGTCAGCTGCTCACCGACTCGGCTTTTCAGCGCGACTATATTTGTGATCCCATCGATGCCAATACTCCCCCTCTTCTACGCACGCGCGAGTGCCGCTGGAGCGTCCCAGCTGGCCATTATTTCGTACTGGGAGATAACACGCGCAATAGCAATGACAGCCGCTATTGGGGCTCCCTCGATGCACGGGAGTTCATCGGAGAGCCCTTCTTTCGTGTCTGGCCGGTCAATCGAATTGGCCCGATGAACGGTTATTTTGGGAGCCCGCACTGAAAGCTGCTTGCCTCCGCAGGGAGGCTCCGCTATAGTGTGAAGCACGACCCCATGGCAAAGAAATCCGCTGGGAAAGGAGCGCGAGGCAGATGGCCAATCCAGAAATCGTCAAGCTCTTGACGAGAAGGAACTGGAAGCTGTGTTACGCACAGCCAAACAACGTGTCTTCGAGCCGGGAGCGTCATCGTTCGTGAGGGGGACCCCGGAGGAGTCGGATTCTATCTCACTGCTTGATGTTGACCCGCTGGGACCTACGCAGCCTGATCTCTACGTACCCAGACATCGCCCTCAAGATGCTCACGGAGCTAGCCCGGCGCCTGCGCGCCACCACCCAAGCCTTGAGCGAGTAGATCGGCATCACGGGATTGAATCCCGCCAAGGATGATGGACTTCGGGGTGCAGCCGTTTCGCCCTCTTGTTGAGCAAGTCTGAAGATCTCTTGGGACCTACTCTGTTAGTGCTCTCCAATCGGATACCGCCTAGGCTTAATACCGATGCCGGATCACCTCCAAGTTACCTGGCTCAAGCATCACATTGTGAACTATGAAGTGGCTGTTTGGGGACCCAAGCAAACTTATCATTAAACATGAGCAATATAGTATTCGTCTGAATTATCTCATTTAAAGTCGTCACTTCAAGAAGGGATTCTGTGGTATCCAATGCTATGACTTTCCCCTTGTCACTCGTTTGCAGGATGACTATTGCGTGCATCGCTTCAAAAGGGCTTTCTCCACGATGCAGAGTGACGGCAACCCACACCTCATTTTCACTAAATGATAAGGCGCGCAAGAGAGATGCTGTCAGAATCGACTGCGCCAAACACGTACCTTGACGCTTCCTTAAAGTCACACATGGGCGCAGATCTTTTTCTGGGCTGCTTCCCTCTGGTAGTATGTTATTCTTAATCCAAGAGAAGACGAGTTCGACGATCGTCGATTTTTCGACACGTCTCCCTTTAGACTTAACAATCCTGGTGGCTATCTCTTTAACACAGTCATCTTCCGGCGTGACGTAATCCATGTATTTGAATCTTTGCGAAGTCCTTTCAAGCATGTCCCTCATCTCTAAGTCGCATCAGTAACGGCATTAGAGCAAACCATCCTATGGCAGTCCCTACGAAAACCAGCCGCGGTTCGATCTGCCATAATAGAGCACCCAATATGGGAGCGGGCGCCTGGGAGATCGCCTCTAAGCCACTCGCGCTCCCATAGATCGTGCCGCGGTGGTCCTCATCTGTGTTTTGGGCAATATACAAAGACCATCCCACATTGTTAAAGGCACTGAGCCAAGCACCAACTACGAAAGGGAACGCCAGGGCTAGAATAGGATTTACAGTTGAAAGAAGAACAAATAATATGAGAGAGATGGCAGATCCTACTTTATTGACTATGAGTGCTCTTTTAGCACCATACCGGTCAGAGAACCAGCCCGCTACAGGCTGGCCTATAGCCTGGCTTATCATAGTCAGGGAGTACGCTAGTCCTATTACACTCTCGCCTAATCCTAACACCTCGGATAGATAGCCTGGCATAAACTGCATGATCCAGCTAACTAAGCTGCCTCCAATCAGGATGAGACTGAAGGGAAGGAGTGCCTTGTTGGAGAATAACAACACAGCATTCCTGAGAAGCGCCGGGGAAGCTGAAGCCACACTCACGTTGCTTTTGTGCGTCTTGGTCTCAATGAGCATCATTCGGAGAGGTATAGCTAGGAGCGCTAGGAAGACCGTGATCCCCAAGGCAAGATTGAGCCCCGCCGATTGTGTGACAATGCCTAGAACGGTGGACCCGAGAGCGAGTCCGATCAGCGTGCTGAACTGCAGGATTCCGAAGGCTTTGCCCCTTGCCTCTTCCTGCATGGATTCAGCTAGCAGGGCATCCAATGCAGGACCGTGCAAGCTGGATGAAGCAAATACTATGATGATCCCCACCGGGAGAAGCCAGTACGGAGCCATGAAAATGATTAAGGCACCGAGGGCAAAAAGAGTTGTGGCAAAGACAAGAATGGCCTTCCTTCCCATAACATCTGCGGCGAATCCCGTAGAAAACGAAAGGAGGGCGTTCAAGAGGAAGGAGAGGGAGAAAACGACCCCGAGCACATTGACCCCACTGGCTCTCATTAATAAGAGGGGAAGAGCCCACATGAAGTACCCGAGGACAAACCCAATGAGTAGAGACGTGGGCACTAGCAAGAAGAAATTACGGGGTACAGATAATGATAATTGCAGCACTTCCAGAAATCTTCTTGCTCTGTTTATCATGGTTCGGAACGAGAGCAAATTGTGACATATTCACAACAATCTACTGCCTACACTCACTCTCTCACAAGATACTTCGTCGGGAAAAGGCCACATCTATAAAGATCTTCACATAGGGGGTAAGATGCCTCAAATGTTCCATAGGCTTCATATACCAATGCCGGACACAAGTTTGCACAGTACTTTCTAAACATACACTTGTTACATACGCCTCTGAAGTGGCTTGGAGTTAGTTTGCGCAACGCTTTGAGACATCCCATTCCCTTCATCCACAAATCTTTGATACCATCTTTGCGAACGTTGCCGAAAACCACCTCTGGATGGGTCCTACCTAAACCGCATAAGCTGATTTCCCCATATGGGAGTATGCTGAGTAAATTCTTGTACTGGCAAACTGAACGTGCTATCCTAAAGGGTTTGTTTTCAAAGGATGCAGGGAGAGCCCAAGGTATAGACATTGCTATCTTTTCCGGATACGATTTCTCTAGCTCCGCAATAGCTTCAGCCAATTCAATACATTCGTATGGTGTAAGCAGTTCTCCTTGTTCTTCAAGTTCCTTCGCTCTTCCCATAGGAATGCAAATGTTAATCTTAAGATTTCTCCCGCCCAAACCGAGGGTCAACTTAGCTACTGCGGGTATTTGATGTCGATTTATCTTCGTCACAGTCATTATAGCTTCCCAAGGTACCCCGTATTTGGTCAATAACTCCATGCCTCGTACAACTCGACCAAAGGAGTTTTTCAGACCGCGAAACTCTTCATACCTGGCTTCGTCAGGGAAATCGAGGCTAATACCTACCTCTCTGATGTTTTGAGCACTGAGGAATCTTGCCTCTTCTTCGGTGAGAAAGGAACCATTGGTTTCAAGAGTTAAGTTCATCCCTAGAACTGATTTCAAAACCTCACCAGGCGTGAGTAGACTGGAGGCATGGCCTGGAGAAACCTAACCGATGAACAGTGGGAGAGGATTCGCGTGCATCTACCGCCGCCCCGACCCAAGCCCAAGGGCGGCCGACCCCGAGCCGATGACCGCCGGTGCTTGGAAGGCATTCTCTGGATCCTGTGGACCGGAGCCCACTGGAGCGAATTGCCCCGGCGGTATGCCAGCCCCAGCACCTGCTGGCGCCGCCTGCGGGAGTGGGCCGAGAACGGCGTCCTGCTGGAGCTCTGGCGGGCTTTCCTGGCCCAACTCAACGACCAAGAGAAGATCCGCTGGGATGAGTGCTTCGCCGATGGCAGCTTCGCCCCGGCGAAAAAGGGGGGTCGAAAGTGGGCAAGACCAAGCGGGGCAAGGGCACGAAGTGGATGGTTCTGGTCGATGGCGCGGGTACTCCGCTGGGAGCATACTTGGACTCGGCATCCCCGGCGGAGGTCACGCTCTTGGAGGAGACGCTCGACACGGTCGCGGTGAGGAGGACGGGCCAGCCGGGTCGGCCCCGCAAGCGGCCGGAGCGACTGGTGGCCGATCGGGCCTACGACAGCAATCCGTTGCGGCAGCGGCTCAAGCAGCGGGGGACGGAGCCGATCATCCCCGCGCGCAGGAACCACCGCCGCGCTACGGACCAGGATGGGCGCAAGCTGCGGCGGTACCGGCGGCGATGGATTGTGGAGCGCACCTTTGCCTGGCTGGGGCACTTTCGGCGGCTGGTGGTGCGCTATGAGCGGCTGATCACGACCTATGCCGGCTTCTTCCATCTGGCATGCGCCCTCCTCACCCTGCGGAGGGTTTTGAAATGAGTTCTAATTCAGTTCCTAGGCCTAATAACGCACGAAGCAATCTTCTCCTCACATATGGTTCGCCTCCTGTGATTTTGATCCATTTTAACCCTAACTCCTTGGCATCTTGGATAGCCTTCTGTAGGTCTTCGAATGTGACCTCGTTCTCAGCGCTAGGAGGTGGTCCTGCAACCACCCAACAATGCTTACAGGCCATGTTACATCGCCAGGTTATGTACAGATATAAGGCTACCAATGGAGGAGAATTCATATAGTCATCACGTTGCGCCCAGTTACTGTATCTGCAATGAACGACATAACATCTTTCGCGATCTCTTCCGGGTCTATAGAGGGATATTTATCGCATAGTATGCGAATAATGCTCTCGATGCTTAAACTGCCATCGCACAGTTTTGCAATCTGCAGACCAGTTTTATTTAAGGCATACACACTTTCATTGTCATAGTCGTAGACATAGCCGTAAGATTCCTCTTCAACTAATTTGCAGCTAGACTTCAACTTAGGTTTGAGCTGCAATTCAAACTCAACCTGCCTCATATGCAGCTCCTTCTCCTATTGAGGTTGTTGCACAGATGAGGGAGGATGGAAGTAATTCCTCCCTCAGATCCTTACCCTTTCCCTCCGCAACAACCTCCAGTCCCACAACCACGAGCCAGTTCATTTATTTCCATGATTCTAGGCCTTTCGTACATGCTTCTTCACCCCCTTTCTCCGTTGATTGTATAATTGAACCCTGCCCGCGCCTATGAACTAGTTCACAGATCCTGGTTGGTTGTTCAAGAGCGAGAGGGTAGCACAGTGCTTATGCAGGGGGGGGTAACAAACTGCCGCAGGCCCGCCTCATCTAGAATCACGAGCTTGCGCCGTCGATAAGCGATCCATCCTTGCCTCTGCAACTTCTTCATCTGTTTGCAAATCCACTCCCGAGAGTTGCCCAACATCTCGGCAAGCTCGGACTCTGTGAGTTCTAGCTTGATACGAGCTTGCCTACCAGTCTTGCATCCATACTTCTCTGCCAAATACAGCAGTAGTCTGACCAGCCTCTCGCGCGCTCCTCGATATGACCGCTCTGTTAGACGAATTCGTAGTTCGTCGATTTCCTGGCTCAGTCTCCTCTGAATGTCGAATGCTATCGGAGGATATCGCTTCATCAGATACTGATAGTCTCCCGCTCTTAGCTGAGCGATCATCGAATCTGTTACAGCCTGGGCCTCCACGCTGGAAACTTGCTTACCGGAAAACCCTGACTCCCCAAATAGATCACCATCACCAAGAAATCTTAGAATCTGCTTCCGACCATCACGCGTGGAGCGCACCAGTATGACCTTGCCGTGGCAGAGAAGATAACAACCGTCGATCTCAGCTCCCTGTTCAAAGATCACTCCTCGCTTTGTATAGAGTTTGTGGACGACCAGGTAAGCGATCTGGACTCGCTCCTTATGGGGAATTTGAGTGAGTACGCAACTGCAGTCACAGGCAGTGCAGGACACTTGCTGCATCTTCGGCAGCCCGGCGGCCATGTTTAGCCCCTTTCACAAGGCCCGCGCCTTTGCGTCCCCGCCTTTCAGCGGGTTTGCCTTTATCGGATATTGCTATCAAGCATTATTTTACCCTCTTACCCATACCCTATCAACGAACAGGAGTTCTTATTGCCTTTAGAATAGCGATCTGTTACTTTGGATCCGGTGAGATGAACATGGAGACCAAATGGAAACTGGAACAACCCAAAAACGCAATGGATCGCATTCCCACCTATGCTCCCGGCACACCCGAACGCGAACAGCTTCTAAAGGAGATTGAATCCCTCAAACGACGGACGGAGGAAATCCCCCTCATCATCAACGGCCGACCTGTGCAGACGGGCGACATCTACGAAGTCCGCTGTCCTCACGATCACCGCAGAGTGCTGGCACGGGCTCACATGGCAGGCAAAGAAGAAATCAAGAATGCCATTGATACTGCACTCGAAGCTCAGGGAACGTGGGCCTCTCTAGATGGCTATCAACGAGCTGCCATCTTCCACCGAGCAGCCGATCTTTTGGCCGGACCGCGACGTATAGAGAATCTTGCGGCCATCATGATGAATCAATCCAAGACACCCTTTGAGGCCGAGATCGACTTGATTGAACTCATCGACTTCTGGCGGTTTAATGCCTACTACATGCAGTTCTTGTATGAGCAGCAACCCGCTCAATCACCCGGTGAGATCAATCGCTTGGACTGGCGACCGCTGGAAGGCTTCGTGCTGGCCGTCCCACCCTTCAACTTCTACTCCATCGGAGGCAACCTTCCCACAGCTCCTGCTATGGTGGGCAACGTGGCCCTTTGGAAACCCGCGCGCTCTGTGGCGCTGGCGAACTTCCGCATCATGCAGGTCCTGCGTGAAGCGGGCCTTCCGGATGGCGTGATCAACTTTGTGCCCTTCTCCAGCCAACACAGTGATGTCGTGCTCCAGCACCCGGATTTCGCGGGGCTTCACTTCACCGGCAGCTACGAGACCCTCGTGAGCCTGTGGCAGACCATTGGCATGAATCTTCCAAACTATAAGAACTTCCCGCGCATTGTGGGCGAGACCGGAGGCAAAGATTTCATACTCGTCCATGCCTCAGCGGATGTTGAGACGGTTGTCGCCAACGCGATTCGAGGAGCGTTTGAGTATCAAGGCCAAAAGTGCTCCGCCGCTTCGCGCATGTACGTGCCGAAGAGCCTATGGGAAGAGATCAAAGTGGGCTTGCAGAGTGAACTGGCCAAGCTCAAAGTCGGCCCCATAGAAGACTTAAGCGTCTTCGTGGGTGCTGTTATCACAGAAGAGGCATACCGGAAGATCGCCTCATACATTGAGTATGCGAAGAAGAACCCCAAAGAATACTCGATTCTGCACGGCGGCGAGTACGATGACTCGAAAGGCTGGTTCGTCACACCGACCGTAGTGCTTACCAAAGATCCCAAGGGCAAGCTTATGACCGAGGAGATCTTCGGCCCCGTGCTCACGATTTATGTCTACCCGGACGAGGCATACGACGAAGTGCTCAAGTTGTGTGATGCTTCCACACCGTATGCACTCACGGGATCAATCTTCGCCCAAGACAGACAAGCCATTGTGCAGGCTGAAAATGCGTTGCGCTTTGCCGCAGGCAACTTTTACATCAACGACAAGCCGACGGGAGCCATCGTGGGGCGGCAGCCCTTCGGAGGTGCGCGTCGCTCTGGCACCAACGACAAAGCCGGTTCGTGGGTGAATCTGCTACGATGGCTCAGCCCACGAACCATGAAAGAGACGCTCGTTCCCGCTCGCGACTGGCGCAGACCCTACATGGGCTGAGCTTCAAGTGTCCGTCTGATGATCACTTGCTTGAAACCGTGAACGCCTGGATCATGCCCAGTTCAGTGTGCGCTTTTCCTGACTCCGGATCTGGGACGAAGCAAAGAGCCATGTAGGTGCCGGCTGTCAGGTTGAGCACGACCCAGCCTGTCTTACCCGTGTCCAGGGCTTGCATGCCTCCGACGAACTCGAAAGGCATGGGTTCTTGTGGAGACTCCGATTGCATGAAATTCATGGCGTCCTGCACCGTCTTGTCCGGTGCCAGCTTGATGAGCGTCATCTCGTGAGGTTGAACCCCTTCGTTGGTGATCTTCCAGACTTGTACTCCGGCCTTGACTTCCTGGGGCATCTTGAAAGCGAAGTCCATGAGCGTGACGGGAATGTGGGGATTCAGATCCACCGATATGCGCCGGTAGGGATGAGCCACGACTTCTAGGGCCTTGACCATCCCCTTGGCCAGATGGGGCACCCCGTCCGGGCTCGCGACGAAACAGAGCAACACGTACTGCCCTTCGCTGAGATCCAGCAAGACTTGTTGGCGCCCTCCGGGCGCAACTATACTTGCACCTCCTACCCATTCCAGTAGCTCAAAAAGTGCAGACTCCGGCCCTTGGCGCAGGGCATCCTGCACATCCTCCATCGTCGCACGATCCTTAAGCCGTGCCAGCTGCACATGATGGGGCTCTGCACCGTCATTCTCAAGCGTGATCGATACCGGACCGGCATTCATCTCATCCGGAACCTCGAATGCGTAGTCTTTCGCCTTGATCGTGATGGCAGGGATCTCGGGTGGAATGCTTACTGTGGTCTCGGTTGGATGTCCACTCTGCGGATTTACCACCGACGGCATGCCCATCGGTGCCGGTGTCCCTGGAACCCAGAAGATAACCACTCTGCCGTAGGTGTTCTCCACAGCCGCTACCACCTTCTCGATCTCCTCGTCGCTCAACCCTGGAAGCTTGGCATCCACCAGTGGGATCTCGTCCTTGTGGTAGTGCCAGCTGGACTTCTCTGCTTCAGGCAGTTGGGTGTAGATCTCAGGGCTGATGATCGTCTCAACCCCAATCACATGCGCGTTGGGCGCATCGCTATCGAACAGCATACACTGGATGACTTGGGAATCGATGTTCTTGCAGTAGTGATGGACGACGTACTCCGGCAGCTCGTTGATGTGCTTCTTCGCGTCGATGTGCAATGCGAACCCCTGTGCCGGAGTGGGCGTCGTCGGCATCATGGCGCCGTGGTGATCCGGCTGCCCCAGGAGCACCAGCGACGCAGGCTGCAAGCCCTGCTTGACGAGGTTGTCCATGGTTGCCACTAACTTGCCCGACTCCCGATTGACCACAGAGATTGTCCCCGCGTTCATCTCCTCCAGATTGAGAAGATTATTTTGGACAAACATGTATTCCCCATCGTTGGTGAAGGCAATATGATGGGCTCCGGCGTCGGCGGGCAGAGTCTTCACGAACTTAGGAGCCAACGGGTTGGAGATGTCATAGACATTAACACCCCCAGGCTGGCCGAAACTCACGTAGAAATACCCATCGGGCTCCACGTACATCTCAAGGGGCACACCCTGACCCCGTGCCGTCAGATCGTCCACCATCTTGAAGCGAAAGTCTTTGGTGTACGCATCCCACATCCCGGCCCAGAGTGTGCCTTCGAACATGGCCGTGACATATGCTATCGGCTGCCCCGGCAAGAACATGACCTCCACGGGTGCCGTCCCGCCCTGGCCGTCCTTCGTGATGGGGTGTGTGGAGAGGACTTTGCCTGTGCTGAGTTCAATGACCGTGACGCTTGTGCCCGGATCATTGAGAGCAGGGGAGACCGTCTCCGTCACGATCATGCGGTCAATCGACTCATCCACTGCGATCCCGTGTGGGTACTTGACATAGGGCTTATTGGGAGCCGGGGCTTGAATCTGCCCGACCATCTTGTCGGTGTACGCATCAAAGATCACGACCACGTGTGAACCCATGCAGGTGAGATAGTATTTGGAGCCATCTGCGGTGAAGTAGAGGTCTTCGCCGATCTGACACGGGCCGGTATCGATGGGCACGACCTGCTGGATGCGGTCCCCCATCATGTCAATTCGGTAGAGGCGCGCTCCTCCCAGCGCCGTGGTATAGAGCTTCGATCCGTCGCGATTGTAGTAGAGATGGTGAGGGCTAACACCTTCACCCATCGAAACTTGCTGGAAAACCTTACCAAACGTGGTCGAGTGCGGGTTGAGATCCACAATGGCAAGCCCATCGGCCTCGCCGGGCTTGCCCGTATGCGATGTGTAATCCACGACTGCCAGAATGGGTGTCTTCGGATACTCCTCCGTCCTTGATGGCTCGACAGCGATCGTCCCCTTCTGGGGTTCTACATTGGCAGGCCTTTCGCTGCGTGGCTGTGCGACGAAGAGGAGTATAGCTCCGATGAGCAATACACCAATCAAGATGAGCACCTTGTTATCCATAGCTGTTCCTTTCTTATGTTTTGCCGTCCAAGGCAGCAGATATTCAACGATTGCATCTCCTGGGCGAAAGTCACTTCACCCAGACGATGTCGTCAGCGTTGAAAGCCGGTGCGGAAAAGAGAATGAAATCCAGAGGCTCATCACCGAACCTCACCGGTGCGCGTATGCGCTATCGGTGTTGCATAGAACCCTTCCTCGATTTCTTGGCCTTGGGCCGCTAGCTGAGCGGCGTCAATCACCGCGGGCTTCAAGGTCGGCCCCATGTGTATGATCCCGAGGAACACGATGACAGCAAGGAACAATAACCCCACTGCCCAATTTGGTAGGTTCGACATCTACTCCCCTTTCCCCCTCCCTACGTTGACCTATTGCGAATGATAGCAAATAGCATAATCGAACACGAAAGTCAAGTCCAGCTGGTCCCTGCGCCAAGAGATCGTTACCAGGGGGAAGTGTGGCGCTGGCTCAAGAAAGCAGGCATCCTCTCTTGGATACGGCTCTGGAAGAGCGTTCAAGGAGGATGCTCGCCTTGGATCTTACGTACCAGGAAGTGTACGCGATGAACCCGCAAGAGGCAAGGCAACAGCTGGTGCGAACCCACCAAGAGACGGGCTCCATCGCCCGCACCGCTCAGCTCTGGCAGACCAGCCGTCAGGTGGTGCGCAAGTGGCTGCGCCGCTTCCAGAGCGAAGGAGAAGCCGGGTTGCAAGATCACAGCCGCCGTCCCCACTCCTGCCCTAAGCAAACCCCCACCGCTGTGGAGGAACGGGTGGTCCAGCTGAGAGAGTCCACAGGCTACGGTCGTGCCCGCCTCAGCCGTGAGCTGTGGCACCGCCAGCAGCTGAGGCTCTCCCCCAACACCATCCGCCACATCTTGCGCCGACATGGCCTCGTACAGCCCCGACGCCGACGGAAGGTCTGTTACCCCGCCCACTGGGCTTGGGAGACTGGGCAACCCTTCGCTCTGGCTCAGGTGGACGTCAAGGACATCCGTGACGAGCAGACGCTGGGGTCTCGCTTGGTCCACCACCTGCAGATGCGGCGCCTGCCTCGCTACCAATGGACCTTCCTGGAAGGGAGAACCCGCCTGCGCTTTCTGGCCTACAGCCATCAGCTCACCCAGACGAACGCACTCTGCTTTGCCGGGCTGGTCTTGTTCTGGTTGCGGGCCCATGGGCTCAAGCAGACGCTGCAGTGGCAGACGGACTGGGGCAGCGAGTGGGGCGGGGAGAGTCTCCCCAAGATCGAGCGGCTCAACCAGAAGTTCTTCCGGCCCTTGGGGGCCGAGCTGGTACGCTTCCCCTTGGGACGCAAGGGGTACAACGGGCGGGTGGAGCGCAGCCATCGCACCGACGACGAGGAGTTCTACCTGCCCCTGCTGGAGCGGCTGCCAGACGAGCGGGCGCTGTTGCGGCGAGCGGCGCAGTGGCTCTACTATTACAACGTGGAGCGGCCGCATACGGGGGCGGGCATGGACGGGAGGAGTCCGTGGCGCAAGCTGGTAGAGTTGGGAGTGAAAGTGCCCCCGGAGTTTGCGTTGCTTCCACCGATTGTGCTGGATCGGATCTCCACCGGCTGGACGCTACACCCTGGTAACGATCTCTTGACCCATTACACTCCCTCTTCTACTACGGTGAGGATGCCGAACGTCCCGTGATGACCCCAAGCTCAACTGATCTTGAAGTACGTCATCACGTACTTCTCTGGATCTTTGTCGAACTGTTTCTTGCAGCCCATGGAACAGAAGTAATAGATTTGGCCCTTATACTCCAACCTGCCGACCGCTTTGTCCACCTCGATCTCCATCTTGCAAACCGGGTCCTTGACCTTCTCTGCCATCTTCATTCACCTCCTGATGGCTCTCACGCCGACTTTAGCTTCCACCGCAGGCCGAGAATTGCTAGAGCGAGCAAGCCCACGCTTACCCCCTGCGAGAAGGCGCGATAGCTGAAGAGATACTCGCTATTGGGGTAATCGCGCAGAAACTCGATGAAGAAGCGCTCGATCCCGTAGAGCCCCAATGCCGTGAATGTGATGAATCCGTTCGGAAGTTTCAGCTGCTTTTGCGTCACATATCGTTGCAGCCTCAGCACGATCAAGAAGAGTGCCAGCAGCAGAATCGTCGCGTAGACTTGGACAGGGTGGCGAGGCACGTCGCCCGCGCTCTGCACGGCCCACGGCAGTTCCGAAGGGGTTCCGACGAGTTGGCCCGACAGAAAATCCCCCAGTCTGCCAAAGGCCCAGCCCAGAAAGATGAACGGTGCGATCTGATCCGCGTAGGCCCAGAAGTCCAGTCGCTTGCGTCGTATATATAGCCAAGCGCTCAAAACGCCTCCCACAATCCCGCCGTAGGAAACCAACCCACCTTCCCATACTTTCAGGAGATCAATGGGGTTGCCGTACAGATGGAAATTCAAGATGACATACAGCAGGCGCGCTCCCACGAAGCCCCCCAAGATCACCCAGAGAAAGAGGCTCTCAAAGGCTGCCACGTCCAGCTGATGCTGTCGGATATGCCGTCGGGCAGCGAAGTAGGCGATCAAGAGCCCCACTGCGACCAGGAGCCCGAATGTTTGTATTATCAACGGCCCAAGTGCAATGTGTCTGACCGGCTCAAACGGGATCGCTGCCATCGCCATGCTACTTCCTCCGAATGACCAAAGTAAGCCCCAAGAGTGTGCTAAGGACCAGCACAACGCTGATCCCGATGAGTTGCGTTGCGGATTGTGGGCGCTGGAGTTCATGCTCTGCAGCTGAGGCCTCCGCCTCGCTTTGGCCGGTTTGTGCGGGGGCGGCTTCCTCCCGGGCGGCCACGATCGTGATCTCGAAGGCTGCACTCTTGCCGTCCTCTCCGATGGCCTTCACGGAATATAGGCCCGGAGGTGCATTCGGCGCCACGGGGACGCTCTGCTGAAACGCGCCTTCGGCGTCGCTGTGCACCGTGCCCAACGTCGCACTGAAGTTGGCTCCCTCTAGGGTGATCGTGATCCCCCCGTTAGGGGTCAGGGCTTCCCCGCTTACGACGATGGCACCTCCGGCAGCCACAGTCCGGGGCTTGACCGTGATCTCCGGTCCCTCGTGCGCCCATGCTCCCAACGGCCAGCCGGTTACGACCATCAGGCCGAGCAACATAGCCCTGAGCCAAGCATGTTGTCCCATCATCACCATCATCTCATCTCCTCCCTCTTGCCTTTGTCCTTGCGGTCAGATATAAGATGCGGCCCAATACGGCAATTGCGAAGACGAATAAGATCAGGCTTAGGGCTACCAGCAGCCCATTTGCCCAGCTGAATGTACCGTTCGCCAACAGCTTCATCTGCGACCATAGGCTACCCGATGCTAGGGTCGCAAGTGCGAGCAGCACGATGAAGGTGACGGGCAGCTTCTTCAGGGCTTAATCATCTCCTCTGTGTGTGGGACTTGAGGCGTCAGGGCGGTGACGAAGCTGAGCCCGATCAGCCCCAAGAGCAACACCGTCCCGGCGATCACGAAGATCATACGCCGGCGCGGCCGCAACCAGGCGCTGCGGTCCACGAACGGTGCCAGAGCCAGCAACAAGAAGAACAGAAAAGGAGCTAGCAGCAGTGCTCGGATACCGCCCCAGTCCTCAAAGGCATATATCCAATAGAAGAGCCACGGCGGCTTGGTGACTTCCGCACCGGGCACTGGCGGCATGCCCAGCGGAGCCGGCCAGAGCACGGCCAAAAGCCCTGCCGCTGTCACGAAGATCAGCAACCCGTAGCCGAGCATTCTCTTCTGATGCATGACGAAGGTCGTGGGTCCCTTCTTGGCATCATAGGGCTGGCCCTCGAAGCGCGGCAGGGGCGAGACCCCGTGACGCTTGATCAAAAAGAAGTGGAGCAGGAGCAGCAAGACGAGCGCGATGGGTAGGATGCTCACATGGGCCATATACAAACGAGTGAGCAGTGGGACACTTCGAGTAAATTCTGTGGAGAACCAGCTCCCCACGCGTCCTACTAGCTCTGCCATCTCGGTATTGTGCACCATCGCTTCGTACCCTTCTTGATCCCACTTCAGCACGGTGCTGGTGAAGATGAACCCAATCGTGACAGCGAGAAGCCCCAGACCGACGAGCCAGTTGATCTCGCGGGGATGCTTGTAGGAAGCAGTGATGAAGATGCGGATCATGTGGAGCAGCACGGTCACGATCACCAAGTTCGAGGCCCAGAAGTGGAGGCTGCGGATGAAGTCTCCCAGGGATGCTTTTGTGATGATGTAGACG
The DNA here is from genome assembly GCA_037442925.1 of Candidatus Fraserbacteria bacterium. GTDB lineage: Bacteria > Bipolaricaulota > Bipolaricaulia > RBG-16-55-9 > RBG-16-55-9 > RBG-16-55-9. The sequence goes on along the minus strand of JBBIPG010000036.1, from coordinate 3,286 downwards.
ACGCTCTCGTGGGCTTCTGTGGGGTGAGGGTGGTAATACTGGGCCAGCCATATACCCGTGATGATCAACACGAGAAAGCCCACGAAACTGATCCCGCCTAGAAGATACGGCAGTGTATTGGCGTGGGCAGGCACTTCATAATACAGAGCTGAGAGCCCCAGATGCTCATCCAGCCAGCGCGCCACAGACGACTGCGGTGTTGTCTTCTGCATCTCTGCCATGCTGATTGCTCCTTCGGCGTCATTGGTCAGGTGGCCGCTCACCGATTTCCATAGACACGCGCAGTTCTTGACCACTGCGTTTGATGGTCAGTTCTGCCTTTTGTCCCACGCTTGTCCGGGTCTCCAAATGCTGAATCAGTCCTTCCATATCATCTACAGGTACGCTATCGATGGCCGTGATGATGTCGCCGCCCACAAGGAGCACCCGGTTACCGACACGGACCTGTCGAGTGCCACCGCGCAGACCCACGCGCTCTGCGGGACCGCCGGGGAGCACCTGTGCAATCAACACACCTCGTTCTGCTCCCACATCCACTCCCATCTGCTTCAACCGGCGGGACAGCTCCGGTGTGATCGAGATTCCAGCGATGCCCACCCACGGATGTGCGTAGCGCCCCGTGCGCATTAAAGCCGGTATGACTCGCTTGACGGTACCAACGGGAATTGCGAACCCCACACCCACGGAGCCGCCGCTGGGACTGAAGATGGCCGTGTTCACTCCGATGACTCTGCCCTGAGAGTCGAGCAACGGACCACCGGAGTTGCCCGGATTGATCGCGGCGTCCGTCTGAATGACACCCCAGATGAGCCGACCGTTGCGGGCCTGCAGTGAGCGGTTGACGGCGCTGATCACGCCCGTAGTCACAGTGCGCTCTAAGCCAAAGGGGTTACCGATGGCAATCGCCAGCTGTCCCGGCTTCAGGTTGCTCGATTCACCCAACTCAACGGGCACGAGCTTCTCCGGGGGCATCTCGACTTGCAGCACGGCTAGATCCACACTGGGGTCCGTGCCGACGACGCGCGCTGTCACGATGGTCTCGTCTGAAAACGTCACATCGATCTCACTGGCGCCTTCGATGACGTGATAGTTGGTGATGATGTGACCTCCCTTATCTAACACGAACCCTGACCCAGTGCCTTCTTGAGGGACGGACCCGAAGAAGAAATCTTGCGTAACAGCCCGGCTCGTGATGTTGACGACGGACGGATTGACCCGCTCGTAGATGGCCACGACGAGTTGCTCTTCGGGAGCCGAGGGCGTCGGTGAGGACGCAGGGGCGGTAGCCACGGACTGGCTGCTGGCGGCTGTAGGAGAAGTCGTGGGAGCCGTCGGCGTCACAGCGATTTCTTTCTTGTCGAATTGTGAGGTGCTCCACCACAGCAGCACTCCCACGGCGAACAGGAGCGCTGTCCAAAGGACTAGCTTCTTCATTACTCTTCCCTCCCTTCTCTTAGACTCCCAACTCCGCGCGCGTGGCGAGAAACGCCAGCACGCGGTCGCGCGAGATCATTCCCAATAGCTTTCCATCCTCTACCACGGGAACTTGATTGATATCTTCCGCGGTCATGAACTCGAGAACTTCAAAGAGATCCTGGTCCGGCCTCACTCTCTTTGTCTGTTCGAAGGGAGTCATCGCTTGGCCCACGGTCGTCATCGCCCACCTCTCCTGTGGGATTTCTTTGACGTGATGCAGCGTGATGATTCCTAAGACTTTTGCGTCCTCCACGACAGGAAAGCATCGACGCGTGCCCTTGAGGATGTAGTCGTATACCAGCTCGTGCAGCGTCAGGAAGCGCGACACATGTGGGCAATCCGTCATCATGATCTCGCGCGCCTTCACGCCTGTAAGTTGCTGGCGCAGCGCGATCTGCTGATAGCTGCCGGAGGCAGCGTTGTCTAAGAACCAGCCGATGAAGGCCAGCCAGAGGCCGCTCACCCAGTTGCCGCTAAAGAAGATCCAGATGCCCAGCGCAATAAAACCAAAGGCGATCACACGACCCGCAATGGAGGCGATCTGAGTCGCTCTTTGGAAGCTCTGCGTGACCCCCCAGACGATGGACCGCAAGACTCGTCCGCCATCTAAGGGAAAGCCCGGAATTAGATTGAAGACGGCCAGACTGAGATTGATCCAGCTGAGCCAGGAGGTCAGGGCTGCCAAGGGCTGACCGGCGTTGGGGTCTAGAGAGTGCAGCGCCCAGAACAGACCCCCCACTGCCACGCTCACGGCGGGTCCGGCAATCGCGATGAAAAACTCGTCGCGTGGGTGCTCGGGCTCTTTCGTGATCTGGGCCATGCCCCCGAAGATGAAGAGCGTGATGGCTTTGACGGGAATGCCCTTGCGAATCGCGACCACACTGTGGCCCAGCTCGTGAGCCAGCACGGAAGCGAAGAAGAGCAAACTCGTGATCAAGCCTGTGGTCCAGTAGGTCGTAGCTGACCAGCGATAGTTGTTCGGGAACACATGAGCAGCAAGAGACCAAGTCACGAGCGCAAAGACGATAAACCAACTGTAGTCGAGTCCGATTTCGATGCCGTAGATTCTTCCTAAGCGCAGCGTGTTTCTCATCCTGCTACAGCTTTCTCCTTTCCGGCCTTGGTGATGATCAGTCGAACGATACCCTGAGCGGTCAGATGTGCAACTCGCTGGATCTTGAGGCCCGCTTTTTCGATGTTGTCTATCGTGCGCCGGTTGATGTTGGCTCCCCACAGCCGCACGACGAGCGGGTTGAAGAGATCAAAGAGTTTTCCAACCCAAGGCGACTGCGGGCGCATGTGCTCAAGAAACACGGCTCGGCCGTCGGGCCGCAGCACTCTTCTGACCTCTTGCAGGCCGAGCACAGGGTCGGGCACAGAGCAGAAGACGAAGGTGGACACGACGACATCAAAAGAGTCATCGGGGAACTTCAGGGCTTGGGCGTCCATTTGTAGAAGCTCGATGTTCAGGCCGAGCACAGGGTCGGGCACAGAGCAGAAGACGAAGGTGGACACGACGACATCAAAAGAGTCATCGGGGAACTTCAGGGCTTGGGCGTCCATTTGTAGAAGCTCGATGTTCAGGCTTAGCTTGATGGTCCTCCGGCGAGCTTGGCTGAGCATCTTGTCGCTGATGTCTATGGCGGTGATTTGGGCCTTCTCTGGATAGTATGGCATATTCTTCCCGGTGCCCACGCCGACTTCGAGAATCTTTTGCGGCTGAGAGCCTACAGCTTGCCAGACAAGCTCGCGCCATCGGCGAAAGGCGAACCACTCCATCACTGCTTCCATCAGGTCGTAGAAGGGGGCC
>JBBIPG010000035.1:0-23178 GCA_037442925.1 Candidatus Fraserbacteria bacterium | reverse complement strand
GCCTCATGGTCAGTTCCATGGTTGCCTCCTTGCTCTGAGAGACAACCAAAACCTCCTCTCGGGTTCGAGTACTTTCTTACCTGAGGCAACGATCCCGTTTGGAGTACTTTTTTGATGAGGCAATTCGACCCCTTGTCAAAACAGCATCGAGGCGCTATAATACACCTTGACAACCGAGGTGAAATAGACCCTTTTCATTTCCAGCCGATTTGACATGTCATTACCCGATCATCTCACGCTCAGGGAAGTTTGACATCACGGAACACTCCCAGCCTATGGAGGAGGGAACCATCTGATGGATATCAGTGACCTCAGGTCCAAGAGCATGAAGGAACTGAGGGATCTCGCTGAACAGTACGGAATCAACGGCCTCTCTCAGATGAAGAAAGAGGAGCTGGTCTGGGCGATTCTGGATGCGATTGCCCAGAAGGAGGGGCTGAGCATCAAGGACGGTGTGCTGGAGATCTTGCCCGACGGCTACGGCTTCTTGCGCGACAAGTCGTGTCTTCCGGGCAAGAACGACATTTATGTAAGCCCCTCGCAGATCAAGCGCTTTGGCTTAAAGGACGGCGACATTGTGCGAGGCCAGGTCCGCCCGCCCAAAGAGGAAGAGAAATACTACGCGCTCCTTAAGGTCCAAGAGATCGACTTCAACGATCCGGAGACGATTCGCCATCGCACGGATTTCAGCGATCTAACGCCCTATCACCCCACGCAGCAGATCAAACTCGAGCACGATCCGGAGGAGTTCTCCACGCGCATTCTGGATCTCTTTGCCCCCATTGGCAAAGGCCAGCGCGGTCTGATCGTCTCTCCTCCCAAGGCAGGTAAGACAACACTCTTAAAGAACATCGCCCACGGCATCATGGCCAACCATCCCGAGATCTACCTCATCGTGCTCTTGGTCGATGAGCGCCCGGAGGAAGTGACAGATATCAAGCTCTCGCTGGAGAAGGGCGTTGACCCGCTCAAACACGAGCCGGAAGTCGTCTGGGCTACCTTCGACCAGAAGCCAGAGATCCATACACGAATCTCTGAACTCGTGATCGCCAAAGCCAAGCGACTCGTCGAGCATGGCTTCGATGTCGTGATCCTGATGGATTCGATCACGCGCCTGGCCCGCGCGTACAACCTCTCGATCACTCCGAGCGGGAAGCTCCTCTCCGGGGGTATGGACCCCACGGCTCTTTACAAGCCAAAGGAGTTCTTCGGCGCCGCCAGGAGCATCGTCGACTTGACTGTTCCCCGCGATCAGAACGGCCATCCGCCCAGCCGCGGCAGCCTCACCGTCATTGGGACAGCCCTCATCGATACGGGTTCCCGGCTCGATCAAGTGGTCTTTGAGGAGTTCAAGGGCACGGGCAACATGGAACTGGTGCTGGACCGCAACCTGTCGAATCGACGGATCTTCCCGGCCATTGATCTGGATCTCTCGAGCACGCGCAAAGAGGAGCTCCTTTTAGATCCGGATACCCGCCGCCGGGTCTGGATTCTGCGCAAGATGATCGGAGACATGAACGACAAGCAGAAAGCTCTCGCCTTCATCCTCAGCGAGATGGCCAAGACGGAGACCAACGAGCAGTTCCTAAACAACATGAAGAGCGAGTAATCTATCAGGAGGCAATGAAGCTCCTCATCACCGGCGGCCGCCCCTTGCAGGGTGAGATCGCTGTCGAAGGCTCAAAGAACTCCGCTCTACCCCTCTTCGCGGCAACTCTTCTCACCGATGACGACATCGTACTGCAAGGCATCCCGGCTCTCAAGGACGTCCAGACGATCATCGCGATCCTGGAACATCTGGGCAAGAGAGTGGCGCATCTCGGAGACGGACAATATCGCATTCGCGCAGCCGGTCAACTCCGCGCCGTACCCCCTCAGGCTCTGGTGCGCCGAATGAGAGCTTCCTTCTTGGTGCTAGGTCCTTTGCTCGCCCGTGTGGGCGAGGCAGAGGTGTCGTTGCCCGGAGGAGATGCCATCGGCCTTAGACCTGTAGATCTTCACTTGAAAGGTCTTCAGGCTATGGGAGCAGAACTCGAACAGCAAGATGCGATCATCTTCGCGCGGACAAAGCGCCTGCAACCTGCTGAGATCCATTTGAGCTATCCCTCCGTAGGTGCCACGGAACACTTGATGATGACCGCGGTGCGCATTCGCGGTCGGACCGTCATTCGCAACCCCGCGCAAGAACCGGAAGTCAATGATTTGGCTGATTTCTTGGGAAAGCTGGGCGCCCAGATCGAACTACACTCCAGCCACATCGAGATCGAGGGAGGCCATGAGCTGCGTGGCGCAACACACCGGGTCATTCCCGATCGGCTCTGTGCGGGCACGTACACGATCGCCACCGCCTTAGCGGGCGGAGAAGTCTTCATTCGCTGCATTCCCTGGCACCTGCGCCCGCTCTTGACTACACTGGAGCAGATGGGTGTGCATCTAAAAGAGCAACCGACAGGAGTGATCGTCAGCCGGAATGGATTTGCGGCGTATCGTCCTGTGGAGATTGAGACCCGACCGTTTCCGGGCTTTCCCACCGACTTGCATCCTCCCCTCGTGCCTTTGCTGGCTGTGACGGAAGGTGAGAGTCGAGTGCGTGAGACCATCTATGAAGATCGTTTTTCGTATGCGAGAGAGCTCGTTCGCATGGGAGCCGACATTCGCATTTGGGGGCAGACAGCGATCGTCCACGGGGTCAAAGAGCTTACCGGCGCGGAAGTCGAAGCGCAGGATATCCGGGCGGGCGCAACTCTTGTGCTGGCTGGCTTAGCCGCACGCGGTAGGACCACGGTGCATGACGAAGAAGGGCATATTCTGCGCGGTTATAGTGATCTGGCAGGGACGCTCCGTCACCTAGGAGCAGAGATTGAGGTGGTCTCGTCGTGAGTCGTTTGATTGAGGATCGAATTGGAGAACGTTCTCGGGTCTACGGCCGAGAGAAGGCGATTCTCGTCGGGGTGGTTCAGGGCCGAGACCCAGAAGAGCGTGAGACGATAGAAGAACTTATCGCCCTGAGTCGCACGGCGGATGTAGAGGTGCTCCACGTGATCCTGCAGCGGCGCACGAGGCCCGACCCTTCGTTTTTTATTGGGGAGGGCAAGGCTGAGCAGCTGCGGCAGTTGTGCAAGGAAACGGACGCGGATGCCATCATCTTCAACGACTCGCTCACTCCGGCTCAGGGGCGAAATCTCGAAGAGCTGATCGGCGTCAAGATCATCGATCGCAGCCAGTTGATTTTGGACATCTTTGCACAGCGCGCTCAAAGCAAAGAGGCGAAACTTCAAGTGGAGTTAGCCCAACTGGAATACTTGCTGCCGCGACTACGCGGTTGGGGGGAAGCGCTCGGACAGCTGGGTGCAGGCATCGGCACTCGAGGTCCGGGGGAGACGAAGCTCGAGATGGAGCGGCAGGCGATCAATCGCCGCATTCATCGCATCAAAGAACGATTGGCCCAGGCAGCACAGGAGCGCAAACTGCGGCGCAAGCAACGCCTGAGGCGCTCCGTGCCAGAGATCGCCATTCTCGGATACACCAACACCGGCAAGTCCACCTTGCTGCAGGCGTTGTGCGGCGCCGAAACTCTCATCGAAGACAAGCTCTTCGCAACTCTGGACCCGAAAGCTCGTCGGGCGTGCCTCCCCCACGGCCAGCAGGTCGTCTTCATTGACACCGTGGGATTCATTCGCCAACTGCCTCACCAGCTAGTGCCCGCATTCCACTCCACGCTGGACTCCGTCCGCGAGGCAGATGTACTGCTCAATGTACTGGATGCTTCGAGCAAGAGCCTCCTTGAGCAGCACGAGACCATTCAGCACGTGCTGGGGGAGCTCTTCGGTGAGGAGCCTCGGCCACCGATGCTGAACGTCCTGAACAAGATAGACCGGCTGGTCACGGCAGAAGATCTCAGCCGTCTGGAGCGGGCGAGACGAGAGATTCAGCCGCTCGTTGAGATCTCCGCCCAGCAGAAGCTGAACCTCGATCAGCTCCTTAGGGAAATAGCTCAGATGTTAGATTCCCAGAGGGAACGGGTTCACGTAGAGATTCCCTACTCTCAAGCAGGTCTAGTAGAAAAATTGCATGAATGGGGCAAGGTTCATCAGGAACGCTACGAATCGGACAAGATCGTGATTGAGGCCATCCTCGAAAGGACGTTCATCGCGGCCTTAGAGAAACTCAGCCGGCAGAGCGGCGTGCTGCTGAGTCGGCCAGCCTGAAGAGCAGAGATTCCAAGGTGAGTTGGATATTGGCGTTCCCTTGCAATGCTTCGCGCACGCCTGCCAGTGAATCCATCGCCAGAGCCAGTTGAGCTGTATCCCAATCCTCTCGTTGTTGGTGGAGTTCATCGAGTCGGTCTCGATTGAAGATCAGTTCTTTGCTCTCGTTGACAAGGGCGAGATCTCGATACCAACGCAGGGCTTCCTCAAGAAAGAATTCGAGCCTTTCGGGGCTCAACTTGCTCAAAGCCTGAGCCATTTCGAGCACCGCATGGGGGGGCTGAGATCTCAAGCGTCGGATCAGCTCAAGAGTCGCTTCTCGTTGCTGGATCAGCCCTTCGGCATGTGCGAAGAACTCGGCTACCTCCAAGTCACCGAGTTCGCGGAGTTGCTCGAGCGCTTCGCTCTTCCGCGCTAGAGGTTTCACTTCCTCACGCTCGAAGTAAGAGATCCTTTCGGGAAACCCGTGAACCAAAGCCAGAATATATTCCGTCTCTCGCTCATCGAAACCTCGGCTCTCAAGTATCTTGCGAAGCTCAGCGAGCGAGAGGGGTTTGAGTCGCAGGATCTGGCAGCGGGAGAGGATCGTGGGCAGTACTCTTACGCTACGCGTCAGGAGCAGAAACGTGACGTATTGCGGAGGAGACTCCAAGATCTTGAGGAGACTGTTGGCTGCTTCTGCACTTAGGTCTTCCGCGCCCTCGAGGATATAGACTTTGCGTGGAGCCTCTAGCGGTTGATAACGGGCGTCTTTCTGGAGTTGGCGGATCTGGTCGATGCTGATGCGCTTGCCCTCTTTGCGAATCCACTGGACGTCCGGGTGGGTTCTATGAAGAATCTTCAGGCAAATCGCGCACTCGCGACACCGGCGCTCGCAATAGATCCGTAGGAGAAATTCTTGCGCTACAGCGGTAGCGCCTTCGCCTGCGATCAGATACGCATGAGCCAATCGACCATCGGCCAGCGCCTGACCCCAGAGCGTTTCGAGTGAGTACATGGGAACTGTGTTAGCGTAGCATGTCTTACGAGGAGATTCCAATCTCCAAAACGTGTTGAGTATAATGCCTCGATGCCCATTCTCATAGCCCCGATCATCTCTGCGATCGTCACCTATCTACTCGCGTGGGGGATGCTCCGCTGGGCGCCTCGACTGGGACTTGTGGACTGGCCCAGTGAGCGTAAGCCCCATGCGAGAGAGACGCCGATTGGTGGTATGGCGCTCGTCCTGGGCAGTCTAGCGGGCTTTCTGCCTCTGGCCGTGCCGCTCTCCCTCGATCTCTTGGGTTGGCTATTCGGGGCTCTGGGCGTAGCGTTTCTGGGGTTGATGGATGATCGCAGGGAACTGTCAGCAAGTAGCAAACTTTTGGGACAATCGCTGGCTGCACTCTTTCCGATACTCTTGGGAGGGTTCATCCTTCACTCCGTCTGTCTTTTCGGAATCGAGGTCGACTTGGGCTTGTTGGCAGTTCCCTTCACATTCCTATGGCTCCTTGGGATCACGAATGCATTCAACCTCATGGATGGACTAGACGGGTTGGCCATTGGCGCTACGATCATCCTTGCAGCAACGAGTGCCGTCTTGAGTAGTCAGATGGGGAATGGCAGCGCGCTTGCGCTCTCCTTGGCGCTCTTGGGAGGGGCCATCGTTTTCTTGCGGTTCAATATCTATCCGGCGCGGCTCTTCTTGGGAGACAGTGGTAGTTACTTTCTCGGCTTCACGGTCGCTCTACTGACCATTTCCGCGTTGCAGAGGGAGTGGGGGCCTTCGGAAAGAGTGCCCCTGCTCGTGCCGATGGTGCTGCTGGGCTATCCTCTGGCAGACACGTTTTGGGCCATCATCCGACGGTTACGTGCAGGACGTTCGATCTTCAAAGCCGACCGGGAGCACCTGCATCACCAATTGCTTAGAAGAGACTGGGGGTATCGTCGCACAGTCTGGGTTCTGTACGGGCTCTTTACTGTGTTAGCCGTATTAGCGCTCTTGTTATACGTCTGGTCGTGTTGAAGCGCCCTCTAGCGTCGTGAGCTTTGCAAGAATATCAAGACGTAGTAGAGCAGCTGCAACACCGCCATGGCAGCGGAAGCCACATACGTGAGCGCGGCGGCATTCAACACTTTGCCGACGGCAGCAAGCTCGGAGCCGGAGGTGACAACCCCTGTCTCTTTGAGGAGCTTCATCGCCCTTCGGCTGGCGTTAAATTCCACGGGCAACGTGACGACCGTGAAGAGCACAGCCGCGGCAAAGGCGACGATGCCCAGAAGCGCCAGATTGGGTATTTTCAGCAGGAATCCTGCGAAAAACAGAGGCAATGCCAATTGGCTGCCAAAATGGGCTACAGGCACAAGGGTCGAGCGCAACACCAAGGGTTGATATCGCGCTGCATCTTGGAGCGCATGGCCTGCCTCGTGAGCGGCTACGCCGATATCGGCCAGGGAGCGGCTGTCAGGCTGTGAGAGTTTTAAAGTTTTGTCCCTAGGGTCGTAGTGATCAGTCAAGGTCCCGGCAACAGCAGCCACTCGTACGCTTCTCAGATCGGGTTGCCCCAAGCTGACCGCTCCGTGCCCCAAGATGCGCTCTGCTACTTGGCGAGCGTTCAGTCCCGAGGAGGAAGCGACTCGGGAGTAACGCGCATAGGTGCTCTTAACCTTCCACTGCGCATAGACGGCCAAGAGTAAGGCTGGCGATACCATGATCAGCCAAAGTGGATCAAAGAACATCGTTCGGTCACCTCAGTTTCGGAGCAGATTATACACGGCCTTCGGGGGGTTCACAACAAGTCTTTCCCCGAGAACTCAGGGAGAGTGAGCTTGAAGGCCAATAGCTCCTCTGTTAAGATAAGGCTGGAATCTAGAGCTTTTGGGGTGTGGTGCAATGGTAGCACACCGGCCTTTGGAGCCGAGAATGGAGGTTCGAATCCTCCCGCCCCAGCCCGCGAAGCCATGACGGTAGAAGATCTCACCGAGCTTAAAGATAAGCTCCAGCTGGAAATCCCGGAGACAGAGCTCCAGCGGGCGTTTCTGCACAGCTCCTACGTCAATGAGAACCCGGCAGGGCAGGAGTCCAACGAGCGGCTGGAGTTTCTGGGCGATGCTGTCCTCGACCTCGCCATCAGTGAATACCTTTTCCGTCATTACTCCCTGAGCGAAGGCAAACTCACCAAGATCAAATCCGTCGTGGTGAGCGGGCCGACCCTGGCCAAGCACGCTCAGGCATTGGGCTTACAGAAGTATCTCTTCTTAGGGAGAGGCGAGGCGGAAGGAGGGGGACGGGAGCGCGGTTCCATCCTGAGCGATGCCTTCGAGGCCCTGGTCGGAGTGATCTTCCTCCAGCAGGGTTACGAGGCAGCTACTCAGTTCGTCCTACGGCAGCTGCGGGGCGAGATTGAGAAAGCGTATCAGGGCGAGCACCGCTTTGACTACAAGACGCTGCTCCAAGAAGAAGCCCAAAGGCGGGGTCTACGTCCCATCTATACTCTCATCGAAGCGCGAGGGGCGGATCACCAGAAGGAGTTCACCGTGCAGGTGGAACTGGCAGGGCAAGCGGCCGTTGGATGGGGACGCCGGGTGAAAGCAGCAGAGCAAGATGCGGCCAGACAGCTGTACGAACGCTTGACTTCGTAAGACTTCTTTTGCAATTCAACGGCTTACCACTTAGAATGAGCGCATCTTGCCACGGGAAGGAGTCCAGATGCCTAGAAAAGTCTTTGTCGCACCCGACGGCACAAGAGTGGAGGATGAAGCCGTCGAAGTGGAACCGAACCGGATCACGTCGGATGACCTTATCATTTGGGAATACGACGACGGAGCACTGTCGCTGAAGAGAGTCATTCTAGATCCTCAAGGTGTCAGGCTGTGGAAGGCTGTGCATGAGAAGGATCATGATGGATATCCTCTTATGAGTTTTGAGCCCGGCTTTGAAGCGGAGCCTCGAGAAGAAGATGAATCCGAAGAGTAAAAGACAAGCTCCCTTTGACCGTTCAGGGGAATAACCATAGCACAAGAGGCCATGGAGCTGTCAAGTGAGTGGGGTCTGGGGCGGTCACATGGTTTTGGCAGCTCCCTTAGCCTTGTGGTAAACTGCCCTTCTGGTGATACGTGAACGGGAATATGTAAAGCCGCTGGGTGAAGGAGCTCGGCGGCGACTTTGGATCGCCCGAGAGGGCAAGAGGATCATGGACTATCTTGTGCAGCTGGAAGTCGAGACCGAACCCAATAGGTGGCAACCTGCTGTGCGTTATGATACCCAGCACGGAGGACCGCATCGCGATCAGCTGAAGATCACCGGCGAGCAAGAGAAGCAGTTTCTCAATGTCAAGTTCGACTTCCTGACCGGATACAAAGATGCTGTAGCAGAAGCCGAGCGCGATATAGAGGCAAACTGGAAGACCTATCAGGAGCGTTTTCTGAAAGGCAAGTGGCCTATACCATGAACAAAGCGACACTTAAGAGGTTTGAGCAGTTATTAAGCGTCATTAGCTCAGATTTTGATCGTCGCATCCTTGAAGACCCAGATTTCGCTTCCGATATGCCCTCGAACGCATATGTGCTCTTTCAGCTTAAGATGGAAGGGCCGGTGACTGCCAAAGTCACCTCTGAGGTAGAGGCGTTCAATACTTGGCTCAAGGATCTTGCTGAGAGGCAACGAGATGCGGGTCAACCCGTATATGTAGCCACATTGCATGTGACTTATAAGCCTATTCCGAGGACGCCACCCCTCCTAGTTTTAGAGCGCTTTCCTCGGGAATTCGAGTTAGCGCACCAGTAAGTGCTGATGGCTACTCGCATCAAACAAGATACCGACACTTTAACGAGCGTAATTTTGCATTGACGAGGAGTGGGACTCAGCTCCTCGCCGCTCTGGAAGCGCACCGCTAGTACCTCCTCATCATCAGATCCCAGAAGATTAAGGTAGTCCCCCAGACAGGTGCAGTTAAAGGAGAGGTGAAGTGCCGGCGGGTCTGCGGCACCGGGGTGGCTCAGGACGCCCGCGATGGCAGCGTGCTGACGGATCACGTCCGGACGATCTGAGAGCTGCACTGAAATGGGGGACTACCGAGATTTTGCGGATCTGAGATTACGCGCTTGACGTGGCCCTTTTACGGAGGTAACATGAGCTGACCCAAGCGCCCGTAGCTCAGCGGGATAGAGCAGCGGTTTCCTAAACCGCAGGTCGGAGGTTCAAGTCCTCCCGGGCGTACCAGCCACGCGACACATCCACTATGAACTCCGTGCTCTGCTTTAATCTTGTGACCCTGCTCACCGGTTTTAGCTTCTTTTCGTTCATCTTGCTGATCCCCCTCTTCGCCGATGAGCTGGGAATGAACCTGACAGAGATCGGCATCACCTTGGCTGTCTTCTCGATTGCCATCATCTTGTTCAGCCCGCTTTGGGGCCACCTCTCCGATCGCTACGGCCACAGAAGATTCTTCCTCATCTTCGGGAACTTGCTCTTTTTCGTGAGCAGCTTTCTCTACATGTACGTTCACACGTTGGAGGGATTGATCGTCGTTCGATTCTTGCAGGGGATCGGTTTCGCCACAAACCCTATGCTCACGGCACTTTTCTCAGAGCACTTCGGTGAACAGGCCGCTCGGCGCTTCGGGGCCTTCAGCGCAGCCAACGCGGTGGGATGGGGCTTGGGAAGCCTACTCTCAGGGATCTTGGCCGATACGATTGGCATCCGTTGGGGTTTCGCGATTGTCTCCCTCCTCCCCTTGATCAGTGCGGGGTTCATCTATTGGGGACTGCCAGAGAAGCCATCCTCGATTCCTGTTAAGAGAACTCACGAAAGCATTCGCGTTCCCGGCAAGCTCTTCTATCTCTATGGGATGATCTTCGTGCGGCATAGCGCGGCCGTCGCTCTCTGGTCCATCTTCCCCCTTTATCTCAAAACCTTCGTCCCTAGCTTGTCACTGGTGGGCGCTGTCAACGGCATCAACATGCTCCTTCAACCCCTGTTCATGTTGGCATTGGGAAGAAACGCCGAGCGCTGGGACAAGTTGCAGATGGTGCTCTTGGGAGTCGGGGGAAGCGTTTTGACTTTCCTTGTGTACGCTTTGGCTCCCAGCATCTGGCAGATCATCATAGGACAAGTGATGATCGCGGCCTCCTGGTCAGCGATGTTCATCGGCATCAACCTCTATATGATCGAGGAGGTTCCCCAGGGCAGCCGAGGCAAGGCCTTTGGGTACTTGCAGTCTGCGTTTACCTCCGCTGCTTCTGTAGGTCCCTTGCTCGGCGGAACCCTTTCGGATGCTTTTGGAATTCAAGGCATGATCCTGATCGCAAGCCTGCTCATGTTGCTCAGCCTTCCCATCCTGCTGAGACTGCAAACCCTGGAAAGGAGAGCACATGCGAAACCCTCTGGCTGAGCCAGTGCTCCTCGGTGTAAGATGCCGAAGATGAATGAGCGATCGTTACTACAACAAGCGGGCGAGCTTTTTGCACAAGAGCCTCGCTTGATTGAACTGAGCGGGTTTGATCGAGCTATCTTCATTGGAGACACTCACGGAGATCTTGAGGCAACTCAACTCATCATCGCGCGATACTTTCAGCCGGAGATCGCGCTCGTCTTTCTGGGAGATTACGTGGATCGCGGGCCTCACTCTCGTGAGAACCTCGAATATCTTTTGACTCTTAAAGTCGAGCAGCCAAGGCACATCTACTTACTACAGGGCAATCACGAAGCTTGGAAAGAAGCCTCTTTCTATCCTGCTGATTTTTGGGAGAATTTGAACCCGGAGCAACAAGCGCTCTACGCAGAGACGCTTGCCAGACTCCCTTGGGCCACGGCCACGCCAAACGGACTGTTAGCTCTACACGGGGCGCTGCCGGCCGTGGAGAGATTGAAAGACATCAACTCCATTGCCTTCGGCAGCGAAGAATGGAGACAGCTTACGTGGGGTGACTGGCAGGATGCTCCCGGTCACTCTCTGGGGAACTACGGTGGCCGACCGCAGTTCGGTCAAGATCACTTCGAGCGTCAGATGGAGCGCTTTGGAAAGAAGGTGCTCGTACGCTCTCATCAGCCTCACGCACCGCGATTCATGTTTGATGATCGCTGTCTTACGATCTTTACGTCTTCGGCGTACGGGTCTAGAGAACGCCTGGTTGCCATTGCTTCGCTAGATCAGGAGATTCAGACGGCGCAGGATTTGGTGATAGAGTCGATTTGATTGATTGGCCAGGCTCATGCCAGCCGCCTCAACTCCGGCCGCTTCCCATGAGCCCAGAGCGCTCCCCCCAGACACACCGCGGCTCCTAACCCCACAACGAGAGGGACGTTCAAAAAATGGGCAATCGTTCCCGCTTGTAGATCGCCCACAGGAGAGAGACCAATGAAGGCAATCGTATGCATGCTCATCACACGCCCGCGGAAACCCTCTTTGGCCGTCGTCTGCAAGAGAGTGTTGGCCATCGCGTTTTGCAAGATGAACCCAAATCCCACTAGCACGAGCAGCAACTCCGACAGCACGAAGGAACGAGAGACCGAGAAAGCGACTAAGCTCAGCGGGAACAAGAGATTTCCCACGGTGAAAAGCCTTCCCTTGGGGAAATGGCTCCCCCAAGAGGCCAGAAAGAGCGCGCCACTTAAGGCTCCCACGCCCACAGCTGCCAGCAATGCTCCATAGCCCGTCGGCCCCAAGCCCAACACGTCCCGAGCAAACGCAGGCATCAGCGTCGAGTATGGAAGAGCAAAAACGCTAGAAATGGAGACCAAGACAAGCAGTGCGAGAATGACCGTATCACGGCGAGCATAGTTCAAACCTTCCCGAAGCTTTTGCCAGACGGAGCCGTTCGCGGCCTCAAAAGGCGCCGGGGAGAGGCCGCCAGCATCCATGCGCAGGAGACTCATCAACACCGCCAAGAAGCTTAAGCTGTTCAGAAAGAAACAACCGGCTTCTCCCACGGTCGGCACCAGCACCCCCGCCGCCATAGGTCCCACAATGCGCGAGGCGTTGAAGACGGAGGAGTTGAGCGCAATGGCGTTCATCAAGTCTTCTTTACCCACCATTTCCACGATGAACGATTGTCGGGCGGGCGTATCAAACGCGTTGACCAATCCCAAAAGCGCAGACAACACAATGATGTGCCAGATCTGCACCATGCCGGTGAAGGTCAGGATGGCCAACAACAGCGCCTGGATCATCGCAACGGTCTGCGTGAAAATCACCAGGTGTCGTTTCGGGAAGCGATCCGCAAACACTCCGCCAAACAGACTAAACAACAAGACCGGAGAATAGCGCGCGAACCCCACCAACCCCAGATAGAGCGCGGAATCCGTCAGGCGATAGACCAGCCAGCCCTGGGCGGCAATCTGCATCCAACTTCCCGATACTGAGACGAGCTGGCCCCACCAGAAGAGGCGAAAATTGCGGTGCCTAAGCGCACGAAACGTCTGAGGCGCTCGAATGTCTCTCGGTGAACTCTCTGTAGAAATGGGATCTCTTCGTAGGTGCAAGCGGTTCTCCTGGGTTCTTGCTCTATCTCGTCGTTTAGGACCTGACCAACTCGGCCAGGCGTTCTTGCTGATACGTCTGCGAGAGTGGCTCAATCAGCAGATCAAGGTTTCCTTCCAGAATCTCTTCTAAGCGATGCAGTGTCAGCTCCATGCGGTGATCCGTGACGCGGTTCTGCGGAAAGTTGTACGTCCGGACCTTTTCAGAACGTGCCGCGCTCCCAATCTGAATTCTTCGCTCGTGGACACGCTCCTGCTCCGCCTTGGATTCCACTTGTTCTTTGAGCTTGGCCCGCAGCAGTCGTAGTGCGCGTTCTTTGTTCTTGTGCTGGGAGCGCTCCTCCTGACAGGCGACGACGATTCCCGTAGGTTTGTGTCTAATGCGCACGGCGGAGTTCACTTTGTTGACGTTCTGGCCGCCGGGGCCGCTCGCACGAAACGCCTCGATCTCAAGATCGCTCTCTTTTACGTCAACTTCTACGGCTTCCGCCTCCGCTAGCACAGCGACGGTCGCCGTAGAAGTGTGGATTCTCCCGGAGGCCTCAGTCTCCGGCACACGCTGAACTCGATGCACACCACTCTCGAACTTGAATAGGCCGTAGGCTCCCCTGCCTAGAACCGAAAAGACAACTTGTTTGAAGCCTCCCAGAGGCGTCGGGTGCGCGTCAAGAATCTCAAAACGGAATCCCTTCTGTTCGGCATATTTGCGATACATGCGGAAGAGATCTGCCGAGAAGAGCGCGGATTCCTCACCCCCAGTTCCGGCTCGAATCTCTATGATGGCGTTCTTGTCATCTTGAGGATCTTCAGGCAGAAGCGAGCGTTTGAGTTCTTGAAGCAATGCTTCGACTTTCTTCTTATTCTCTGCCAGTTCTTCTTGGATGAGATCCACAAGCTCTTGGCTGTGATCCTCTTGGAGCCAAGCTTCTGTTTCGGCGATCTCTCGCTCTAGCTCCTGAAACTGTTGATACTCCGCTACGACCTTCTTCAATCGGGCATAGCGCTGGGAGAGTTCTATGTAACGAGGGCTGTTGACCAGCTCCGGCCGAGCCAGCTCTCCCTCGAGTTCATGGTATTCTTTCAGTAACTCATCAAGTCTATTGCGGATTTGCGTTGGCAGCATGGCACGTTCATTTAAGCTTCCCCCGGTCGGGATTGCAACTTGTGTTACTACAGTCTATTGCTGTATACTCAGAGCATCAGAAGGAGGAAGGTCTTCCCATGACTCTTCGTAGCATGACTCGGCGAACGTTTCTTAAGACGGTGGCGGGAAGCGCCACGTTGGCAGCACTCTGGCCTATGCAGATTCGTTCAGCCCAAGAGCCCATCGTCATTGGCTTGCAAGCGGATCTCACAGGGAGCCTGCCCGACTACGGTTATTGGCATGATAAGGTCGTGCGCGCGGCTATTTCCAAGCTCAACAACGAAGGGGGCATCACAGGACGCGAAGTAAGGCTCTTGGTGGAAGATACAGCAACGAATTCAGATGTGGGACGAGACAAACTCAACAAGATGGTTCAAGAGGGCGCCGATTTCATCATCGGCTCGCAACACTCGGGTGTGAGTTTGGCAAGTCTCCCCGTAGCTCAGGAACTGAAGACCGTCTATTTCCCGTTGGGTGAGGCCACCGAGATCACGGGCCCAGCCGGCAATCGCTATATCTTCCGAGCGAACCACTCCGTGCGCAGCCACGCCCAAGTGGCCCATCGTTGGGCCGTCGAGAATCTGGGAAGACGCTGGACGATCATCGTGGCGGATTATGCGTTTGGTCGCAGCCATGCGAGCGAGTGGCCACCCTTGCTACAAAGCGTAGGAGCGCAGGTACTAGATACGATCTTCATCCCATTGGATACCGTGGATTTTGTGCCCTTCTTGAGCCAGGTGAACCCAGACACCGAAGTGCTCTTCCACGTCTTCCCAGGGGCCAACGCGCTTCGCTTCTTGACCACGGCGGGTGAGTTAGGGTTGCTAGAGAGAGTGAAGGTCTTTGGGGTCATCTGCACGGTGGATGGCATCAAGCTCGAAGACGTGCCTGCCATCGAGGGTAGCTGGTACGTCTCAAATCACCCACATCGGCTGACAGATGTGCCGGAAAGCCTCAAGGAATTCGATACTCAATTCCGCAACCAAGTGGGGGTCACGCCTCAAGGCACAGAAGAAGGCACCGGGCGGCACACGACGGGATCGCACTACTGGTACGGCTGGGAGATTGTGCATCTCATCAAGGAAGCTGTAGAGGAGACGGAATGGCAAAACCGGAGCGATCACCCCAAGATCGTCCAATATCTAGAGGGCATACAAATTGCTGCGGGCTTCGAGTTCCCTCAGGGCGATAAATTCATCCGGGCTCAGGATCACCAAGCGTTTCACGATCACTATCTCGAACGCTTCGCGCAAGGGGCCTTGCACGTCACTCAACGGATGGACAAGCAAGAGGCCGTCTACGATCCGCTCGTCGACTACACAAAACAAGAGTTGTAGGCCTGTCAACAGATAGCAAACGGATGAACGGATCGCTGGCCCACAAGCTCCGCTAATCCGTTCTCGCATCCGTTGACAGGCTAGTTGACAGAGGTGTACGAATCGAGTATCTTTTAGACTGACCGGTCGGTTCGTAAGATCATGCGCGACAAGGAAGCAACCCGTGCGAAGATCTTGCAGGCAGCGGAAAGCGTCTTCGCCGAAAAGGGCTACTACGAGTCGCTGGTGGATGAGATCGCCGAGGTCTCTCAGACCTCGAAGGGAGCCATCTACTTTCACTTTCCCAGCAAGGAGCAGCTCTTCGCTGCACTGATGGAACGCTTGGCGAAGAGCCTGCTTCACGATGTGGAAACGTCCATCGCGAAGCAGAAGGGCGCGGTCGCGAAGGTCCAGACGGCTCTGGACGCTGTGATGAGGAATCTCATGAAGCGACGTAGGCTCGCCCAGATTCTCTTGGTGCAGAGCCTCCTAAATCCCGCCTTCGCGCGCAAGCGCCTCGAGATCTTCGATCAGTTTGCACAGCTCATCGAGAGATATCTAGATGAAGCCATCGAAGAGGGATCGATTCCCGTGACGGATAGCCGTGTGGTCGCCCACGCCTGGCTGGGGGCGATTCACGAGCTCGTGGTGCGCTGGCTCTATGCGGGAGAACCGCCGCTGGAACGCGCTCTTCCGACCCTTACGCGGCTCTTCTTGAGTGGCATTGGTGTAGACACACGAGGGCAAGCACAGACACGAAAACGATAGGAGGAACCGAGATGTCGAAGTGCACTCGTCGGGAGTTCTTGCGAACAACTCGTCAAGGTTTGTTGGTTCTGGCCTTGGGCTCAAGCGTATTCACACGCGCAAACGCCCAAGCGAAAGCAATCGTCATCGGACATCAGGCTCCACTCACGGGAGCCGTGGCTCAATTCGGGCAATGGCACAACCGCGCGCTCCGCGCCCTCATTGATAGAATGAACGCTTCCGGAGGCATCGCGGATCGACCCGTCACGCTGATCACGGAAGACGAGGCCTCGAACCCAGAGACGGGCCAGGACAAGTTCAGGAAGCTCGTCCTGCAAGATGGGGCTGACTTCGTCATCGGCTCCGTCTGGTCAGCTACGAATCTCGCGACGGCTCCTTTGGCTTTGGAATCGAAAACCGTCTACTTCCCGCAAGGCATTGCCACTGAGATCACGGGTGAGGCAGGCAATCGCTACATCTTTAAGAGCTATCACAGCGTGAGGGCCGCGGTGCAGACGGGTGTACGCTGGGCCGTCGAGAACTTGGGCAAGCGCTGGACGATCATCGCCTCGCAGCTGGAGTTCGCTCAGTCGCAAGCGGCAGACTGGACAACGCAACTAGCGGCGCTCGGCGCAGAGATTGTCGATGTGATCACGGTTCCCTTCCGCCCGGCAGATTTTCTGCCCTTCTTAAGTCGTGTGAGTCTAGAGCGAACGGAAGTGCTCTATCAGGCCTTCACGGCCGTGGACACCATTCGTTTTCTCCAAGCCGCTCACGAGCTGGGATTGCGCGAGCGCCTCAAGATATTGGGATTGATTGAAGGCATTGACGTGCTGGACACGAATCTCCCTGAGTTTGAGGGAACATACTACATCACGGGCTACCCGCGTCGTGCCAGCCAGGTGCCCGAAGAACTCAAAGAAGCAGATCAAAGTTACAGGCAAGCGGTGCGTATTGATGACGAGGGGCGCTCGGAGCAGGGCGACGTGGTGCCGATCGCCGATCTCTTTGGGAGTTGGCAGGCGGTCTCACTCATAAAGCTGGGTATTGAGCGAAGTGGTTGGCAAACGAAAATAGATAATCCTGCTTTCATCCAAGCACTAGAAGGGATGAACTGGTCAGCGGGTCCAGCATTCCCTCAGGGCGAGGGTTTCATAAGAGCTGAGGACCATCTTGCGTTCCACGGTCATTATGTCGAGCATGTGGAGCAAGGGCAACTCAACGTACTAGAACGGTTCCCGAAAGAGACTTCGCTGTACGAGCCCGATGTGGATTATACTCAGCAAGAATTCTGATGAAGCTGGTCCTCTTTCAACTGCTCAATGGCTTCGTCTGGGCTTGGGCCGTGGCCCTGATGGCCCTGGGGCTCAATCTCGTCTATGGGGTCTTGCGAGTCATCAATGTAGCCCACGGAGCGTTCTACATGCTGGGGGCCGTTGTGGGTTGGGTCATTCTGGAGCAGATTCAGGGGATCAGTGATTTCTACGCTTTGAATTTTGCGGTGGCACTCTTGGTGGCACCCCTACTCGTTGGGTTTCTCGGAGTGCTCTTGGAGTGGATCGCGTTGCGCCCCATCGAAGGCCAACCTGTGCTCACGATCATTGCCACCTTTGCGCTGCTTCTCATCTTGCAACAAGGGGTTCAGCTCCTTCTGCCGGGGACGGAGCAGGTAGCATCTCCCATCACGGGCGGGGTTGAGATCTTCGGCCTGCGCTATCCCGTGTATCGTTGGGTGCTCGCGGGGTTGGCTGGAATGTTCATGCTCTTTCTGTGGTTGGTCTTGTACAAGACGAAGTTTGGGCTCTGGAGCCGCGCGGTGCGCCAAGACCGTGAACTAGCTCTTGCCCTGGGCATTCCTGTCCCCCGCATCTATGGGCTGACCTTTGGGTTGGGGGTGGCATTGGCTGCCGTTGCGGGTATCTTGACGGCACCCATCGTGCCCGTCGAGGCAACCATGGGCATGGATATCCTACTCGATTCGTTTATTGTGGTCATCGTAGGAGGGCTGGGAAGCCTGAAGGGCGCAGTAGTAGCCGCCCTCATCTTTCAACTGGCTAAGGGGCTCTTTACCGTCTGGACTTCGCCTGTCACAGCACATGCGCTGGCTCTCTTGCTCATGGGAGGGCTCTTGCTCTTGAAGCCTCAAGGACTCTTCGGCGGCGAAGATTGACATGCGCAAATCTCTTGCCTTTGGCCTTGTCTTTGCGGTGCTTGTGGCCGCTCCGTGGCTTCTCAACGCCTACCAGCTGAGCATCGTACAGAAGATTCTGATCTGGGGGCTCTTTGCCATGAGCTACGATCTGCTCTTTGGGTACACGGGACTTCTCAGTTTGGGGCACTCGGTCTACTTTGGGCTGGGGGCCTACGGTGCGGTTCTCTGGATGTTGCAGGTGCAGCCTGGCATCGTGCTGCCTTTGACATCAGCAGTACTCGTGGGCGCTGGAGTAGCAGCTCTGATTGGGGTCTTGGCTGTACGCACGGGCGGACATGGTTTCATCATCGTCACGGCTGTCACGGCATTGCTCTTCTATCTTTTAGCTCAAGGTCAGAGAGACCTGACGGGTGGTGATGACGGTTTGAATTTTGCCCCTCTGCCCCTGGAGATCGCAGGATGGACGGCGGGTTGCGCGAACCCTGGACCTGCATATCTTCTGGTGCTGGTCGTCGTGAGTCTAGCCTTTCTGTTGTTATACAGCCTGGTGCGTGCACCACTGGGACTGGCACTACGCTTGGTGCGCGAGAATGAGCCTCGGGCCCAGGCACTGGGCTACGATACGATCAAACTGAAATGGCTGGCCTTTACACTTTCAGGGGGGGCGGCCGCTCTGGCGGGAGCTCTCTACGCTCTTACGAACTGTCACGTCTCCACAGGGCTCTTTCACTGGCTTGTGGCGGCGGATGCCCTCATTTGGACGCTGTTCGGAGGCGTAGGCACACTCGTGGGACCGCTTCTGGGCACCGGGGTCTTCTTCTCTTTGCGCGAGGGACTAAGCGGAGTCTGGCAGACCGGCTATCCCATTCTCGTGGGCTTGGCGCTGCTGCTCGTCGCACGCTTCTTCCCTCAGGGAATGCTTGGCATACTCAGTACATTGGGCAAGATGCTGCGAGGCGTTCTGCAACGATGATGGAAGCGATTTTGCAGGCAAAGGGATTAGTAAAACAGTTTGATGGCCTGTGGGCCGTCGATCATGTCGATTTCTCAATATCAACGGGAGAGATTCGGGCCTTGATCGGTCCCAACGGAGCGGGCAAGACGACCTTGCTCCATCTATTGGCAGGACAACTCCATGCCGATGCGGGTTCGGTCACATTTGCCGGGCAGGATGTCACCGCTTGGCCGGCGTATCGGCGTGCGAGACTCGGCCTGGCACGCACCTTTCAGATTGCCACCCTCTTCCCTACTTTGACGGTGCGCGAGCATCTAGACGCTGCCCTTCAAGCAGATCGTCTTCATCTCTTTCGTGAAGCACACACCAGCCAAACCCTCGAGGAGATCCTCCAGCTGTGGGGGTTGGCCGACAAGTCGGGTCTCGAGGCACGATATCTCGCTCATGGAGATCAACGCTTACTGGAGTTGGCTATGACTCTCGTGCAGAAACCCAAATTACTGCTCCTAGATGAACCAGCAGCAGGCCTCAGCCCAGCGGAGACGAATACGCTGATCCAGAGAATCGCGAACATCAAAGACGTCGCCGTTCTGATCGTCGAACATGATATGCAAGTTGTCTTTCACTTAGCTCAACGAATCACGGTCATGCATCGCGGCCAGATTTTGGCGGAAGGACCCCCAGAGGAAATTCAACGCAATCCTCAAGTACAGGAAGTCTATTTGGGGGAGGCGTAATGCTGGAGTTGGCCGATGTCTATGCGGGGTATGGGACAGGCCGGGTGATTCAGGGGATCTCATTGCGCGTGGGTGCAGGCGAGGTGATAGGGCTTCTCGGGCGCAATGGAGCGGGAAAGACGACGACGCTCAAGAGCATCTTGGGTGTAGTACGCGTTCAATCGGGATCGGTGCGCTTTGCGAATCGTGAGATCTCGCGGTGGCCTGCACACAAGATACCCAGGCTGGGAATCGGCTATGTGCCGCAGGGGCGACGGGTCTTTCCCCAGCTGACTGTGAAAGAGAACTTGCTGATTGGATGGACAAAAATCCCTCTCGAGCGCTCTCGACTGGACCAGATCTTGAAGTCATTCCCCCAGATTTGGGAGCACCTCGACCAGCGTGCGGGGACGCTTTCGGGAGGCGAGCAACAGATGGTAGCGATCGCGCGAGCGCTCGTGATGCAGCCGAGACTCGTGTTGCTGGATGAACCCACGGAAGGCTTGATGCCGACGCTCGTGCAAGAGGTCGAGCGCTTGGTTCGCGACATGCGAGATGAGCAATTGGGGGTGCTCTTGGCGGAACAGCGTCTAGATACAACCCTTCGCGTCTGCGATCGGATCTACGTGCTCGAGAAGGGCTCCATCGTCTGGGAGGGGACACCGAGTGAGAGTGCCGTGGGGGATTTGAGGCGACACCTCGAACTGAGGCTAGAATGACGGAGTTCGGCAAATGACGGCGATGAGATGTCCGATCCGTTTGCGAAGCAGGGCAGCGGGGGCCTGGCCCGGGCAGGGTGTGATGTCGAGGACGAGGTTCGAGGCTAAGGCCAGTCCCCGCTGTGTGGTGTTCTCAGAGACACTTTATATCTGAAATGTGCCTTCCTGCCAATGAGCTGCATCATGAACAGCGCGAGAAGTGCTTCTACAGCTGCGCAAAGATCTTTTGGCATCTACGCACGAATCCAACGGTGAGCTTGACGGTATTTTCGAAGTCATCGAGCCGCATCACGCCAAACGGCGAGTGGATATAGCGGCAAGGCACAGAGACGACCCCAGCCAGGGCTCCCCGTTTCGTCTGCTGAATTGCCCCGGCATCCGTGCTGCCAAAAGGCGGGATCTTGTACTGATAGGGGATGCCTTTCTCTTCTGCAATCTTCGTCAACGCACGCACCAGCTTGGGATTGACGATAAGGGACGTATCGGCCACCGTGATGGCTGGTCCCTGACCGAGGCGACTGGGCTGGCGCGACCCGGGAATGCCTGGAACATCTGCCCCCACGGTGCACTCAAGAGCCAGCGCCACATCGGGCTCGATTTGATACGCTGCTGTTCGTGCGCCTCGTAGTCCCACCTCTTCCGTGGTGGCAAAGTTCGCCACGAGCGTCACGTCCAGCTTCTCTTTCTTGAGAGCTTGCAGCGTTCGGATGAGCACCGCGCACCCCACGCGATCGTCCAATGCCCTGCCGGTCACAAATTCTTGATTGAGCTGCTCGAACGGATAGGCAATCACGGCAGGGGACCCAATGCGAATGCCCATCTTCTGTGCTTCGCGGGCGGATGAGGCTCCGATGTCGAGGAAGAGATCTTCCAGTTTGAACGGCTTCTCGCGCTCCTCAGGCTTGGTGATGTGGGGCGGAGGTGTGCCGATGATTCCTATGATCTTGCGACCCGTGTCTGTAAGGATGGTCATGGCGTGGGATGGGATGATGCGCGCATCCCAACCTCCCAGTGGCGTGAAGCGCAGGAAGCCGTCCTCTTCGATGTAGCTGATCAGGAAGCCGATCTCGTCCATGTGAGCGTCGAGCATGAGCGTAAGAGAGCCCTTGCCCTGGCGGGTGGCGATGAGATTGCCCAAAGCGTCTACCTTAATTTCATCGACGCAGGGCTCAATGAGTTTCTCAATCTGCGTGCGAACCTCCTCTTCAAAGCCAGCCACTCCGAAGGCATTGGATAGGGTTTTCAATAGCTCGATGGAGTCTTTCACGTTCGTGTCTCCTTCTCTGGGTGAGTGAGATGGCACATTATAAGGAGCGCTTGCCGCGCCCGCCAAGATCGACTATAATCGCGCCCAAAGGACCCCTCATGGGTAGAAGGCTTTTTACATCGGAATCTGTGACCGAGGGCCACCCGGACAAGGTGGCAGATCGCATCTCTGACTCCATCCTGGACGCGATCTTCGTCGAAGACCCGCAAGCACGCGTGGCCTGTGAGACGTTTGTCACCACGGGTCTAGTGATCATCGGTGGCGAGATCAGCACCCGCTGTCGCCTGGATTATGCCGCCATCGCTCGCGAGGCCGTCCGGGAGATCGGGTACACGCGTCCAGAGTACGGCTTCTCGTACGACCAGTGCTCTGTACTCGTTGCCCTGCATGAGCAATCGCCAGATATCGCCCAGGCCGTGGTGAAGGGATCGTCGCAAGACCCCTATGAGAGCCTGGGAGCCGGCGATCAAGGGATCATGTATGGCTACGCGTGTGTGGAGACCGAAGAGCTCATGCCTCTTCCCATCACGCTGGCTCACGGCTTAGTCAAGAGGCTGGCCCAACTTCGCAAGGAAGGCACACTCACGTATCTTCGACCTGATGGGAAATCGCAGGTCACGGTGGAGTATGAAGACCACCGGCCGCAACGCCTAGACGCCGTTGTGCTCTCCGCCCAGCATGATCCGGATATCCCGATGGGGCGCTTGAAGGAGGATCTGACGGAGCAGGTGATCCGCCCGGTTTTAGGAGAGTGGCTGGACGAAAAGACGAAGCTGTTGATCAATCCTTCGGGGCGTTTCGTCATCGGCGGTCCTCCGGGAGATACGGGGATGACCGGGCGCAAGATTGAAGTCGACACCTATGGAGGCTACGGGAGTCACGGAGGCGGAGCGTTCTCCGGCAAAGATCCCACCAAAGTCGACCGCTCTGGATCGTATATGGCGCGCTACGCTGCTGTGAACGTGATTGCGGCGGAACTGGCCAAGGAATGCGAAGTTCAAGTGGCCTATGCCATCGGCCAGGCGCAGCCTCTGGCCATCACGGTGGATACCTTTCACACGGGGGTGATCCCCGATGAGGAGATTGAAAGGCTTGTGGCAGAGCACTTTGACTTTCGCCCTGCGGCGATCATTGGACACTTGAACTTACGAAGGCCAATTTACAAGCCGATCTCGGCATATGGTCACTTTGGGCGCCCCGAACTGGATCTGCCTTGGGAACGCAGGGATAGAGCGGAGTTATTGCGAGAGAGGGCGGGGCTTAAGCCCGCAAAGCAGAAACAGCGCTAACTGACTTCATTTCCGCAGTTGAACCCGGCGATGTTGAGAGCTATAATCCCTAGTAGGTGTTTTGTCCCCATCGTCTAGAGGCCTAGGACGCCGGGCTTTCAATCCGGCAACACGGGTTCGAAGACGCTTCGCTAGATCCTTGGGATGCCCGTTGGGGACGTTCCGCTGCGGATTTCCAGTGATGCCCCCGCTCACCTTTTCCCCTCC
>JBBIPG010000034.1:0-23874 GCA_037442925.1 Candidatus Fraserbacteria bacterium | reverse complement strand
CCGTGGTGGAGACGACCGGACTTGAACCGGCGACCTCCTGCTTGCAAAGCAGGCGCTCTCCCAACTGAGCTACGTCCCCGCTGGTGGGGCTAGAAGGAATCGGACCTTCGACCTCACGCTTATCAGGCGTGCGCTCTACCACTGAGCTATAGCCCCAAAAGCGCGAAAACTAGCTTACCGGAAAGCCTCACCCAAGTCAACCGAAAGAGTATAATGCCAAACGGAGGCGATGCACCGCATGCCTGAGCTGAGTCTCAAAGCGTTTGTTCTCACGTTCCTGCCGCTTTTTGTAGCGATTGACGTCGTGGGCGTCATCCCCTTCTATCTCGCCCTGACCCGCGGGATGCATCCGTCCGAGAAACAGAAGATCATCTGGCAATCCGTGCTGACGGCGGCTGCCGTGAGCATCGCCTTCTCCTTCATCGGCAAATTCATCCTCCGAGTGCTGGGCATCACCGTCGACGACTTTAAGATCGCCGGCGGCATCGTGCTTCTGGCCTTAGCTGTCTTAGATCTTGTGCGGACGGGAACTCCGGAGGAGGAACACAAGGGTGCTCCGAGTGTCGGCATTGGGGTTGTACCCCTGGCATTGCCCTTCCTCGTTGGGCCCGCTGTGCTCACAACCATCTTGATCTTGGTGGATCTACACGGTCCTTTGATGACGGTCTTGTCCTTGCTGGCCAATCTCGTCATCGTGGTCGTGGCCTTCTTGGGTGCAGAGCAACTTACGAGGTTCTTGGGAACCGATGGGATTCGCGCCCTCTCGAAAATCGTCTACTTGCTCCTGGCGGCGTATGCCGTCATGATGATACGATTGGGTTTGCAAGCCATTCTCCAGCCAGGATGATCCTATGGCATGCGTCAATGTCATGAAGGAAAGACTGAAGAAGGGCGAAGCCCTCGTCGGAGCTTTCTCAACGATTCATTCTCCAGCGTTGGTGGAACTGCTGGGCATTCTCGGGATGGACTTCATCATTCTCGATGGGGAACACTCGAGCCTCACGGCAGAAACGGCGGAAGCACTCTATCGCGCGGCCGAGGTACGAGGGCTTCCTTGTGTCACTCGCATTGGGGAAAACCATCCACAAGTGATCCAGAAATTTCTGGAGAGCGGAGCTTGGAACGTGATGATCCCGCTGGTCAACACCAAAGAAGATGCAGAGCGGGTGGTCGCCGCTGTGAAGTATCCCCCTATTGGCAAGAGGGGCTTGGCTGCCAGCCGCGCCTCCGAGTGGGGCCTGATTGCAGGCGGACTCGCCGCACATGTGAAGACATCGAACGAAGAGACCTTCATCGCTGTTCAAGTAGAAACACAAGAGGCCGTCAAACACTTTAGCGACATCCTCTCCGTCGAGCACATCGATCTCGTCTTCTTCGGCCCTTCCGATCTCTCATCCGCCCTGGGATTTCCCGGCCAGACCACTCACCCTCATGTTCTTTCGCTCATCGAGAAGCTGGGCCAACAAGCCATCGCAGCTGGAAAATTCGTGGGCACCATCGCCAGAACCGCCGAGGAGTATCATCATTGGCAGAAGAGAGGATTTCAGTGGCTCTGCACAGGTGTAAACAATCTGTTTGCCAGCGGCGTAGAGAGCTTGCTCAAAGGCATTAAAGCCTGAGGGAAACCTATTGACTTGCCCCCTCCCATTGAGATATAAACAGAACAAACCACGAGGTATGAACCGTGATCGTGATGGAGATACAAACACTAGATCGAGAGGAACAACGGAACATCGAGGCAGAGATCCTGCGCTACCTGTGGTATGAGAGCCACGCCACTCCCATGACCCTCTCCGGCACGCTCCATCGGTCGTTGCCTATCTTGTCCTACTGTTTGGAAGACCTCATCCACCGCCAATGCATCTTTGAGTTCTGGCCCTCTCCTCAAGGGCCCGATACTTCAGTCTACTGTCTTACCCGCCGGGCTCATCGGAAGCTCGAGGAAGCTCTCCGGGGCTACAGCCGCTACAAGTTGAAGAGCTTTTGGGACGCCCTCAAACGTGAACGGCAGTTGTGGACCGCACATCTGCAACTCTAAAACGTGAAGCGTCTCACACCCGCCCAGCAAGAGCAATTCGTCAGGAGATTGCTACGCTGGTATGCATCTCACCACCGGACGCTCCCCTGGCGGAAGATGAGGGATCCCTATCGAATCTGGGTCGCGGAGATCATGCTGCAACAGACGCGAGTGGCCACAGCCAAGCGTTATTACCAACGCTTCATCAAAGAATTTCCAACCGTGCGAAGACTCGCACAAGCACCCCTCAATCGAGTGCTCAAAACCTGGGAAGGCCTAGGGTATTACGCCCGCGCTCGCAACTTGCACCGCGCCGCCCACGTCGTCATGAATCAACATGACGGAGTAATTCCCAGCAGCCAGCCAGAGTTAATGGAGCTGCCCGGCATCGGACGGTACACAGCCGGAGCCATTTTGAGCATGGCCTTTGGTCAGGATAGGATCGCTCTCGATGGCAATGTGCGCCGTGTGCTCTGTCGCGTTTTTTGTGTGGCGAAGAATCCCCGTTTGCGCCACGTCGAGAGTCGCTTGGAGACCCTGCTCAAAGGACTTCTCCCCATGGGGCGAGCGGGAACCTTCAACCAAGCCCTCATGGAGCTGGGAGCCAGGATCTGCCTTCCCAAAGTGCCTTGTTGCACTGTCTGCCCTGTAAGAACGCTCTGCCATGCCAACCGTCTCGGCATGCAAGATCGGCTTCCCGTGAAGGCTCCCCATCGTGCGCTCCCTCAACATGAAGTCGCCATTGGACTCATCTGGAAGGATGGGAGATTACTGATTGCACAACGACCTCCAGAAGGACTGCTCGGAGGGCTCTGGGAGTTCCCCGGAGGCAAACGCAAACCCAACGAGACCTTGGAAGAATGCGTACAGAGAGAGGTTCGTGAGGAGTTGGGAATCGCCATTGACGTGAAAAGGCGCCTCACGAGCGTGCGCCATGCCTACAGCCATTTTCGCGTGATGCTTCACGCCTTTGAGTGCATTTGGCGTCAAGGCACGCCGCGAGCGCTTAGATGTACCAACTGGGCCTGGGTCGAGATCAGCGACTTGGCTCGATATGCGTTTCCTAGGGCCAATCAGAAGATCATCGAGGCTCTTCAGGCGAGCGGATCTAAATCCCCAGCAAGAACGGGAAGAGGAAGAGTAGAAAGATGAGCTGTAAGAAGAAGAGCAAGAACCCCGATGTCGGGGTACTAAATCCCGGAACTTGAGAGCCGCTGAGCGAAAAGGTCGTCGAGTGGGCTCGAAAACTGATCTGGAAGGAGCGGTTGATGTCCAGACCTTGGGGCAACTCGATCACGCCGGAACTCACGACGTTGGCCGCAAGCTCTCCAGCTTGGAAGTCGCTCGTGATGGGATGAATCTGGTTTGGCCCGATGAGATAGACGAACCCATCTTGCGAGAACGAGATGTCCATGGGGTTAAACAGAGAGCGACGCGTGGGGACGACGAGGGTAAGCATGGCTCTCTGTCCCACGAAGGGCGCAATGGCCTCTTTGAGATCCGGCTTGAGGTTGCTCTCCAAGACCTCGGCAGTGATGTAGACGAAGGCCAAGATCAGCTGATCAGAACCATCGGTAACAAAGAGGGTCGCCAGCAGTTTGGGATCGATTCCGGTCTTTTCGCTGATCTGCTGCTTGGCCCATTCCTCAATGGCATCCTGAGCCTGTCCGAGTGGATTCCAAAATCCGAATAGACCAATCAGTACACCCAAAACGACGAATATCTGCAAGGCGATTCGCCGCATCGCGATCCCTCCTCTTTTCTTAAGCTCTCGCGCTTAGCCGAAGGCTCCCTCTAGAAGCCAACCAAGAAAGCCAGGAGCACAGCCAAGAAGATGAACCAGAAGGCAAAGAACAAGAAGAGCGTGGCGTCTATGATGATCATCCTACGTCACACCTCCCTTTTCAAGTGCCCCATTATAATCGCAAACCATGGGGAAGACAAGCCCTCCCCATTACGTTGCGCTCACCATTGCCCGTCTCTTCCAAAGAAGCTATAATCAACACATTCAGGAGGTGACTGGTTATTCCCACACGAAGAGACTTCTTAAAGTCGGTGGGGGTTGCGCTACTTGCCGCCTCTTTTTGGGGCGACGCACTTCGAAGCCAGCAGCTCTCCAAGCTCAAGCTGAGCCTGCCCCCGATGATCGATAGCTTTCCCTTCGCCTTCGCCAACGACCAACAGATCTTCACGAAACACGGACTTGAGGTCGAGCTAGTCGGCTTTTCCAGCCGCACTCAACGAAATGTGAACTTGTTCAGCGGAGCCGTAGATGGAGCCCTCACGGATGTCGCTTCAGTACTTCAGCTCATCGCCGCCGACGCGCCCGTGAAGATCACGAGCACGGCCTACGAAGTTATCGACAACAGCCGCCGATACTCACTCACGACTCATCACTTCTCCGGCATCACGGATCTTACCACCTTGCTCCGGCGCCTCGATGGCAAGAACAGTCGCACCATCGGACTTCTCAGACAGACGGACATGGAGTACGAAACGGATCGCCTGATCACCAGTCAAGGCGTCACCCTGGATGAGAGCAAACAGTACTCTGACTACGAAGATCTGGTGCTCTTGGCCACACTCCTGGGGCAAGGAAGCATTCTCGCCGCTGTGCTCCCTGAGCCCATGGGCTCGTATCTCGAATTCATCACTGGGGCCGAGGGATCTCCAGTTGTCCTCTTGGCCGACTATAAGAACCAGAAACTGACGCCCAGTGTATTGGCGTTCCAGAACCGGATCATTGACGAGGACTCGGATCGAATCGAACGCTTCTATGAGGGATATCGGGAAGTCGTCTCGCTGCTCGCAACTCTTCCGAGGGAGCAAGTGGTCGAGGTGGGCTTGAACGCTGCCCTGCAGTTCTTCTTCCCAGGAGTGAAACGAGAGGAGCTGCCACCGGGAGCAGAAGACTTCCTACGGGAATATCTAATCCCTGCTTTCCCCCAACCACGGGCGCTCCTGGCCGACGAGTTCCAGTCCGTCTCCAGCTGGGCACTTTCGAAGGGATACCTGCGTGCTGCCGTTCCGTTTGAGCTGGCGTTCACGGATCGTTTCAACGGCTCATGATTGAAGTCGATGGCTTGTCCTTGGCGTATCCCGATGGCCATGGGGCGCGGGAGACTCAGGTCATCGCCGGGATAAGCCTCCGCGTGGAGGCAGGTGAGAGCGTAGCGATCATTGGGCCCTCCGGTTGCGGCAAGAGCAGCCTGCTCTACATATTGGCGGGATTGATCCGGCCGAGTGCCGGTCAAGTGGTCATCGCCGGAGAAGCTATCACCCATCCGCGTCCGGATGTGGCGCTGATCTTGCAAGATACGGGGCTGCTCCCTTGGAAGACCGTCTGGCAGAATGCCATCTTTGGCCTGCCCCTCCACGGCACAGGGTGGCTCAAGCGGATCAAACGTGCACTACGAGAGCTGGGGCTAGAGGGGATGGAGCAACGATATCCATCACAGCTCTCTGGTGGCGAGAAGAAGCGGGTGGGCCTCGCTCGTGCTCTGGCACAGAACGCCCGTCTGTTGCTCATGGACGAGCCGCTGGCCGCACTCGACACCCTCACAAAAGAGCACACACAAAACTTGATTCTCGCTCTCTGGAAGAAGCACGGATTTACCCTGCTGCTGGTGACGCATGACATTGAAGAAGCCGTCTTCCTGGGACAACGCATTGTCGCCCTCTCGCAGCGTCCGGCGAAGATCGTCGATGTCATCACCAACGCCGGAGTGGGAGAAGAAGCCTATCGGCAAAGTAGCCAGTTCTTCCAGAAAGTGAGTGAAATCCGGGCACTCTTACGCTCATGAAACGAGAAGTGTTGGGCTACGTCTTGAGTATTCTGGTCATACTCGTTCTTTGGCAACTGGCCAGCTGGGCCATGCATTGGGCTTTTCCTCCCATACCCGATCCCCGGACCGGAGAGCTTAAGCCGAATCCTCGCTGGCGGGTGCTCCCCGGTCCCCTTGAAGCCTTACAAGTCTTCCCTGCGCACTGGCAAGAGATTGGAATTCACTCGTTGGCCACGGGATTGCGCCTGACTGTTTCGCTGCTCATCTCATTCGTTCTGGCTGTCCCACTGGGGCTCTCCATCGGTCATGAGCGTTGGGCTCGTCCGCTGCTCTCCCCTCTGGTGTATACAGCCTATCCCATTCCCAAGGTCGTCTTCTGGCCCATTCTGTTTATGCTCCTTGGCGTACAGAGCGAAGCCGCGAAGATCAGTTTCATCGTGTTGGTGGTCTTCTTTCAATTGCTGGTTTCCGCACGCGATGCGGCCGCGAACATCCCCAGAGATTACGTGCTGAGTGCGTTGGCTGCCGGCGTGAGCCATGCGAAGATCTACTGGCATGTGGTGCTACCGGGATCGCTGCCCGCCATCTTCACGAGCCTGCGCATCAGCTTAGGACTTGGCATCTTCGCCCTCTACCTTGCTGAGACGGTCATCAAGACCCCCCTGGGTTTGGGCTCTTATATCAACGCCTCGTTTGGAATGTTCAGCTTCGAGAAGGTTTTCGCTGGCATCATGGCCATTGGGCTGTTGGGCCTCGGAATCTATATTCTGATCGAGATTTTGGAGCACTGGCTCTGCCGCTGGAAGTACATCTGACATGTACCCAAAGAAGATCATTGCCGTCTTTCATCCGCATAAACCTGAGGTGCCCACAGTAGTCCAGGAGCTTGAGAAGTGGGCCAAGGCCCATCGTATAAAGCATTGGACTATTCCCTTGACGGACCCACTGCCCGTAGAGCCCGATGGAGGGTTTCTGGCAATCTCACTCGGAGGCGATGGGACGTTCCTCAAGACCGCCAAGCTTGTAGTGGACTACGAAACTCCCATCTTGGGTGTCAACGTAGGCAGCTTGGGCTTCTTGACTCAAACCCAGGCTCAGGAACTCATCCCCGCCCTCGACCAAGTGCTCGCCGGAGAATACGCACTGGAAGAGCGCCTACGTTTAGAAGCAGAGTATAACAACCAGCACTTCAGTGCGCTAAATGAGCTTGTCCTGGCAAGGTCCGATGTTCGCGATTTCACCCGAATCGATCTCTATTGGGGTAAAGAATTCATCAGCCGCTACCCCGGAGATGGAGTGATCATTGCCACACCTTCTGGTTCCACCGCGTATTCGCTGGCCGCCGGGGGGCCGATCGTCCTTCCCGCCCTGGAGTGCATGCTGGTCACACCACTCAATGTACACGCCTTAGGTCTACGGCCGCTGGTGCTGCCAGCACAAGTAGAATTACGGGCGGAGATACAGTTACCCAGTCAACTGACCGTGGACGGCATCAAGACGATTGAGCTTACGCCGGAGTCGAGCCTAAAGATCCGTCGCTCTTCTCACTCTACGCGAATTGTGGTACTTCACCGGCGTCCAGGCTTCTTTCGCCTGATGGCCCAGAAGCTAGGCTGGGGCAGCAGCCCGCAAAGACCGTGACTTCCCCGTTCGCCATCTCCTACAGATTATGGCAGCAGAAACGCCCATAGGTCTTGACAAAACATTCAATCTATGCTACAGTTTGGGCGACATCTGCAACTTGAAGGTGAAGGCGTATAGCTAACCCGGCAAGTTCTGACTCATCGGCTTGTCACCCAGGGTGCCCAACGGTAAACCCGTCGCACGTGGGTAGAGCAGCCAGAGGGTCAAATCCCACGCAGATCGCAGGAGGGTTTATCGATGGCCACTGGGAAGGTCAAGTGGTTTAACGACGCCAAGGGCTTCGGCTTCATCGAGCAGGACAGCGGCGAGCCCGACGTGTTCGTCCACTTCTCTGCCATCAAGGCTGAGGGGTACAAGACCCTGCGCGAGGGCCAGGTTGTCGAGTTCGACATCGAGAAAGACGCTAAGGGCCTGCGCGCGGCCAACGTCGTCCCCAAAGGCTGACGACGACTCAAACCTGAGATCGACACCCCGCTAGCGAGTGCAATGCTCCTAGCGGGGTGTCTTTGTGCATTCGTCACTGCTATGGTCACTGACTGTTCCATCCGGGTCCGGATCGTGAAACCGATCTCTCCCTCTTTCAGACCTTGAGCGTTGGGGTTCCAGCTGAAATCCTGGATATCGCTTGTATCACTGATGGCCTTAGCGTATGGGAGCAACGTGATCGTCCGTGGCAGCATTGTAACCTCCCTGAGACTAGTCTAGTACGCCGTCTGCATGTCGATCAAGCCCTTCTCCTTAGCACGATGCTCTGCCCACCGGTAGAACGCCACCGAGATGAACCCCAGTGCCAGCGTCGAACCAGCTAGAATTCCTAGCAACGCTTCGTTCGAGAGCGACGCCAACAGCTGGCTGCTGCCTTGGCCCAGAATCGCTCGACGCAACGCCTCCAGCCAATACGTGAGCGGCAACGCTTGGCCGAAGAGTTGAAGAACCTTGGGAAGAATATCTATAGGGAATACCGCACCACACAGAAAATACAGTGCCCCCGCCACGGCTTCGCCAATGAAGTAATTGTGCCGCGCCGTGACGAGCGATACGCCCCCCAACAGGATCCCCATGAACGCGAGTCCCAAAAGCCCCACGGCGAGACTGAGCACAAGCAGAATCCAATCTATGCCAGCCACATCGATCTGGATGCCGAGGACGAAGATTCCGAATAGCAGCGTGATCAGCACCGCCGCGGTGGCTGTGAGCGTCTTGGCAACCCCTCGCCCCAGAACATAAAAGTAGATGTTCAGAGGTGCCGTGTATATGTACTTGAGCATCCCATAATGCTCCCGATCATCAATGATGGCCCAGCTCACTCCCATGAGCACGGAACCCACATAGATGTAAAACGCATTGCCCACGAAGATCTGAGGAAAGAAGGGATTCTTCAAACCTCCTTGAGCCACCACCATGTACATGAAGACGAGGATCAACACCCCGGCTATGGGCTTGGCAATGGAATAGATCGCGAACAGCAGCGGATCTGTCCAGTTGGACTCGATCCGCCAGCCAAGCCACGTCGACATCCTCAGACTGCGAATGCCTTCCCGCTGATGATTCATCACTGCCCCCTCACGGTGAGCCGTCCTTCGCGTCGAGCGAGATCTTCCATATAGCGTAACGCCCAGTAAGCAAACCATAAGAAGAAAACACTGAGAACTCCGAGAGCGGCCAGCTCATATTCCACAGCCAAGAATCCCAGCTGAGGAGCACTGGGGAAGAGCAACTGCCTCATGGCATCTAACCCCAAAGTACTGGGGATGATCGAGGCTCCAAGCGCCGTCCAGAACCCCAAGCTCCTGATGGGGAAATAGAAGCCGGAGAGCAAAAAGACCGGCTCTTGGAGCAGGTTCGCCATGTGCCAAGCCTCACGCCCATAGAGCAGAAAGAGCGAGCTAAACAGCATTCCCATGCCATACAGAGCCAACAGGGTCAAGAGGAAAACACCGATCAGCTCCGGAATTCTCTCGATGGTAAAGCTCACCTGAAAGATCAGTGAGCCCACCAGAATCACAACGGCCGCGCGAAACGTGGTCGCTACAATGCCGCCGACGGCCATCCCTAAGAGAATCGCCATTCTCGACGTCGGAGCCATGATATAGAGAGCAAGATTCCCCTGCTCCTTCTCCCAGTAGAGCTGGGTTGCCATGCTCCAGAGCACGTTCATCCAGTACGCCACCATCGCACCCCCCAGCACCACAAAACCCGCAAACTCCGGAGGAGCTTGAATGGCCCGATAGATGAAGACGAAGGCCGCGACCTGCAAGAGTGGCAACACGATATCGAAGAAGAGCCAGCTCTTCTCCCGCTGCAAGCCCACAATCCGCGGGTACGCCCGCCCCTTGACGGTTCGTAAGAATACTTCGACTTCCCGCCTGAGCTTCATTGTGTCTCCTCCATCAGCCCGTGCCCTACGAGGCTGACGAAGACATCTTCCAGCGTTGGCTCGCGCTTCTCGAGTGAGAGCAAGTGGACACCAGAACGTTCGATTGCCGCCAAGATGCCAAGGAGCGCGTGTTCGTTCTCTAAGATGAAGCTAAGCTGGGTATGGCCATCGCGCTCCACATGGGCGAACTGAGTGATCCCATTCAGTCCAGCAAAGAGATCCGTCGGGTTACCCAGCGAGGAGACCTCAAGCCGAAAGAGCGATGCCCTCTGTAGATGCCTCTTCAAGTTGGCTGGAGTGTCGCAGGCTAAGATCTTCCCCTGGTCGATGATGGCCACCCGATCACACAACTCATCGGCTTCCTGCATGTAGTGTGTGGTTAGTAGAATCGTCTTCTCGGGGCGTGCTCGCACCCATTCTTTGATGAAGGCGCGCAAGACGCGGGACGTTTGTACGTCCAGCCCCAGCGTGGGTTCATCCAAAAATAAGATTTCAGGGTCCGTGATGAAGCCGCGAGCGAAGTTCATCTTCTGCCTCATCCCTGTCGAGAGGTGATAGATCTTCGTCTTGGCACGATCCGAAAGGCCTACCACCGTGAGAAGCTCCTGGATGCGTCGCCGTGCCGTCTTAGAGTCGATCCCGTAGAACTGCGAGAACATCCAGAGGTTCTCTTCCACGGTGAGAAGCCCATAGCCGGAAGATTCACCTCCGGAGACCATGTTGATATGCTGCCTCACTTCCCAGGGGTTCTCGGCGACATCCACACCAGCTACCCAAGCCCGACCACCCGAAGGAGCGAGAAGCGTCGTGAGAATCTTGATCAGCGTAGTCTTGCCCGCACCGTTCGGCCCAAGCAACCCGAACAACTCTCCACGACGGATTTCAAGATCTACGCCATCCAACGCGACAATCTCTTTATGAGAGCCGGCTTCGCGTCGCTTGGACTTGTAGACTCGGGTCAACGCTTCCGTTCGAACGGCAACTTCACTATGATTCACCATGGCAGAATGGCTCCATCGCAACAACAGGTTCCATCACGAAGGATCTCAGCGCGCTGGTTCCCCCACGAGAGCACGCTCATTATAGCGCAAAGAGCCGCTCACGCAAGAGCAGTGTCTAGACCGAAGGGCTAAAGAGGGAAGCGACGGGATTCCTCAAGAAATCCCGTACGATACGAGCGAAGGCTGCTGGCTGTTCGATGGGCGGCGAATGACCGCAACGATCCAGGAAGACCAACTGGGCATGCTCGAGGTGTTCTTTGAATTCTTCGGCGACTACCGGTGGGGTGATCTTGTCATCCCGTCCCCAGATGATGAGAGTAGGGATCTTGATTTTTCCCAGTTCGCTCTTCACGTTATAGTCGCGTGTGGCTTTGGCTACGCGAATCAAGAAGCGGACATAAGCGCGATCCATCAACATCTCCAGCACTTCCTCTATCAGTTCCTCCGTAACGTGGCGTGGATCGTAAAAGATCTCACAGGCCTTTTCACGGATGAACTCTCGCGTCACTTTCGGAATGCTACCTCCACTCAAGCTTCGTTCAAATAAGCCCGCGCTTCCCGTGATGATGAGTCGTTCCACTCGTTCTGGGTGTTTCAGGCAGAAGTCGATGGCCACCTGTCCACCGAGGGAGTTGCCCCCAATCGTAGCCCTCTCGATGCCGACAGACTCAAAGAAATCTTTGATATAGTCCGTCAGTTGATGGATCGACTGGAAAGCATGGGGCTGGCGATTCGGCTGACGGTCTAATGGCAATTGCGGAGCCAACAGACGAAATTCGTTCGAAAGGTCTTCGAGAATCGGGGTCCAGTTGTCGGGGCTTCCAAAGAGCCCATGCAGTAAGACGATCGCTTCTCCTCGCCCACGCTCGAGATATCGTATGGGCTCAGCTGCGAGCGTCATGGCCCCTCCTGAAGCGCATTTTTCGTTTGTGAGCCGATTCTAGCAGATCCCTTCGTCTCTGTCAACGGGAGAAGGCCGTTGGCGGCGCTCCTTTTTCCTCTTCGCTACGCGCTCTTGCTTCAAAGACACCCGCGTATCCGAGGGCACATTCTCATCTACAACGATGCCGGGAGCGACGAACGAGCGCGCGCCAATCAGCACCCCCGGCATTGTCATGACAGAGATACCCAACTGCGTATCGGCTCCGACTATCGCACCCAGCGAGCGCAACCGCGTGGATACACGCTCGCCCCTCACAGTGGGCCGGATCTCATCTCGATGCACTTTCACGTTGGCCGTGACCGTCCCCGCCCCGGCGCGCGCCCCACGGTCAAAGATGGAATCTCCAAAATAACCGGCATGCGTGCTCGCACCTTCTTGGAAGAGACAACGTGCTACCTCAGCAAACGCGCCAATCACAACTCCTTCCTCAAGATCTGTGTACTCTCGAACCAGCGAGTGCGTCCCGATCACACAGTCATTCCCGATATAGCAAGGCCCTTTGATCACAGCATACTCGTGGATCTTGACCCGTTCGCCGATGTGGACTTTCCCCTCAATATGAGCCAGCGGACTGATTCTCGCTGTGGGCGCCCGAAACGCCTTAAGATGTTCATCCATCAGTAGACGTGTTGCAGCGAAGAGATCCCACGGATACTTGAGTGATGGACTTGCCTCATCTCCCATCACTACTCGCACGTCGTGTTCACTCATGTGGCGCCCCAACGCTTCTTCATACGCGTAGGGCTGCTCGGCTACCTGCGCGAGATCATCCAAGAATTCATGAGACAATAAATAAATTCCCAGGGCACGGATATTGCTGGGGGATTTATTGGGATCGGGTTTCTCGACAATGTCTATCACTCGATCACCCTTAAGTTCCAGCATGCCATACTTCCAGGGCTCTTGTGTTCTCTGGCCTGCTAGGACTGTCTTCACCCCGGTCTTACGACTCTTCGCACGGATGAGCCCAATCCAGCGATCTGCTGTGAATTCATGAGCATGCAAGAGGAAGAACCGTTCGTCCAGCTCCCTCTTGGCCGCAAGCAGCGCATTTCCCATCCCCTTGGGCTGCTCTTGCACAATATAGCGCATCTTCAGATTGAGCGAGACGTCTTTAAGTGCCTGTTGGATCGCTTTCGTCGGAGACTGGACTATGATCGCTTCTTCTATGCCTGCTCGCTTAACAGCCTCGAGCGTCCACTGAATCAATGGCTTTCCCATCAGCCGGAAGAGACTCTTATGAGTGCCCTCGCACAGCGGCCAGAAGCGCGAGGACTCCCCTGCTGCCAAAACCACTGCCTGCATTCCGTTCCCCCTCAGCAGGCCATTCTAGCTGATCGTCCCAGGTCCGCGCGAATGACTCACCTCGATTGCGGCCATACCCTGACCTTGATTAGAATAGGCCGCTATGAGAACGCTCATCGCCAGTATAGGCATTCTGCTGGTTCCTCTGACTGCCTATGGCCTGCCCAGCGAAGTTCGATACTCGATCGACGCCGAACTCGACACGCAGAAGAACGTCATCACGGGGAGCGAAACGATCCAGATCACCAACCGGACGGGACAAACTCTGAACGAACTCTATTT
Source organism: Candidatus Fraserbacteria bacterium (assembly GCA_037442925.1). Taxonomy (GTDB): domain Bacteria; phylum Bipolaricaulota; class Bipolaricaulia; order RBG-16-55-9; family RBG-16-55-9; genus RBG-16-55-9. The sequence continues at coordinate 10,520 of JBBIPG010000034.1, read as the reverse complement.
CCACGTCTATCCCAACGCCTTCAAACGAAACTCCAATAGCCAATATCAACGCGATCTCCAGAGCATAGCAGGAATCCGCGACCTCAATCGCATCTATGCGAACCCGAACGACGATGCGTTCATACAAATCTTGAGTATCACCAGCAACTCTCGATCTCTCGACTTCTCCGTGCAAGACACCCTCCTGAAAGTGCGCCTGCCGGAACCACTAGTCAATGACGCTGAGATCAAGCTCACCATCGAGTTTATCTACGATCTTATGGAAGTTCCGTTCGAGGGGAGGATGGCAGCCGTCCTGGCGATTCGTAGCGGCCATCGCAACGGTGTGTACACCATCTCACTCTGGTACCCGAAGTTGGCCGTGTACGATGAAGCGGGCTGGCATCTGGAGCCATATAGCTACATCGGAGAATTCTACGGCGATTTCGCAGATTACCTCGTCGAGCTGACCGTGCCCACGTCTTTTCAAGTGGGGGCTACGGGCAAGCTGGAGTTTGAGGTAGCCGGTTCACTGAAAAAGACGCTCAGCTTCTTTGCCGAAGATGTTCACGACTTCGCTTGGGTGGCGAGCGCACGCTATCAAGTGAAAGAGCTGGAGTGGGAGGGCATCACAGTAAGAGCGCTCTATCTGGATCAATTCGCCTTGGCAGAGCGGGGACTGACCGCACTCCAATTTTACAGCGAACAATTTGGCCCATATGCGTATTCTGTATTCACGATCGCTCAAGTGGAAGCCGGGGGCGGCATGGAGTACCCCAGCATCATCATGATCGGCTTTGGCAGTGATCGAGAGATTGCCCACGAAGTCGCACATCAGTGGTGGTATGCAGCCGTGGGCAATGATGAATTCAATGAAGCTTGGCTCGACGAGGGGTTTACAACCTACTCCGAAGAGCGCTATCTCATGGAGCGGCTGGGCTACGCCGAGGATTTTGCCCGTAGCTCACTACGTTACCACGAACCAGGCGAGATCGTCCTGCAACCCGCTTCTGAATATACTTCGCTGTCGAACTACGCCGCTGCCGTCTATACCAAGGGCTCAGGGATCTTGTGGATGCTGCGCGGATTAGTGGGCAAAGAGAAGTTTGAGCAACTTCTTCGCGAATACTACGCACGGTTTCAGTTTCAAAACGTCACAACAAGCGATTTCACTTTGTTAGCTGAAGACATCAGCCAGCAAGAGTTGGATTGGTTTTTTGACCAATGGCTACGAACCACAAAGACGCTCGATTTTTCTATCTCGGAAGTCCGCACTCTTTCTCAGACAGACGGACGCTACCAAGATGCCATCACCCTTCAGCGAACGGGTGAAGCGACTATGCCCGTCGTCATACAGCTCATAGATTCCCAAGGAGTGAGCCAGAAACTGGAGTGGGATGGGCAAGAGACCACAAAACAGTTCATTGTAGAAGGAGCTTCGCCCCTACAGAGCGTGACCATCGATCCAGAGCGCACCGTGTTGGAAGAGATTCGTTCGAACAACACGTGGTTTGGCGGGCAAGCCGATCTGCTTCGCAGTCTCCCCATGTGGTTGGCTGTGGTGCTCACTCTGATAGCGGTTGCGCGGAAAAGAGCAGCTCACAGTTAGCGGAGACTCGGCTCTTTGGCGGTAATGCGATTCTGCTCATCTACCCAGACGATGCTGGGTCGGAAGGATGGAAGCTCACGCTCTTCGACCTGAGCAAAGGTGAGAATGATCACGGGGTCGCCGATCTCGCCCCAGCGCGCGGCTGCACCGTTTAAGATCACTTCACCGGAACCGGCTCGTCCGGGGATGGCGTACGTCTCTAACCGAGATCCATTGTGAACGTTGACCACTTGCACCTTTTCGTAGTCATGAATCCCCGCAGCGTCCATGAGCTGCCGATCAATGGTAAGGCTGCCCTCGTAGTCGACGTTCTTGCCCGTAATGTGTGCGCGATGGATTTTCGATTTTAATAGCTCTCGTTGCACGACGATACACTCCCCTGTCTGCCTCACACATCTTACTCAAAGATTCTTCCCGTTCTCAAGCTTTGTCTGATTACGGTCATTGCCGAAAGGCTCACGAATATGCTAGCATCAGGAGTCACCATCGCAATGATCCACGAAAGGAGATCGTCATGAAAAGCTCGGTCGTTCACAAGGGGGAAATGAAACGACAAGCCACAAAGGAGATCGGTCCCAAATCCAAGGCTCTGGCCCGCCGAAAAGAGGAGGTCGTGGCCCAGGCGGTATCGCCTCTGGTCCCGTTCTACATTGCAGAAAGCCAAGGTGCACTCATCAAAGATGTAGATGGGAACGAGTATCTCGATTTCACCGGAGGGTGGGGATGCCTCAATGTCGGCCATAACCATCCTAAGGTCGTGCGCGCCATTCGCGCACAAGCCGAACGATTCATCCACACCGACTGTAGCGTCGTCATGTACGAGCCGTACGTCGAGCTGGCCGAGCGCTTGGTGTTGTATGCCCCAGGGAATCGCCCCAAGAAGGTCGCCTTCTTCAATAGCGGAGCGGAAGCAGTAGAAAACGCAGTTAAGATCGCCCGCTACTACACCAAACGCCGCGCCATCATCGTCTTCGAAGGGGCCTTCCACGGACGGACGCTCCTCACCATGACCATGACTCACAAGGCCACACCCTACAAAGCCCACTTCGGCCCCTTCGCTGCCGATATCTATCGCGTCCCCTTTCCCAATCCCTATCGCAACCCCATGAGTTTCTCCACATGGGAGAGACACGTCAAGTCCCTCGTAGCTCCGGAAGAGATTGCCGCGGTCGTGGTAGAGCCCATTCAAGGAGAAGGGGGGTTCGTCGTGCCCTCCGAGGGATTCCTGGCTCGCTTGCGGAAGTTCTGCCATGAGCATGAGATCGTGCTGGTCGCCGATGAGATCCAATCCGGGATCGGACGCACCGGAAGATTCTTTGCCTGTGAGCATTTCGGCATCGAACCGGATCTCATCTGCATCGGCAAATCTCTTGCTTCGGGCCTGCCTCTCAGCGGCGTCTTGGGCGCCGCGGATGTGGTGGACACGGTGCCAGACAGCGCCATCGGGGGCACATACGTGGGCAACCCCGTGGCTTGCGCCGCAGGTATTGCTGTACTCGACGTGATTGAGGAAGAAGATCTTCTTAAGCGCGCAGAGCAGTTGGGAGCCCACTTAGAGGAGCGCTTCCAGCAGATGCAAAAGAACTACGAACTCATCGGGGATGTGCGCGGCATAGGAGCCATGCAAGCCATCGAGCTCGTGCGAGACCACGAGACGAAGGAACCCGCCAGTGAGGAAACCGTAGAGATCATTCACGGAGCACTCAAGCAGGGCGTGATCTTCGCCAAGGCCGGCCTCTACGGCAACGTGATCCGCATGCTCATCCCACTCGTCATGAGCGATGAGGAGCTGGACGAGGGGCTGGATGTGCTGGAGAGCACGCTAGATAAAGTTGCCCCCTGAAGAGCGAGAAAAAGAGGGCTTGGAGGCTGTTGGGAAAAAGCCACGCCGGAGGTGCTGGCGTGGAGAAAAACTCAAGCAGCCGAACCAAGCCCTCCGCAAGTTCTATTATAACCCCATTGGTGCAATCCTGACAGCAGCAAAGGTCACAGCTCACATCCATTTCTTCTTTCGAAAATAGACGAGCATGAAGCCCGCAATCACAAACATAAGAGCTACGACCGCAAAGTATCCCCAACGCCACCGAAGCTCCGGCATGTACTCGAAATTCATCCCATATACCCCGGCTATGAACGTCAACGGGATGAAGATCGTCGCAATGATCGTCAACACTTTCATGATTTCGTTCATCTTGTGGCTCAGGCTCGAGAGATAGATATCTAGCATACCGGAGATCATATCCCGAAACGTCTCTATCGTGTCGATCACTTGAATCGCATGATCATAGACATCTCGGAGGTAGATCCGAGTCGTTTCTTGAAACAGAGTGGACTCGCCCCGCTGCAAGCCGCTGATCACCTCCCGCAACGGCCAGATTGACTTTCGCAAGAAGATCATTTCCCTCTTCAAATGTTGAATCTCCTGCAAAGTTGTAGGAGCAGGATTGGCTACCAGCTCCTCGTGCAACGCCTCGATCCGGTCTTCCAGCCGCTCCAGGACGACGAAATAGTGGTCGACGATGGCATCGATCAAAGCGTAGGCCAGATAGTCAGCCCCCATTCTTCGTATGCGCCCTTTGCCGTTGCGAATTCGCGCCCTGATGGAATCGAAGACATCCCCTTCGGTCTCCTGAAAGGAGAGCACGAAATGGCGGCCGAGAATCAGACTCACCTGTTCGTCTTCTGTTTCACCCTTCTTTTCGTTGTAGCTTAGCATCCGCACGACGATAAAGATATGATCTTCAAAGTCTTCCATCTTAGGACGCTGACCCGTGCTCAAGATGTCTTCCAGTACCAGGGGGTGCAGGCCGAAGTGCTTCCCCAGGGCTTCGATGACGTCCGGCTGATGGAGGCCATCGACGTTGATCCACGTGACGGTGGGTTCTTCTCTAAAGGGAAAGCACTCTTCGACGGCGCCTACTTCTCTTTCTTGGAGGTGGGATTCATCGTAATCGATGAGGGTAATCTTAACTGTCTCTGCCTTTTTCTCACCGATGTGGACAAGGGTTCCTGGTGAAAGGCCAACCTTTTGCGATCTTCTCTTCGCGAATTTGGGCATGGGCTCCCCATCGAATCCTGAAAGCAAAAGAGGGGCCCTGCCTGAGGAGCCCCTCTTCACTCGAAAGAGTTCGATTCAGATCGAAGTTCAACCTCTATCTATCTGGCCAGTGCTTTCTTAAAGCCTGTGCTGGGTCGAAACTTGGGCACCCAGCGAGCGGGCACTTGGATCGACTGCTTGGTGCGGGGATTGATGCGCCGCGCTGCCTTCCGTTGATAGGGCTCAAAGGTGCCAAAGCCCGTTAATCTCACCTTTTCATTGCGTTGGCAAGATTCCACGATCAGGCCTAAGAGGGCGTCCAAGGTCTCCCCAGCCTTCCGCTTAGGGAGTTGCGTCTTTCGAGCGAGTTGCTCGGTAAATTGTTGTTTGTTCATGAGAGATTCTCCTCTTCCTTCGCTCAGGGGCCGAATCTTTGCATAGGGTGTTTCACCGACTGACTGTTAGTTTCCCGTGCTTACTCGCTTTCTCGTCTCCCGTTGATCCTCTTTCCCACCCCCCTCCCCCGCCCAGTGACATAAATTCCTCTTCCCATCTAGACTTCGAAGCATTTGCGTACCCCGCGTGCCTGGATCATAATGCAAAGTAAAGCAGCTGTCAAGAGGGGTTCCCATGCGAGATTTTCTCACTGGAATTCGAGTGCTCGACCTCACGAGACTACTGCCCGGCCCGTATGCCACGCTCCTCTTGGCCGATTTGGGCGCCGAGGTCATCAAGATCGAAGAGCCCCAGCACGGAGATCCCGTACGTTGGGTTCCGCCTCTGATCAACGAGAAGAGCGCTCCCTTTCTGGCCCTCAATCGCAATAAGAAGAGCCTGACGCTGGATCTAAAAGCGCCCAAGGGCCGAGAGATCTTTCTTCAGCTGGCCCAGAGGACGGACGTTGTCATGGAAGGCTTCCGACCGGGAGTAGTCCAGCGATTGGGGATTGACTATGAGCATGTGCATGAAGCGAATCCCAACATCATCTATTGCTCGCTTACGGGTTACGGGCAGAAAAGCCCCTACCGCGATCATGTCGGCCACGATGTCAACTACATCGCTCGGGCAGGGCTTCTCAGTCTGACGGGCGAAGTGCCTGTCATCCCCGGAGTGCCGGTGGCCGATCTCTGCGGAGCCATGTTTGCTACTGTTTCTGTACTGGCAGCCCTGCACGCGAGAGAGCAGGGCAAAGGGGGAGCTTATCTCGATGTCTCGCTCACGGATACCGTCGTCTCCTGGCTTACGATCCATTTTGCAGAATATTTGGTCACTAAAAAGCCTCTCCGATCTCAAGAACTCGTGCTAACGGGCGGATTCCCGTGCTATCACATCTACGAGACCCGAGACAGGAAATACCTTGCTGTCGGCGTGCTAGAAGAGAAATTCTGGGCCAAGCTCTGCCATGTGCTGGGCAAGCCTGAATTCATCCCCCATCAGTTCTCGGAAGACAAGCGCGAAGAGATCTTTCAGTCGCTCAAAGCCACTTTTGGCTCGAAGACGCAAGCCGAGTGGCTCAAAGAGCTCGACCCGAAAGAGATTCCAGTGGCTCCTGTACTCAATCTAGCTGAAGTGGTCCGAGACCCACATGTGCGTGAACGGAAACTGATCCACGAAGATGAAATGGGCATTGTCTTACCTGTTCAGGTGAGCGGCAGTCGAGAAAAGGAAGATCACTCTGCCCCAGAGTTGGGCGAACACACACACGAGATCCTGGCAGAGTTTGGGTACTCGCAGGCAGATATTGATCGGCTCACTCAAGAAAGAGTAATCTAGAGTCAGCGACGAAACAGAGGTTGAAGAACATGCTCGACCTTCGCAATACCCTACGACGTCCGGTGCGCATGTGCCCCAAACGCATTGCTGCCACGTGCGGCCCACAAGAGTGGACCTACGCTCAGTTCTATGAGCGCGTCCTGCGTCTGGCCAACGGACTTCTCGGCCTGGGTCTAGAGAAGGGTGACCGGGTGGCCGTCCTCATGCTCAACTGCCATCGCTTTCTCGAGCTCTATTACGGCTCGATGTTTGCAGGGCTGGTTATCGTGCCGCTTAACATCCGTTGGGGACCCAAAGAATTCGCTTATGCTCTGGCAGATTGCCAGCCCAAAGCCTTCGCGCTCGATACCACGATCTACGAACATCTCAAACCACACATGGAGCAACTCACGCTCTTGGGTGTCCGGCACTTTCTCTTTGCTGGGAAAGATGCTCCCCCGGCCATGATCGCTTACGAGGAACTTCTGGAGAAATCCTCTGCGGAAGACCCAGATGTATCCATCACAGAGGATGATCTCGTGGGACTCTTCTACACCAGCGGAACGACCGGTCAGCCCAAAGGAGCCATGCTCACCCACAAGAACCTCATGATGAACGCCTACCACGCCCAGCTCGCCTTTGAGTTCTACGGCGATAGCGTCTATTTGCATGCCGCTCCCATGTTCCATCTGGCTGATGGGGCCGGCACCTTCACCGTCACCTGGAACGGCGGAACCCATGCCTTCGTCCCCCGCTTTGACCCCGAAGCCGTTCTTCAGACGATTGAGACCAAGAAGGCCACCACGGTCGTCTTGATCCCCACGATGATCAACTGGCTGCTCAATCATCCCAGCGTGGACAAGTGGAACCTCAGTAGTCTCAGCCAAATACTGTACGGTGCTTCGCCCATGCCGGTCGAGGTCTTGAAGCGAGCCATGAAGGTCTTTCGCTGCCATTTTCAGCAAGGCTATGGCATGACGGAGGCCTCTCCTCTGGTCAGTATCCTCACGGCAGAGGATCATCAGCGTGGGCTCGCAGGCAAAGAAGAGATCCTTGCTTCCGCTGGAAAACCCATCTTGGGAGTCGAGGTACGCATTGTAGATGAGAACGATCGGGACGTAAAGCCGGGCCAGATCGGCGAGATCCTCGTTCACGGCCCAAACGTGATGAAGGGCTACTGGAATCGACCCGAGGAGACGGAAATAGCCCTGCGTGGATCTTGGTACCACACAAAGGACATGGCCAAGTATGACGAAGAGGGCTATATCTACATTGTCGACAGAAAAGATGACATGATCATCACCGGCGGTGAGAACGTCTATTCCACAGAAGTCGAGTCTGTGCTCTACGGACATCCGGCTGTGCTAGAAGCTGCTGTCATCGGTGTGCCAGATGAAAAATGGATTCAAGCCATTCGAGCTGTAGTCGTGCTGCGCGAAGGTCATCACGCGACAGAGCAAGACTTGCGGTCCTTCTGCAAGAAGCATCTTTCGCCCTACAAAGTGCCCAAGGGTGTTGAATTTGTGAAGGAATTGCCCAAGAGCGGCACAGGGAAAATCCTAAAGAGCACGCTAAGAGAACAGTACCGAACGAAACGGAAGCCGCAGACGACAGAACCATAAGAACATCAAAACAGAAGACAATGTGATGGATATCACGATTCGCGAACTTCGCCTTGCGGACTACAACGCCCTCATCACGCTCTGGGAGGAAGCAGGACTTCCCTACAAGCCCGAAGGTCGCGATAGCCGAGACGAGATCGGACGTCAGATTCGGCAGCCGACATCCATCTATCTGGTAGCAGAAACGGACGGTGCCTTCATTGGCTCTCTTCTCTGCACCCACGATGGACGAAAGGGATGGATCAATCGTCTTGCCGTAGCTCCCGCTTATCGCAGGCACGGCATTGCGAGGAGGCTGGTCGAAGAGGCGGAGAAGCGTCTATCGGCTCTAGGAATCGAGATCTATGCCTGCTTGGTCGAAGACTGGAACGCGGCGTCCCTGGAGGTTTTTAAGAGACTGGGTTATCAAAGACATTCTGACATCATCTACTTCAGCAAGCGGAAGAATTCAGACGTCTAGCGGCCGCACCGTAAAGTTCGGGAAATCAGACAAAGGGGATGAGGGCGCATGGTTGACTTCACAGTTCCAGAAGAGATCCAGATGATCTGTCGCGGACTCCGCTCGTTCTTAGAGAAAGAAGTCCGGCCTTTGGAAGAAAAGCATAAGAGATTCTTGGAAGACGAGCGCGCCCGTCTGCGAGACGACGGGAGCCTCGTGCCTGAGTTCAAAGGAATTTTGAGTCACGTGCGCCGCCGCTCCGCTGAGTTGGGATACTACGCGATGCACATGCCGACAGACATCGGTGGCGGCGGCATAAACCGCGTCGGCATGTTCTATGCCGCTACGGAAGTCTTCCGCCATGGACTGGGACTCAATGTCGTCGTGTTATCCGGCCCGGAAGGTCCGAGCCCAATGCTTCTGCAACTCGACGAACTCCAGCGTGAAAAGTATCTGAAGCCACTCATCCGTGGGGAGAAGACAACCTGCTTTGCGCTCACAGAGCCCGAAGCCGGTTCCGACATCAAGAACTTGAAAACCCGAGCAGAGAAGAAGGGCAACTTCTATATTCTGAACGGCATGAAGACCTTCATCACGAACGCGGCCGATGCCGACTTCGCCCAGGTCTTCGCCATCACAGATCCTAAGACGTACAAAGAGCATGGCTATCTGGGCGTGACGGCCTTCCTCGTGGAGCGCGATACCCCCGGATATCAGATGGGGAAGATCAATCGTAGCATCATCGACGATGGCTCCCAGGCAGAACTCATCTTTGAAAACTGTAAAGTCCCCCTCGAGAACGTCATCGGTCAGGAGGGCATGGGCTTTTATATCGCCATGAGCTGGCTGGGGATCGGACGACTCAACATTGCCAGCTGGAGCATCGGCCTAGCCCACTATCTTCTGAAGCGCTCGGTTGAGTACGCCAACCTCCGCACGGCCTTTGGGAAACCCATTAGCAAGTATCAGCATATTCGAGGAATGCTCGCTGAATCCGCTGCAGAGCTCTATGCCGCCGAGCAGATGGTCTTGAACGCCTCCTGGAAGATGGATCAAGGAGAGCCAATCATTGCGGAAAGTTCGATGGCCAAGTGGTACGCGACGAACATGCTCTACCGCCTGGCCGATCGTGCCGTGCAGATCCACGGGGGCATGGGGGTAATGAAGGAGCTGCCCATCGAACGGATCTTTCGCTTCGCTCGAATCTTACGCATCGTCGAAGGGACCGACGAGATCCAGAAAGAGACCATCGCCAAGTCTTTGGAGCTGTAGATGAAACGATCCCCCTAGAAGTGTCCCCTTGCCGGAAGGCCCTCATTTGTGGTAATATCTTAGGGGACGCGGGTCAGGGGGGAAAGGAGCTACAGCCGCGGTGGCAGATTCAAAACGGCCCCAGCGAACCCGCTACACTCTCATTGGCAGCCTTTTACTTTCTCGCTCCATGCCTAAGGAACCCGTGAAATACGTAGACCACGCTCACGGCCTTGAGGGACCATCCGAACTTAACCCCCAAGGACACGGAACGTGGCCTACGGCTCTCCCCTACTCCCTCTCACCGCTAGATGAGGAAAACGCTTGGCCGAGCACCTCTTCGATTCCTGAGCAAAAACTCGCGAGAATTGAAACAGGAGGTGGGCCCACGAGAAAACTCTGGGAGATCGGAAGCTTGGGTGCACGCTGGCACCCCGCTCGGCCAAGCGTACCCTGCCTGCAAGGAGGTAGCTCTATAATCGCAAGAAAACATGTCAGAACGATCTTCGGCAACCTAGCCGCCATGGGAGTCTTCTGAGCCGCTGGAGTCTTCTGAGTCTGTTGGACTCTTTAGACTTTGTGACTCATCCGACTCTCTTTAGGCCTACGGCTTTGCGTCCCCCCCTTTCGAGGAGTTTGCCTTTGTCGGACGTTCGGATGGTCTAAAAAAGTATACTCGGTGGATGGTTGCGCTGTCAAGTGCTCGAATTGCCTCATCAAAAAAGTACTCCAAACGGGATCGTTGCCTCAGGTAAGAAAGTACTCGAACCCGAGAGGAGGTTTTGGTTGTCTCTCAGAGCAAGGAGGCAACCATGGAACTGACCATGAGGC
>JBBIPG010000033.1:0-25372 GCA_037442925.1 Candidatus Fraserbacteria bacterium | reverse complement strand
CACCTGCTCAGTTGCCAGTTGCATACAGGCCTCGGTAAACTGCAGCAGCTGGGAGGAATTCTTCATTGAGGGTCACCGGCTTACCATAGGCGGTGACTCCTCCCAGCTCAAGGATGTCTACAAAGCCATCATTCCCTGTGGTTGCCGTAGGAACATCGAATCCTTGGGCACATCCAAAGAGCCCTAGTGATAAAGTCACGAGAAGAAGTCCCGACACGACCTGCCTACATCGAAATGCTTGAAGCCTGGTTGCCAACCCCCATTGAAGAGTTTCCTGAAAGGGCAAGTTGGGAACAAATAAGGCGAGTGAACAGGAAGCTATTACGCACCTTCACCTTTGGCAGCCTGGCGATCTCTGTGAGATCCATGGCTTTGCGTCCCCAGCTTTCGCTGGGTTTGCCCTTTCGGGTGTCAAGCTGATAATAGCACTTCCCCTCCCCCCGCTTGTCAAGGGTTTGCGTTTTCCTGCTGGCCTTGATAGACTGCAAGCCCTCTGCACTTCAAGCTAAGAGGGACCGGAGAGGGCAGGATGGCGAACATCGAATTGCAACTCGATGAACAGACCCTGGAGCGCGCCAGACAGCTGGCACAGGCACGCCACTGTACGCTTGAGCAGCTGCTGAAAGAGATCATCGAGCAGCTGGGAGCCTCTGCCGCTGAAGATCAAGATTGGGCGCACTTGACGGCCAAGCAGTTTCTGAAGGGCTACGCCCCAAGCGATGCCATCTACGACGACCTACCAAGCCGGTGAGCTGGTCTTAGTGGCCTTCCCCTATGCCCGTGGCACGCAGATCAAGCATCGTCCGGCTCTGGTCATTCTAGACACCGGCAATGCCGATGTGGTCGTGGCCAGAGTGACCACCCAAAGGCACCAGACCCCTTACGATGTCCCGATTACAGATTGGCAAGGAGCGGGGTTACTTGCGCCTTCGGCCGTGCGCTTACACAAGCTGGCGACGCTAGAGAAAGCCCTCATCGCTCGTCGGCTGGGCCAAGTGCAACCGGCAGATTTCCAACGTATCTCAGCCGTGATGCGGCAGACCTATGGAGCGTGGTGAATAGCCACCTCAGGCGGGTGTGCCTAACGTGTTATCTTAAGATCAGGATCTTTCTTAGTTCGCGAGAGATTTGACCCTCGAGCCTTTGGATCGTAATCGTAGCAAGATAGACTCCGTTGGCCAAGGGTTTCCCGCTTGACGTCTTGAGATTCCAGGTCAGTCGCGTGCCCGATGCCTGCCGAGAGAAGACTCGCTGGCCGCTGAGATCATAGACTTCCATAGCCAGACTTGCGATGTCTGGGCCTCGCACCGTGAACGTGATGGAGCCCCTCGTGGCTGAGAGGGCCAGTCCCACGGGTTGAGCCGAGGAGAGGGAAGTCCCTCGGACAGGGGCTTGCAAGACCCAAGCATCGATCACAGCGAAGAACAGATCATCAGGAATCTGACCCGCGACCCATAGGTCGATAACGACAAAGAATTCAGGATCATCGATCACACCATTCCGATTCGTATCAAACTGGGCCACTTGAGGTGATGGCCCCGGTGGGGGTCCGGGCGGGGGTGGTTCAGGGCCAATGGCAATGTAGAATACCCAGCTACCTATGCTGGTAGTGGCAAAGCATTCGACCATTGGCCACGGCCTCTCAGGGGTACTGGCTAAGGTGGGCGGGATCTCAATGATAGCTGGTGTGATTTGCTGATCTCCCACTGAGCGTAGCGGGCCTGCAGGGGTGATCTTAACATCTTGGTCACAAGTTAGGGGTCCTGTAAGTGTGATAACAGTGGCTATGAGATCGATGTGAAAGATGCCTGGCCTTGGGAAGCGTGCAGGATGGACCGTGAAGCTACGACAAGGGGATTGGCCTGGCCCACCACAGGGAGGGGGAGGAGGTGGAGGTGGGGATTGTCCCCCTGCGTTGACGGAAAAGAGGAAGGTCAAGAGGGGAAGAACTAGAATAGTTCTCATCCCTTTCCGCCAATGCACTAGCGTAGTTTGCCTCTGATGAAGCAAGGGAAATCGCCTCCTATGCTAACAGTTTGAAGTGCAGCCTGGTCCGCCGTATCGCATACCTGTTGTAGATAAAGAGTACACAGTATAGCGTCTGGGCGAAGTTGCGATCTTCGCTGTGTTCGCATTCCTCCAGATTCCACCGGTATCCTTGTATGCCTGGCTAGTCATACTGGCGGCACTAGTGCTCGATGCCCATTGGCCGTTGCCCATGTCTGTTCTAGTATGCCCTTGCATATCAGATGTCGCCACCTCGAACTTGCCAGCGATGTCCGAGTTGAGTGGCGCTCCGGGTTCGATGGTATTGTCATAGGGTACCCAATATGCGGTGCATGCGTTATAGCATCCGCCGACGCCGTCCTTCCAGTAGAAAATAAATAACCTTATAACATCGCCTCTGCGCTTCTGCCAGCCAACTTCTACGGCATTTCTTCCTAACGCAGAGACCTCGTCATTTGGTTTTAAGCAAGGTCCTGGTAAGCTTCCAATGGATCTGTTATGCTATCCGCCTAGTAGCATTCGCATTCAATAGGGTGATTGCCCTGAGCAAATCTAAAGTATTGATCTGCAGTGCCTGGCCCTATGCCTCGAACGTGCCCCATCTGGGGAATCTGATAGGGTGTTTGCTTTCCGGAGACGCATTCGCTCGCTACTACCGGCTAAAGGGTCACGAGGTTCTGTATGTGAGCGGTTCCGATACTCATGGCACAAACATCGAGTTTGAGGCCTTCAAACGCGGCCTGAGCCCAAAAGAACTCTCGGATCGCGTGCATCAGCAGATCCTCGAAATTATAAGAGCCTTCGAGATCGACATGTTCTACACCACTACGGAGTCCCCCACGCACTATGACTTTGTGAAAGATATATATAGAAAAGCGGAGGCGAATGGCTACATCTTCGCCCGTGAGGAAGAGCAAGCATACTGCACGCGGGATAAGAAATTCCTAGCCGATCGCTTCATCGAAGGCACTTGCCCACGTTGTAGTTCACCGAATGCCTACGGCAATCAATGCGACGACTGCGGCGCTCTGCTCGAACCGTCGGAGCTGAAGAACCCTCGATGCCGCATCTGCGGTCAGAGCACCATTAGCTTCCAGAGGACACGAAACTGGTATCTGGATCTGCCCAAGCTGGAGTCTCAACTAAAAGCCTTCCTTGCAGAAAAGTCCTTCAAAGACAATGTGGGCAGGTTCACAGAGAATCTGCTCAAAGATGGTCTGAAGCCACGCGCTGTCACCCGTGATCTCGAATGGGGTATTCCCGCTCCCTTCCGAGGCGCAGAGGGCAAAGTGATTTATGTCTGGGCCGAGGCCGCTCTGGGATACGTGTCGGCTACGATAGAATACTTCCAAAAGAAGGGCAACCCCGATGGCTGGACAACCTTCTGGCTGGATGATGGCAAGAACGTAAAGCATATCTACACGCAAGCCAAAGATAACATCCCGTTCCACACCATCTTCTTTCCTGCCCAGCTCCTGGCATCGGGTGAGAAGTATCATCTACCGGATCAGATCGCGGCCACAGAATATCTAAACTGGATCGGTGGCCAGCAGTTCTCCAAGACGCGCGGCATTGGGATCTATGGCGACCAAGCTCTTACGCTTCTGCCGGGTTCGTACTGGCGATTCTACCTGTTGCTCTTCCGACCTGAACAGCGCGATATTGATTTCAGCTGGGAAGATTTAGATAAAGCAATCAACGGTGTCTTGGTGAATAACATCGCGAACCTCATTCATCGGGTGGCTTCGCTCACCCATCGTAGCTACGGGGCCGTCATCTCACCCGCAACGCTCGACCCTCACATCACAAGAGCCGTTAAAGATGCAAAGGAGAAATATGAGCAGGCCTTTGAAGCGGGCTTCCTTGCCCAAGCCCTTCGCCACGTGACAGATCTCGCTGTGACAGGCAACGAGTACGTGCAGAAAGAGAAACCTTGGGAGGAGCACAAGCCGGAAGTGATCGCCAGTGCCTATGCTCTGGTCCGAGCCCTCGCGATCTTGTTGGAACCCTTCGTACCCTCCCTTTCTGAGAGGGCGTATCGAGTGCTGCGAGTCGAGACCCCCAGCTTGGAGGACGTGACCCAGCTTCCGACAAGAGAGATTCAGCTCCACGCGCCGGAACGCTTGGTAGAGAAAATCGACCTCGAGAAAGTCCGCCAGGCATACGACCAGCTAAAGGAAGACAAACAGCCTTGAAATGGCATGTCCCGTCGTTTACAATGAGAGCGCATTCATGGGGAAGGGTGAAGTCCTGCATGTCGAAGTACGCTATCATTGAGACAGGCGGCAAGCAATACCGGGTCGAGGAAGGCCAGCCGGTGATCACAGAGCGATTGCCGGGTTCCTCGGCGGGTTCTAAAGTCACCTTCGATCGCGTACTCGTCCTCAGCGAAGAGGACAAGACGAAGATCGGTCAACCCTACGTAAAAGGGGCTCGGGTCAGCGGAACGGTTGAGGGTGAATTCAAGGGCGAGAAGATCAAGGTCTTCAAGTACAAGCGCAAGTCGCGTCAGAGTCGACGTCGAGGCCATCGCCAGATCTACACGAAAACCCTCATACAGGAGATCCGAGGATGATTGAAGTCGAAGTACTACGCGACCACGAAGGACGCGTACAAGAGTTCCGTTGCCAGGGGGACCCCTCTGGTGAGGAGACGCAAGAGGGCAAATTCGTCGAGATCGGAGTATCGACTCTCATGAGGACATCGATCATCGGCCTCCAGGAGTACCTCAAGCTAGACCCGGAAGTCGAGGACGAACCAGATCGGCTGGTCATCCGACTCAAGCGCGATTACCTCTTGAACCGAGAGATCGATGCCATACTCGAAAGCACACTGCTGGGGCTTAAGGCCATTGAGAAGCGCCACCCCAATGCCCTAGGGGTCAAAGACGCACCCAGTCGAGTGAAAGTCTAAGGTGTAAGAGGAGGAATGGACATGGCTCATAAAGTCAGCGGCGGTAGCTCCAGAAACGGTCGAGATAGCAATGCGAAGCGTTTGGGCATCAAGCGTTTTGGAGGACAGCATGTCAAGACAGGCGAGATCCTCGTTCGCCAGCGGGGCACCGTCTTCAAGCCCGGAGCCGGTGTTGGCCTAGGACGTGATCACACGCTCTTTGCCCTCATGGAAGGCCGTGTGGAGTTCAAGGGGAGGTATGTCCGGATTGAGCCCGTGTCGTCATGAGCCCCTCTTTCGTCTTTCCCTTCTTTGAGTTCTTTCCCGATGTTCATTGATGAAGCGAAGATCTGCCTTGTTTCCGGACGAGGCGGCGATGGTCTGATCAGTTTTCGCCGAGAGAAGTATCGTCCGCGCGGTGGCCCCGACGGCGGGGACGGAGGGCGCGGCGGCGATGTCATACTGCGCGCCAGTTCCCGCATCAATACACTGCTTATGTTCACCCGTCGAGTCCATTGGAAGGCCGAGGCGGGGGGCCGTGGGGGATCGAATCACAAGCGGGGCCACGATGCCAAGGATCTCATTGTGAATGTCCCTGTGGGCACGGTCGTCAAAGACCTGCGTACGGGTGAGGGATTGGCTGATCTCACTCGACCTGGCCAGCAAGTCGTGATCGCCCGTGGTGGCGAGGGCGGTCGAGGGAATTCTCATTTTAAGAGCTCCACCCGGCAAGCCCCACGGATCCGCGAGCGCGGAGCACCCGGTGAGGAACATTGGGTGAAGCTCGAGCTCAAATTGCTCGCAGATGTTGGGATTATAGGGTTCCCGAATGCTGGGAAGTCCACTCTGCTCTCGAAGATGTCCGCTAAGCGTCCGAAGATCGCGCCCTATCCCTTCACAACCATTGAGCCCAATCTGGGCGTTGTTCCCGTGGATGAGTATTCGGGGTTCGTGGCCGTAGATATCCCCGGCTTGATCGAAGGCGCGCACACGGGAAAAGGCTTGGGGGATCGTTTCCTCAAGCACGTGGAACGGACGCGATTGCTCGTGCACTTGATCGATATCTCAGGAGCAGAAGGCCGTGACCCCTTAGAAGATTATGACGTCATCAACCGAGAACTCCGCGCCTTTTCGGAGGAGCTGGCGGAGAAACCTCAAATCCTCGTCGGCAACAAGATGGACTTGCTCGATGAAGAGTCGCTCCGAAGCGTGTGCGAACGCTTCTGCGGGGTGGGAGTGGACCTTCATCCGATCTCGGCACTGACGGGCCAGGGCGTTCGTGAACTGATCCACCACTGTTACGAAGACCTTCAGAGACTCGTGCCCAAAGAGCTCTCCGTCGAGCTGCAGTCGGCACGTCGATCGCTTCGGGTCTATCGTCCACAGGCACGGGCAACGGATTTCGTGGTGGAGCAAGAGGACGAAGGTTACTGTGTGCGCGGAGGGGCCGTGGCTCGCTTGAGCCGTCTCTTCCTAGATGAACCGGATGCACTCGAGTATCTGCAAGAACAGCTGGAACGGCTCGGCATCTTCGCGGAGCTCAGGCGTCAGGGCGCGCAAGCGGGAGATCGAGTCGTGTTGGGAAGCCAGGAGTTTGAATACCAGCCATGAGCTTGACAGAGAGCAAGGGATTTGCTATGTTGAGAAACCCAAATGCAAAAGTCTCCTGCTTAAGCTCCGGCTTTAGATCGAGGAGGTAGGTATCGCTAATCGGCCAATTCGCAGGAATGAGGGGATTCGGGCGGACGTTGTACGGGTAGTCGATGAGAAGGGCAAGCAGCTGGGGGTCATGCCTCTAGCTCAGGCCATTCAGGAGGCCAGAAAGAGGGGTATGGATCTTGTGGAAGTTGCGCCCCAGGCGAACCCGGTTGTCTGCAAGTTTTTGGATTTTGGCAAGTACAAGTATCGACAGGAGAAGCGAGAGAAGAAGAAGCAGAAGGCACAGAAACTCAAGGAGATGCGCTTCACCTCCCAAATCGAGGATCATGATTTTGAGACCAAGGTGCGCCACATCCGGCGCTTCTTGGAGCACGACGACAAGGTGAAAGTGACCGTGATCTTCCGCGGGCGGGAGATCGTGCATATGGATCGGGGTCGCGAGCTTTTGGGGCGACTGGTCAAGGAGACCGAAGGGATCGGAAAGATCGATCAGGCACCCAAAGTGCTGGGTCGAACGCTTCAGATGGTGCTTGTCCCCACAGGAATGAAGGAGAACGAACATGGCAAGAAGGAAGAAGAGTCACAAAGGGCTAGCGAAGCGCTTTAAGGTGACCAAGAACGGGAAGATCCTGGGTGCCAAGAGCGGCTATCACCACAAACAGGTGAAGAAGAGCGCGAAGCGCGTGCGTCAGGCTCGACAGGGGATCCAAGTCCAGGGCCGGGCACGCAAGCGCTTCCTCCAAATGCTCGCCAGTTGACGACGTTCCAACGGAAGGGAGAAGACGATGCGCGTCAAGCGCGGATACGTTCGTAAGGAGCGGCGAAAGAGGATTCTCAAGCTGGCCAAGGGATTTAAGGGCAAGAGGCATTCGTGCTATCGCATTGCCAAGCAGCGCGTCATGAAAGCGCTGCGGAATGCGTACATCGGTCGGAAACTGCGCAAGCGCGACTTCCGCAGTCTCTGGATCGTGCGAGTCAGTGCCGCAAGCCGCGCGAGAGGGCTCCCCTATTCGCGTTTCATGCAGGGCATCCGCGATGCGGGGATCGCTCTCAACCGCAAGATGCTGGCCGATCTGGCCGTACGTGACGAACGGGCCTTCGATCAGCTCGTTGAGCTGGCCAAAGCCAAGCTCTCGTGACGTCTGGACTCTCCTCTTCCCACCCAGACATGAATTTCCAAGAGCTGCTTCTCAAGCTTCAGGAGTTCTGGAGAGCGCAAGGTTGCGTGCTGGAACAGCCTTTTGATGTCGAGGTGGGAGCAGGGACGTTCCATCCAGCCACGTTTTTTGGAGTCTTGGGCGACCAGCCGTGGCGCGTAGCGTATATCGAGCCGAGCCGCCGACCTGCCGACGGTCGCTTCGGCGATAACCCCATCCGCATGCAGTTCTATTATCAGTATCAGGTGATCCTCAAGCCCTCTCCTGATGACGTGCAAGATCTCTATCTGAAGAGCCTGCAAGAACTGGGAATCGATTTGAAGCGACACGATGTGCGCTTCGAGAAGGATGACTGGAAGAGCCCGACCTTGGGCGCTTCCGGGCTGGGCTGGCAGGTGGTGCTCGATGGTCTGGAGATCTCTCAGTTCACCTACTTTCAGCAGATGGGAGGCTTTGAGCTTTCGCCCATATCGTGTGAGCTGACATACGGGACAGAGAGGATTGCCATGGTCCTTCAGAACGTCGAGAGAGTTTGGGATCTTGCCTGGAACGCAGAACACACGTACGGGGATTTGAAATTGCGCTCCGAGCGAGAGTTCTGCACGTACAATTTTGAGGCAGCGGATGTGCCGACGCTGCTCCGCCTCTTCGAGATTCACGAGACCGAGGCCAAGAGGCTCCTGAAGGCGCAGTTGGTCTTTCCGGCGTATGAGAATACCGCCAAGTGCTCACATCTGTTCAATCTGTTGGATGCTCGTCGTGCCATCAGCACCACCGAGCGAGAACGCTTCATCCAGCGCGTGCAGGACCTCGCGCGCGGGTGTGCACGTGCTTATATCGCTCCACTTCGGAACTCTTCATCCCGCGAACGTGCACCGGTTCGCGCGGAGTAGACCAGAGCTGCTCTGTGCAAGAAGGAATGATCGATGCTACGTGATTTGCTCCTGGAGATCGGTGTCGAAGAACTTCCACCGCGAGAGTCGCCACGACTCGCAGATCAGCTCAAGTCCGCAACGGAAGAACTCCTAAAGGAAGCTCGAGTTCGCTTCGAAGCCGTGGCGGTCTACTACACTCCGCGGAGACTCGTACTCTTAGTGAAAGGCCTAGACGAAGGGCAAGACGAGACCGTTCGAGAGATCAAAGGACCCGCCAAGCGGGTGGGCTTGGATGCTCAGGGTCAGCCCACACAAGCAGCCCTGGGGTTCTGTCGCAGCCATGCTGTGTCACCGGAAGAACTCTTTGTTCGAGAAACTCCTGAAGGGGAATATCTCTATCTCAAGAAGACCATCTCCGGCCGACCGACGATAGACCTTCTGCCAGAATATCTGCCGCAGCTGATTGGCAAACTCAGCCCTTCTGAGACGATGCGCTGGGATGAGTCGGGCCTTCGCTTCATTCGTCCCATTCGCTGGCTGCTCTGCCTCTTTGGCGACGATCCCGTCGAGTTCACCTACGGGCGCACCCGCTCCGGCCAGCTCACCAAGGGCCACCGCTTTATGGGCTCTCAGGAGATCTCGATACGAAGCATCCCAGAGTATTTCGAGAGGATGCAGCAAAGTGGGGTCATCCTCGATCAACTCGAGCGGAGATCTCTCATTGAGACCTCGCTCAAGAAGATCTCGCAGAAACTGAAAGCTCACTATGTCCTCAACCCAGAACTCTTAGGAGAGATCGCTGACAATCTCGAGCATCCGGTCGCGGTCTTAGGACACATAGACGAAAGCTTCCTCAAACTGCCGAAGGAGATCCTGCAGGCGACCCTGGTGGAGCACCAGAGGTTCGTGCCCTTTGTGATGGGCGAACGGGCTTCGCCATATTTTGTCGGCTTTCGGGATGGAGCGGAAGACACCGATGGGACGGTTCGTCGAGGCTACGAACGCGTGGTCAAAGCGCGCCTTACCGATTCGAAATTCTTCTTTGAGACGGATCGCAAGCGGACGCTGGCGGAGCGCGCGCCAGAGCTTCGTAACGTCATCTACCAGGGGAAGCTCGGCTCCATCTGGGATAAGGTCGAGCGCATGAGGGTCATTGCGGCTGAGATCGCGAAGCGCCTTGGGTATAGCGAGTTCAAGGAGATCGACCGCACGATCTGCCTCTGTAAAGCAGATCTTTTGACGGCCATGGTGGGGGAGTTTCCTGATCTGGAAGGCATCGTCGGTGGGGTCTACGCCGAGCTAGAGGGGGAGAGCGAGCTCGTCAGTCGTGGCATTTACGAGCATCACTTGCCCAAGGGGGCAGAAGATCCGGCGCCTAAAAGCGTGACGGGCATTGTGGCAAGCCTTGCCGATAAACTCGATACGGTGATTGGATCGCTGCTCCTGGGGGAGGAGCCGACCGGCTCACGGGACCCATATGGCCTACGGCGAAAAGCGAATGGGATCATCCGCATCGCTTTAGAGAGAAAGCTCGATCTGGATTTCTTCCAATTGATTCGCGATCTGGAACATCTATACACGTTTTTGCCGGAGCGTCATCCGATGCAACGCATGGAGGACTTCCTCAACGAAAGGCTCTATTACGAACTACGGACCGACTGGAAGACTGCATATGACGTAGTCGATGCGATCGTCGCCACGCGGGAGGGGAATTTTTATCGAGCGCTTCAGAAGGCGCGCAGTCTGGAGAAGATCCGTGAGGAAGAGCGATTCCAGTCTCTGGTGATTGCCTTCTCGCGGGCCGCGAACATCACACGAGGCCAGAAAGCACATGGCTTCGATCCGCATCGCTTTCAGGAGGAAGCCGAGCGCGAACTCTGGCGGGCGTACCTCAAGGCCGAGGGGCACATTCAGCAGCTCTTGCCTCAGCATGACTACAGTGGCATCATCGAGCGCTTGATCGCGCTAAGAGAACCGATCGATCGATATTTCGATGATGTGCTCGTCATGGCCCCTGACGCTTTCATCCGCCAGAATCGCCTGGGTTTTTTGGCAAGGATCGTAGGGCTCTTCCTCACGATTGGAGATCTCTCGAAGATCGTCGTCGAAGGTCAGCCCCCTACCACAAGAAATCAGGCCAATGCCGACCGTTAACGTCAGGGACACAGCCGTCCACGTTCGCCTGGGAGGTCGAGGGCTGCCTCTCGTATTTGTGCATGGCTCTGGAGCCGATCACACCCTCTGGAACCATCAACACGCCGCCCTTGAGAAGTCGTATGCCGTCGCCTCGCTAGACCTCAATGGTCACAGTCAGAGCCCACAACGGGAAGGGGAGGGACTCGTGACTTATACGGAAGATGTGCTCGCCGTCATGGCAGATCTCGAAGAGCCAGTCTTCCTTCTGGGTCACTCCTTGGGCGGTGCGATCGCACTGAATGTGGCACTCCAGAAACCAAGAAACTTGCGGGCGATCGGACTCATCGGCACTGGAGCGAAGTTGCGTGTCCATCCTGAGATCCTCTCATTGGCTGCCACAGACTTTGACAGCGCGATCGAGTTTCTCTTGCCATGGGAGTTTCGAGATGATGCGCCCGAAGGGCTTCGCCAGTGGAGACGAGAACAGATGCGGCGCAACGGCCAGCGAGCCTTACAGCGTGATTTTGCCACTTGTGATGGCTTCAACGTCATGGACCGCCTTAGTGAAATCAAAGTTCCGGCCTTGGTAGTATGCGGCCGAGATGACAAACTGACTCCGGTGAAGTATTCTCAATACTTGAAGGACCAACTGCCGGAGGCTCAGTGTAAGATCATTGAGGGAGCCGGACACAATGTGATGCTCGAGCAACCGAAGGCGCTCAACGATGCGATTCACGAGTTCGCACGAGAACTATAAACGGAGGAGATCCACCGATGGCGTTCGTCATCAGTCAGGGTTGCATCGGAACCAAGGCTACAGAGTGTGAAAAAGTCTGCCCGGTGGACTGCATTCACCCACGCGAGGGAGAAGCGGGATTCGAGGAAGCAGAGCAACTCTATATTGACCCAAAAGTCTGCATCAACTGCGGAGCCTGTATGGCCGTCTGCCCCGTGAGGGCCATCTACCCTGAGAGCGATCCCATCTGGGGTATCCCCAAGCCCTTCATGCTCTTTGCCGAAAAGAACGCGGACTATTATCGCTTGAGCCCAGAAGATTTCCTCGAAAAGTATCCACCGGGCAAGAGCCGCGAACTCCTCCAGCAGTATCTCAAACAGCAGAAGACCACTACGGCTGCCTAGGGGGGAGTCAATGAGTTTTCGGATTCGACCATTCACTCCGGACGATTATCCGGCCATCGTGGCCATCGGGAATCGCGTCTATCCGGAGTATCCCAGCACGGTTGAGGAAGAGCGCTATTGGGATAGCTTTCGTGAGCCCCACTGCCGCTTCCAGCGATATGTGGTTGAAGAGAGGGGTAAGTCGGTTGCCTTTGGCCATTACAGCCAACACCCCTGGCGATATCACCCTCAGAAGTTCGACATCGAGATTGACGTCGATCCGGATCACCGGAGGCGTGGTATCGGTTCAGCTCTGTATGACCATCTCATGGTAGAGCTGGAACGCTTTGATCCCATTGCCCTGCGCGCCCGTTCTCGCGAAGATTACCAGCAGAGCATTCAATTCCTTACGAAACGCGGCTTCGGCGAAGCCCAGCGCGATTGGGAGTCCCGCCTCAATGTGCAGAGCTTTGATTTCACTCCCTACGAGGGGCAGCCGGAGCGCGTGGAGGAGGGGATCCGACTACTCACTTTGGCCCAGTTGGTGAGCGACCCCGATCGCGACCGCAAGCTTCACCAACTCGAATCCGATCTTCAGAGCGACGTCCCCTCTCTCGATCCGCCCACTCCCTTGAGCTTTGAGGTGTACTCACAGAGGTTCTTGAAGAACCCCGATCTCTTTCCGGAAGCCTGGTACATCGCTGTGGACGGAGATCGCTATGTAGGCACAAGCGCACTCTGGAAATCTCAGGGCAACCCCAAGGAACTCTACACGGGTCTTACGGGTGTACGTCGTGAATATCGTCGTAGAGGCGTCGCTTTGGCACTCAAGCTCAAGACCATTGCCTTCGCCAAAGCACAGGGTTACCAAGTGATCAAGACGTGGAACGAGAGCAACAATCGCGCGATGCTCTCCATCAACGAGCAACTGGGTTACATCAAGCAACCCGCTTGGATCACTTTCGCCAAGGAGCTCAAGGGTGCTTCCGTTCGTTGAGCTTCGAGGGGAACCCTTCGAGCAGGGTCTCGCGCACGGCAAGAAGCTGCGCACACGTATTGAGCACAATCTAAACGTGTACTTTGACCGTTTTGAGAGGGAAGGTAGAATCTCGCGGGAGGAAGTACTTAGGCGCGCATCGGACTACTGGCATGGGATTCAGAGTCAGAATGCAGCGTATGCCGATGCCATGAGGGGAGTTGCCGAGGGCTCCGGTCGCGCTGTACTGGAAGTCGTTGCCCTCAACGTACGTTATGAGATCCTCTATCATCAATTCACGGCCAATGCTCTCAATGATGGCTGCACATCGTTTGTCGCTTTGCCTGAAATCACAGCCGATGGCCATTTGTTGATGGGTGAAAACTGGGATTGGATTCCTCAAGTACAAGGCGCTGTGCTCCATGTGCACGAGAAAGACTGTGAGGTGCTTTGCTTTACTGAGGCAGGAATCGTAGGCGGCAAGATCGGCCTGAATTCTAGGGGATTGGGCTTGGCTATCAACGGGTTGATCTCGACGGATGACGATTGGTCTCGGCTAGCTGTGCCGTTCCACGTGCGATGCTATGAGATCCTGCGCGCGAAGAACCTGGAGTATGCCGAAAGGATCATCACGCAAGGCCAACGAGCATGCTCCGCCAATTACCTCATCGCTCACATCGACGATCGAGCGGTGGACATCGAGGCTGCTCCTTTATCTACGCGGACATTAAAGCCGGAGAATGGCTTGCTCTCGCATACAAACCACTTTCTGGAGCCCGAAGTCCTAGGAGTCATTGAGCCTCCCAGCGAGAAGAGGCCACATTCGTATCATCGCCTGAAGCGCATACGCCGGCTACTTGCAGCAAAGCGTTCGCTCACGGTAGACGACATGAAGACATATTTGCGGGATCACGATGGGCATCCCTACTCCATCTGCCGCCACATCGACAAAGAAGAACCACCGGCAGAGCACTATCAGACGGTCGCATCAGTGATCATGGATTTACATGAGCGAACGATGTGGATCAGCGATGGGCCGCCGTGCGAGAGTGAATATCAAGAGCTGCGGTTAGTGAATTGATTATACCGCCCGCTTGATCTCCTCCAAAGCTTGAGGGTTTTCCAGATTCGAGAGGTCTCCGGGGTCCTTGCCTAGCGCCACCGCACGGATCGCCCGCCGTAAGATCTTGGCATTGCGCGTCTTGGGAAGCTCCTTCACAAATTTGATCTGATCAGGCGCGAACGACTTTCCGAGCTTTCCAACTGCAAGCTGACGTAGTTCCTCCCTGAGCGCATCGCTGGGCTGATGATTGGGCCGAAGCACAGCATAGCACCAGATCGCCTCACCTTTAAGCTCATCTGCAACGCCAACGGCCGCCGACTCTGCTACTGCCGGATGCGAGACCAGCACAGACTCGACTTCAGCTGGTCCTAGTCGCTTACCTGCAATTTTGATCGTGTCGTCACTGCGGCCATGCAGGAACCAGAAGCCGTCTTCATCCACAAAGGCCCAGTCGCCGTGCGTCCAGACGCCTTCAAAGCGAGACCAGTAGGCGTCCATGTAACGTTCGGGGTCCTTCCAGAGTCCACGTGTCATGCCTGGCCAAGGCTTCTTGCAAACAAGCTCACCTACTTGACCTCGAACGGGTCTTCCCGTTTCATCGAAGACGTCGATGTCCATCCCCAGCGCCGGACCCCGAAGCGTGCACGGCTTGAGCTCCGTGATGGGCAGCGGAGATAGAAAGCAAGCGCCTACTTCGGTCCCCCCCGATAGATTGATGATCGGGCAGCGTCCACGCCCCACCTTCTCAAAACACCATCGATAAGGGTCAGGATTCCAAGGCTCGCCCGTAGAACCCAAGATCCGTAGGGAGCTAAGATCATGCTTCTTAAGAGGGCCTTCGCCATGCCGCATCAAGGCTCGAATCAGAGTCGGTGAGATCCCCAGCGTGGTGATTCTGTGGCGCTCGATCATCGACCATAGACGATCCGGCCCCGGATGATCCGGCGCGCCCTCGTACAGGAAGATCGTGCCACCCAAAGCCAATCCACCCACGACTTCCCAGGGCCCCATGATCCAGCCCATATCCGTCACCCAATAGAGCACGTCGTTATCTTGAAGATCCGTCTGGTAGGCCACTTCCTCTGCGATCTTCACTGTAAAACCACCATGGACATGCACGGAGCCCTTGGGTCTTCCCGTAGTCCCGGATGTGTAGATGACCATGAAAGGATCTTCGGAATCCATAGCTTCCGTAGCACATCTTTCGGATTGCTGGTTCACCACCTCATGCCACCACAAGTCTCGCTCTTTCACCCAAGGGGTCTCTACGCCGAGACGCCGGAGCACAATCAGGTGCTGCACACTGGGAGACCTCGCCACAGCTTCATCGGCGACTGCCTTCATCTCGATGATTTTGCCCTTGCGCCAGAAGCCATCGGCTGTGATCAAAAGCTTGGCTGAACAGTCATTCAGTCGCGTGGCGGCGGCTTCCGCTCCGAACCCTGAGAAGATGGGCACAAGGATCACACCAATCTTCGCAATGGCGAGGAACGCAGCAACGATCTCCGGGACCATCGGCATGAAGATTCCCACTGTATCGCCCTGGCCAAGGCCCAACTCTTTTAGCGCGTTTGCGACCCTATTTGTCTCCACATACAGCTCTTCATAGGTGCGCTTCCGAATCGCTCCGTCTTCCCCTTCCCATATCAAAGCGGGCCTATGTTTGCCAGGCCCACGAGCATGGCGATCCAAGCAGTTATGTGCCAGATTGGTTTTGCCCCCAACGAACCACTTGGCCCAAGGAATCCCCCGCGAGGTATCCAGCACCTTCTCATACGGCTGGAAGAACTCGATGTTGAGATCCTGGACGACAGCATCCCAGAACCATTCAATGTCGTTCGTCGAGCGCCGCACGAGCTCCTGGTAGTTCTTGATCTCGTGTTTTTGCATGAAGCGGTGGATGTTGCTTCTCTCGACCAGCTCACGCGGCGGAGTCCAGAAGACCTCTTGTCTCATGACCGGGACCCCTTTCTCAAGTATCGGGAGTAGAATTGCTCATGATTCTTTTAATTTTTACCACGGAGAGGATGGCAAAGACAAGACCTAGGACTTGCCAGCTTGCTTGCCATGAGTTATGTATATAATTACTAGTCCTGATCGAACTCAGGTGGAACCCAAAGTTCGCCATTCTCATTCCGATTGGAACAAATGGGAGGGATGCTCAATGAAGAAGGAAGATCTACTCAAGCAGATTGAGGAGCAAGTGGCTGGCGTCTCCTGGTTGGACACCGCGGACTTAGAAGGAGAACTCGACGCCAATTTCAGCAGCGCCAGAGGGGATCAAATCGCGGAGTGGATACGCGAGTTCTCTTTACGACAACTGCGTAAGCTGCGCGATTGGGCCAACGAACAGAAAGACTAACGAAACGCCTGAATTCCGGTGAGATCCTGCCCGAGAATGAGCGTATGAATGTGATCTGTCCCCTCGTAGGTGTAGACGGTCTCTAGATTCGTCATGTGGCGGATCGCCTGGTAGTCGAGCGTAATGCCGTTTGCCCCCAGTAGATCGCGAGCTTGGCGAGCAATATCGAGGGCGATGCGGCAGTTGTTCCTCTTGGCAAGCGAAATTTGGGTGTGCTTGATGCGGTCTTGATCTTTGAGCTGTCCCAAACGATAGCAGAGGAGTTGCGCCTTCGTGATCTCGGCCAGCATGTCCACGAGTTTCTCTTGTACAAGCTGATAGGAGGCAATGGGTTTGCCAAATTGGGCGCGCTCCAGGCAGTAGTTTAAGGCTTCCTCATAGCAGGCCATAGCCGCTCCGATCACACCCCAGGCGATGCCGTAGCGGGCTTGGTTGAGGCACATGAAGGGTGCCTTAAGTCCCTGCGCCTGAGGGAGCATGTTGTCCTTGGGTATGCGACAGCCGTTCAAGTAGATCTCCCCTGTATGAGACGCACGCATGGAGAATTTCCCTTCGATTGTGCCAGTAGAGAACCCTGGGGTGCCTCGCTCCACGAGGAAACCGCGAACCTCGTCGTCCACTTTGGCCCACACGATGGCCACGTGGCAGACATCCGCATTGGTAATCCAACTCTTCGTGCCGTTTAGAATGTACTGATTGCGATCCTTGACGGCTATGGTCTCCATGCCGCCCGGATCGGAACCGTGCTCCGGCTCTGTAAGCCCGAAACAGCCGATGATCTCACCGCGAGCCATCCCCGGCAGATACTTCTCTTTCTGTGTCTCAGAGCCGAATGTGTAGATGGGATACATCACGAGGGCACCTTGCACAGAAGCCATGCTCCTCAGCCCCGAATCACCCCGTTCCAGCTCTTGCATCATGAGCCCGTAGGAGATGTTGTCGACTCCGGCACAACCGTAGCCGGTAAGGTTCGCACCGAAGAAGCCCAGCTCTGCCATTTCTGGGATCAGCTCATCGGGAAAACGATGCTCCTCATAACACTGCGCGATGATCGGCATGACTTTCTCGTCTACCCAGGCCCGCACCGTTCGACGGATGCGCTTTTGCTCTTCTGTGAATAGATCCTCCAGACCGTAATAGTCAACCCCCTTGAAGCCTTTCACACTGCCCATAAGACACCTCCGAAGTGATCCCCACCAATGTAGCAAAAATCATCCCATTTTCCAGCGGGAACGAATGGGGCCAGCTGAGTCTCTCAGGGTGATGGTGGTCGCTTTACTCCTCAGGGGACAAAGGCTATAATTCGATGGTGATCCACGTGCCTGAGGAAGCCCGCTCTCTACCCAAGAACCGCGAGGCAGAGCAAGTCGTATTAGGCTGTGCCATCGTGGAAGCTGAGACCGTGTTGCCCTTACTCACGGAGAAACTGAAAGCTCAGCAATTCTATTTTCGTGCCCATAGGACGATCTATCAGACACTGGTGGAGCTCTACGATCAGGGGCAGCCCATTGATCTCATTACGCTCGGCAATCGCCTGGAGGAGAAGGGGGCGTTGGCCGACGTGGGCGGTAGGGCTTACTTAAGCGAGTTACTCGCTTCGGTGACCACGACCACCTCCGTGGGCTACTATGCCGATATTATCGTGAAGAAGGCACTGCTGCGAGAGCTCACTCGAGTAGGCCAGGAGATCGCAGAACTGGGCTATCAAGAAGACCAAGAACTAGACAAGTTACTGGACGCTGCAGAGGAGAAAGTCTTTCAGGTCTCGCGTCAGACGCTCAAGGAGAGCTATCAGGCAGTGGGCGAGATCCTCCATGATCATTTGGATCTGCTGGAGAAACTTCAGGAGACCGGGCACAGCTCGGTGACGGGTCTCTCCACGGGATTTCGGGATCTCGACCGGCGCACGGCAGGCTTTCATCCGGCGGATCTCATCGTGGTTGCAGGACGGCCGGCGATGGGCAAGTCCAGTTTCGTCCTCTCGATCGCCCGCAACGTCGCCTTACACGAGAACAAGTCCGTCGGGATCTTCAGCCTGGAGATGACCAAAGAACAGCTCATCGAGCGGCTGCTGTGCGCCGAGGCGGGCATCAATCTCTTGAGGCTACGGAGCGGCTATTTGGGGGCCGACAGCGAAGCGTGGCGCCGGCTCATGATGGCAGCCAATCACCTTCAGAAGGCGAAGATCCTCATTGACGATACCCCAGCGATCTCGGTGATGGAGCTTAAGGCCAAGGCGCGGCGGATGAAAGCGGAACATGGGCTAGACCTCCTCGTTGTGGACTATTTGCAGCTGGTAGAGGGAGGCGCAAGAGTCGAGGTGCGCGAGCAGGAGATCTCTTATATTGCGCGCTCGCTTAAGAGCCTCGCCCGTGAGTTGCAGATCCCGGTCGTGGCCTGCTCGCAACTCTCGCGTGCTGTGGAGCGCCGGGATTCCAAGCGTCCCAGGCTCTCTGATTTACGCGAATGCGTGACCGGAGATACCCAAGTGATTGATGGGCGAAGCGGAAATCTGCTAGAAGTTCACCAGATCCGGCCTGGGATGAGTGTCATGGCACTGGGCGAAGGTCAACGGTTGCAACCGGCGCGGGTCCTCGACGTCATTCCCAAGGGAGTAAATCAGGTCTATCGCCTGCAGACGCAAACAGGGCGCGAGATTCGAGCAACGGCTGCTCATCCCTTCTTGACAGAGCATGGCTGGCAACCCTTGCAAGATTTGACTCCGGGAAGCTTGATTGCCACTTCCCGATCAGTCCGCCTACCGGGAGAGCATCGCGATCCTGAACTTTGCCGTCTCCTGGGCTACTTGACCGGAGATGGCACATATTTGCGCCATCGAGAAGTCGGCTTCATCAACAGCGATCCGGCACTGATCCAAGACGTCATGGAGATTGTAATGAAGCACTTTGAGGTCACGGTCTCCAAGCGACCACGCTTCAGCAGTCAGCAAGTGACCTTTGTCAAAAAGAATGCCAACGGCTACGGGCGTCCGTACGGAAACTCACTGAGAAACTGGTTACGGGAGCTGGGGCTCTTCGGACAACGATATGACCAAAAGAGCGTGCCCGATTGGATTCTCACAGCCGATAACCAGGGAATCTGCGAGTATCTGAGCGGTCTGTTCGCTATCGATGGCACTCTCGTTCGCAGAGCAGGAGGCTATTGGGACGTCCAATTGACGACAACGAGCTTGAAGTTGGCACGACAGATTCAATACCTCTTGACCAGGCTTGGTATCGTGTCAGCCCTGGCCGCTGGCTATCAGAGTGCAAAGGCCACGTGCCCGATTTATGCGGTCTACTTGTCGAGAAGCGAGGACAATCTCGCGAGATTCGCCAGACTTATCCCTTGGCACGGCAAAAAGACGGAGCGGGCTCGCCAACTCGCGATGGGCTATCGCGCTGTAGGGAAGCGCATCTCCCGTAGCCGCGCTCAAGAGGTCGCGCAGCGGCTCGGTGACCCAGAACTCCGAAGTTGGGCTGAAAGCGATATCCTTTGGGAACGGGTAGTCTCCATTGTGCCTGAGGGAGAAGAGCCCGTCTGGGATCTTGTGGTAGAGGGTGCCCATAACTTCGTCGCCAATGGCATGGTCGTTCACAATTCTGGTGAGATCGAGCAGACGGCCGATGTCGTGCTCTTTCTCTTTCGCAAAGACTACTACGACGAGGAGCCCAAAGCCGAGGAAGACGCAGCCAACCTCACAGACGAGAAGAACAAAATGGCCGTAGAGACCGAGATCATCATCGGCAAGCAACGCAACGGCCCGACAGATTCATTCACGCTCATGTTTCACAAGATCTACGCGAGCTTCCATGATCTGCACCCCTTTGAGACCGTGGGGGAGGGCCGTCCTCCCTTCTGAAATCTTTGCCTCTCCATGCTCTTCAGGCTATAATTCCCTCAATAGCCATGTAATTGTGAGCGGGCTTACAGAAAAGCAACCACAGTTTGACGCAGGCTGGGTAAACGTGCATGGAACAACACCGAGTAAATTCAGCAGAAAAGACTATCTCACGTGATGAAGGACAATCTCCCCTCCTGAGTGTTCACGAGCTCACAAAAGATTTCGGGGGCCTACGAGCTGTCGATCGGTGCTCGCTGGGCGTCCGCCGGGGCACGATCACGGGCCTGATCGGCCCCAACGGCGCCGGCAAGACGACGTTGTTTAATCTCATCACCGGCTTTCATAAGCCGGACGCTGGCCGTGTGACCTTTCAAGGGGAAGATATCACGAGCTTGCCCCCTCATCGAGTCTTCCACAAAGGGCTCTGTCGCACATTCCAGATCCCGCGCGAGTTCAAAGAAATGACCGTGTTGGAAAACCTCATGCTTGTGCCGAGTCGGCAAAACGGAGAGAAGTTGTTCTATCCCTGGTTTCGCCCCGGTGTGGTGCGCCGACAAGAGCGCGAGATATACGAAAAAGCCGTCCAAGTTCTCGAGTTCGTGAACCTCATTCACCTCAAAGACGAGTACGCCCGAAAC
Source organism: Candidatus Fraserbacteria bacterium (assembly GCA_037442925.1). Classification (GTDB taxonomy): domain Bacteria; phylum Bipolaricaulota; class Bipolaricaulia; order RBG-16-55-9; family RBG-16-55-9; genus RBG-16-55-9. Next base: position 4,644 of record JBBIPG010000033.1, on the reverse strand, counting down.
CTCTCCGGTGGACAGAAGAAGCTCTTGGAGCTGGCGCGCGCTATGATGGCGGACCCGCAGATGATCTTGCTCGATGAGCCGGGTGCTGGGGTGAATCCCACGTTGATGAAACAGCTGATTGGGTATATTGAAAAACTCTGCTACGAGGGAGGAGTCACCTTCCTCTTGATCGAGCACGATATGGATCTGGTGATGAACTTGTGCACGCCGGTGATCGTCATGAGCGAGGGCCGCAAACTCATGGAAGGCACACCAGACGAAGTGCGTCGGGATCAGCGTGTGCTCGATGCCTATCTCGGAGGGCAGTATGTCGCTACTGAAGGTTGACAATGTCTTTGCCGGGTACGGTGAGGCGGACATCTTGCACGAGGTCTCCATACGCCTCGATGAGGGGGAGATTGTCGCGCTCATCGGCCCCAATGGTGCCGGAAAGTCAACACTCATGAAGACGATCTTTGGGCTGCTACGCCCACGTTCAGGGACTATCAAACTCGATGGGAAAGACATCAGCGGCTGGCCTCCTGATCAAATCGTGCGCCTGGGAATATGCTATGTACCCCAGACGGAGAACGTCTTTCCGAGTCTCACTGTAAGAGAAAACCTGGAAATGGGGGCCTTCATTCGCACGGATGACATCAGCTCGCGTATGGATGAGATCTTCCAGATCTTCCCGGATTTGCGAGCGTTCCAGAATAAGAAGGCTGGTTCGTTAAGCGGCGGGCAACGCCAGATGCTGGCCATGAGTCGGGCACTCATGCTGGACCCCAAAGTGTTATTGCTGGATGAACCCTCTGCAGGGCTGGCACCGAAGCTCGTCGAGTTGATCTTTGAGAAGATCGTGGACATCAACAAGACGGGCGTGTCGATTCTCATGGTAGAGCAGAATGCCAAGCATGCGCTCAGATTATCCAACCGTGGCTACGTATTGGCCACCGGCCGCAATCGCTTTGAAGGCACGGGCATTGATCTTCTGAGCGATCCTGAGGTCGCGCGGCTCTACCTAGGGGGATAGCAGCGTGCGACCCAAAGCCGACCTCGTCAAATGGGCTATCTGGGGTCTTCTGGTCTTGGGAGTCGTCCGGACTCTATTCTTCGTCCCCAACGGGCCGCAGTATGTCGTCAACGGCCTTCGCTTCGGCGGCATTCTCATGCTGGGAGCGATCGGGCTCTCGCTCACCTACAAGATCCTCAATTTTGCGAATTTCTCGCATGGCGACCTTCTCATCTTTGGAGCCTATGTGGCATTGACGGTGGACTGGATGCTCTTTCAGCTTCTGCCCAAGTGGCTCCCGGCGTTGGCTTCTCAAGAGGAGTTCGTACGTTGGTTGGCCATCTCGTTCGCGTTACTTACGGGGATCATCGCCGCGATGGCGATGGCGTATTCGATCGACCGCCTGATCTACCGGCGTATGCGCCGTAGCGCTGCCGTCGTGCTCATCATTGCTTCCTTTGGCATGGCCTTGTTCTTGCGCAGTCTGGTTCAAGCCCTCTGGGGTACGGCCAATCGCACGTACGCTCTGATCGTTCGGCCACCTACGTTCTTTGCGTTTGGGGACCTCAACCGAGATGGGAAGTTCGATTTCGTCATCGGTTCTCGGCAGAATGTAGTCAATTTCGCGGGGACCACAGACTTCTCTGGCTTTACAGCAATCACAATGACGAACGTCCAACTGGTTACGTTGGTTGTCGCTTTTGTGCTGGTGATTCTGCTCCATTTCTTTTTGAAGTACACCAAGACCGGCAAGGCGATGAGGGCCATGTCAGACAATATGGATCTGGCGCGCGTCAGTGGGATCAACACCGAGCGCATGATCGCGTGGACGTGGGCCATTGGTGCAGGGATGGCCGTGGTGGCGGGGGTCTTCATCGGCATGAACTTTGGCGGATTCAACCCTAACACGGGATCACTCGTGTTGCTCTCGCTTTTTGCGGCAGTGATTTTGGGAGGCATCGGAAGCCCGTACGGTGCGATGCTGGGAGGGCTGATGATCGGGCTGGCGCAAAACATTTTAGTGGCTCCGGCGATCCCCTCTATTCCCACGGCATATCAGCCAGCTATGGCGTTTATTCTGATGATTCTGATGCTCCTGGTTCGACCGCAAGGGTTGCTGGGCGAAGCGGAGAGGCGAAGCTGAAATGCTTGATTACGCTCTATTATTGAATCTGACCACGATGGCCACCACGTTGTCGGGGGTCGTCCTCCTGTTGATCCTGAGCAAGCCTCGCGTCCGCTGGTTCATCGTTGGAGGGATTCTACTGGCATGGGTTCTCCTCCATCTCGTGGCCAGTTATGCGGGAATGGGACAATGGAAGCAGTTCATGTCGTTGCGAATTCAGATCGTTACGCTGGTGGGCTTGTACTTTCTCTTTACGGAACGTACGCGGAGCGCTCGTTGGGCTGCTCTGGGAGGGGGGCTCGCGGCACAGGTGACTCTCTTCCTCTTGTCTGCTTTCCAGGGCGTTGCAGGCGATATGATCTCCAGCTGGGTGACGTACGTGCTGCTTTCGAGCATTTTTGCATTGGCGTCGCTGGGACTCAACGTTCAATGGGGGTACACGGGGCTATTCAACATCGGAGTGGCCGGTTTCTTTGGTGTAGGGGCCTACGTCTCCGCGATTGTCGTACAAGATCCGCAGAACTTGGCCGTGGGGTCCGGTTTGGAGGGCTTTTTCGGTCATTACTTCAACCAGCCCTTTCTCATCGGTCTGCTGGCGGCCATGGCTGCTTCCGCCGTCTTGGCTGTGATTGTGGGTTTCGCAACTCTGCGTTTACGGATAGACTATTTGGCCATAGCGACCATCGGGATAGCGGAGACGTTGCGAATCTTCTCTACGAACGAGCGCACCATCACCGAGGGCACGCGGGGTATTCCCAACATTCCACAGCCCCTCTTCGATTGTCTGGTCCGACAGAACCCCGCGAACCCCCTCTGCCAGTTGCCTCTCTTGGGGGTCGAGATCCCTCAGTTTCTCAACCCCGCTCAATACAGCTGGTTCTACGCGCTCATTGTCATCGCCGTATTGATTGTGGGTTTTCTGGCTCTGGAACGGATCTCACGCTCTCCTTGGGGGAGGGTCCTTCGCGCCGTGCGCGAAGATGAGGACGCGGCAAGCTCCCTCGGCAAAAACGTATTTCGCTTCAAGATGCAGTCGCTCATCATCGGCGCTGTGATCATGGCCGCAGCAGGAAGCCTCACAACGCACTTCTTCCGTTTTGTGGACCCGCAGATTTTCGATGCTGTCGAACGCACATTCTTGGTCTGGGTCATGCTGATCGTCGGCGGCACGGGCAATAACCGCGGAGCTATCCTTGGTGCCTTCATCATGTGGTTCGTCTGGAATACCCCTCAGAATCTGAACGACGTGCTCCCGGCCACTCTGGATACGCCTCTGGGCAAACTCAATGTGGCTGCCCAGCTCTTTGGGCCCATTCGGATTATAGCCATTGTGATCGTCCTGGAGCTCATCCTACTCTATCGTCCAAGAGGGATCTTGGGTGAGGAGCGGCTGACCTCCACGATGATTGAGACGAAGTAGTCTACAGCCAAAACAAAAAAGTGAGAGCAGGAGGGATTTCATCTTCTCCTCCTGCTCTCATCGTATGTCTTATGGTCTGTCCCACCAAAGTGGCGCCAACAACGGACGGGCATTACTGCAGGATGACCACATCCACATCGCCGTCTCTATCGACGTCGACGTTGACTGTATCTACGTTTCCATTTCCATTAAGGTCGTCGGCGTCGACTATGACCTCCGTTTCTCCGTCGCCATCAATATCCGCGAGTGTGATACCGGCAACGATACTTTCTTGGATCTGGCCGCTTACGATCTTCCACGTGCCAACAGGTCCTACTGGCTCACCAGCGGCATCGAGATCGACGGAGCCTGACGCGCCCTCGTAGTTGACGTCCTTGCCTGCCCTGATGTCAGCCAATGCTTGACCCAGCTGGCCCACCGTGTAGACCGTTCCTTCTGGGTTAGCCACGCTGCGGATGTTGTCGCGAATCGCCGTGCCGTCGTATACACCAGCCTTCTCGATCGCCAGAGCGAGCAAAGCAAGCGCATCGAAGGAGTGCGGTGTGAAGACGAACGGATCCTCATTCAACCGCTTACGATACTCCGCGGCATAGGCGTCTCCACCGGCTCCCGGAGCCAATGCTGGAGCTGTACCCACCTTGCCCTCAAGAGGTCCTGTGCCGATGGAAGCAACCAAGCGGTTGATCAAGTCTTGGTTTTTGTTGCCGTCGACAAAGAGGTCGAAGTTCGTCACACCTGCCTGCACCATCTGTGTAATCAGCTGCTCACCCTCGTCGAAGGTGATCAGCGAGATGGCGTCTGGGTTTCCTGCGCTGGCCGAAGCGATCTGGGCAGAGAAGTTCGTAGTATCGGTGGCATATAGTTCCAATGCTGTCACCGTGCCACCGAGCGCTTGAAAGTTCGTCTGCAGCGAGTCGGCCAGACCTGCACCATAAGCATCATTCCTGGCGATAATCGCAATACTACTATAGCCTTGCACGCGTGCGAGAGCCGCTAGGACGATGCCCTGCAGGGTGTCCGGTGGTGCGGTTCTAAACAGGAAGTCGTTGTCCTGCAGGTTGGTGATGGCCGGAGACGTAGCAGACGGTGAAATCTGTACGACTTGGT
>JBBIPG010000032.1:0-26951 GCA_037442925.1 Candidatus Fraserbacteria bacterium | reverse complement strand
GCCTCATGGTCAGTTCCATGGTTGCCTCCTTGCTCTGAGAGACAACCAAAACCTCCTCTCGGGTTCGAGTACTTTCTTACCTGAGGCAACGATCCCGTTTGGAGTACTTTTTTGATGAGGCAATTCGGGGTCTTGACAAGAGCGCTCACTCGTGTTATAGTTCTTTTCATCCCAAAGTCCGGAGGTCGATGCGACATGATTAAGATGCTACGCGTGGAAGTGCAGATGTGGGCCTACGGTCTATGGGACCTGCGCTCTACAACAGCTGAGGTGCGTGTCCGCTGACCGGACGGGCCTGCAGCTGACCACTTCATCGGTACATTCCCAAATCCATTAAGAGCAAGTCCGCGTGTTCGTTTGCGAGGTCATACGTTCCGTCGGTTTTGTGAAAGGGGGTGTAATCATCCGCATGGGCCACGACCATCCTGCGTTGTGGCAGGCGCTCCAGCAGCTTCGGCATCAGAAATTGTTGAAGGAAGCTGAGGAGTGGCGCCTGCTCGGGCAGGGCCAGCGACGTCCCTCTGGCCGGCGATGGCATCAAAGGCTGGCGGCCGCGTTGGGAGATCTTTTGGTCGCGTTGGGAAGTCGGCTCAAACAGTTCGAACGGCCGGTGTTGTAAATCAGCTATAACTTGGAAAGCGAGGTGATCCTCACAATGATTCAAGATTCAGAAGTGGGGATTCACGTGGGTATGTGCCATCGCGCTTCAGGCACGGTCCTGGGGCGCGATGGGCTTTTTCTCGTAATTCCTTACGAGTAACCCATCAACGCCTGACGCAGCTCTTTGATCTCATCCCTTAACTTCGCTGCCTTCTCGAACTCAAGCTTCTTGGCCGCTGCGAACATCTCTTCTTCTAACTGCTTGATGAGATCAACCACTTGCTTGGGTCCGAGCCCTCCCGCTCTCCTCTTGAGTGCCTCTTTTTTGTCTTTCATCTTCTTATCGCGCTGCAGCTCCGGCATGAATTCCTTGATGGCTTTTTTGATCGTCTCCGGTGTGATGCCGTGTCTTGCGTTGTACTCGATCTGAATCCGGCGGCGGCGCTCCGTTTCTTTCAACGCACGCTGCATCGAGCCAGTCACTTCATCGGCGTACAACACAACTTTGCCACGCACGTTGCGGGCTGCCCGCCCAATGGTCTGAATGAGCGATGTCTCAGATCTAAGAAAACCCTCTTTGTCGGCGTCCAGAATTGCGACCAGCGAAACTTCGGGAAGATCAAGCCCTTCTCGTAGCAAATTAATGCCCACAAGCACATCAAACTCGCCCAATCTAAGATCCCGTAGGATATCTACGCGATCCAGCGTTTCGATGTCCGAGTGCAGATAACGGGCTCTGATTCCCAGCTCCACGAGATAATCCGTGAGATCCTCGGCCATCTTCTTGGTGAGCGTCGTGACGAGGATGCGCTCGCCCCGCTCGGTCGTCTCCCGAATTTCGCTGATCAGATCATCGATCTGACCCCGGACGGGACGCACAATCACCTCTGGATCCACCAGTCCTGTAGGTCGCACAATCTGTTCGACAATCTTCTGGCTCTTCTCGTGTTCGTAGGGTCCAGGTGTAGCGGACATGAAGATCACTTGGTGGACAAGCGATTCGAATTCACCAAACTTGAGGGGGCGATTGTCCGCAGCAGACGGCAGGCGAAAGCCGTAGTCGATCAATACTTCTTTGCGTGTGCGATCGCCGTTATACATGCCGTGCAGCTGAGGGATCGTCTGGTGTGATTCGTCAATGATGATCAAGAAATCTTCTGGGAAATAGTCGAGGAGGGTGTAGGGACGAGACCCCGGCGCACGTCCCGCCAGATGCCTGGAGTAATTCTCGATGCCGTTGCAATAGCCCAGTTCGCGTAGCATCTCCAGATCATAGCGCGTGCGCTGCTCGAGCCTTTGAGCTTCGAGTAACTTCCCACTCTGGCGAAAGTGGGTGAGTCGTTCTTCCAGCTCCTCTTCAATGCTCGTGATCGCTCGTTCCAGTTTGTCGCCGGCTGTGATGAAATGAGTTGCGGGATAGATCGTGACGTTCGCGTGCTCACTCAGCTGTTTGCCCGTAATGGCATCCAGCTCCGTGATGCGCTCGATCTCATCGCCGAAGAACTCGATGCGCATGACGTTCTCGTTGTATGCCGGGATGAGTTCGAGGGTATCGCCGCGCGCGCGGAACGTCCCACGTCCGAAGCCGATGTCGTTTCGTTCGTACTGCAACTCAACGAGTCTTCGTAAGATCTCATCGCGATCTTTGATGTCCCCTCGTCGCACGGTGAGCGTCATGGCTTGATAGTCTTCGGGAGTGCCTAGCCCATAGATGCAGGAGACGCTGGCGACGATGATGACATCGCGACGCTCGAAGAGGGCGCTCGTCGCGGCATGTCTCAATCGATCAATCTCGTCGTTGATCGAGGCGTCTTTTTCGATGTACGTGTCCGTCTGTGGGATGTAGGCTTCGGGCTGGTAATAATCATAATAGCTCACGAAGTAGTGTACGGCATTGTCTGGAAAGAATTCTCGAAACTCGTTGCAGAGCTGGGCGGTGAGCGTCTTGTTGTGCGATATGACCAGCGTAGGGCGTTGGATGTTCTGAATGACGTGGGCGATGGTGTAGGTCTTTCCCGAGCCGGTGATTCCCAGAAGGGTTTGGAATCTCAGCCCAGCTTCCAGGCCTTCCGTGAGTTCTCGAATCGCTTTAGGCTGATCGCCCTGGGGCTGGAACGGGGAAACGAGCTGAAAGCGCTGCGCGCTGCTACGTGTCTTCATCCTCTCTCGAGGAATTATAACAAGGCCAAGGGGTTATGGGCGAGTTATATCAGGGGACCGGATCAGGCCCACCCGGATGCCACGGATGACACCGGAGCAAGCGTTTGAGGGCGAGCCAACTACCTCGTACCGCGCCATGCTTTTCAACGGCCTGCCGAGCGTATTCCGAACAGCTGGGGTAGAACCGACAAGAGGGAGGGAACAAGGGGGATAAGAACCACTGATATAGCCGGATCACTCCCTGCAGCACTCGACGTGCGATCATCTCGAAGTGATCTTAGTCGAGTGCTGCTAGGGGTTCAACTTCCGCTCTTTTCTTTCAAGCGTGCTTCGTCCTTGACGATGATGCGATACCGCTTCTTATCGAGAATGCCCTCTTTGGCCAATCGGTTGAGGGCGCTGGTCGTGTTCTCTCGCGCGCTTCCGATGAGATCCGCCAGCTCTTTGTGAGTGATCCGGAAATCGATCTGGATGCCTTCGCCGGTCTGGATGCCATGCTCTTCGATGAGTTGCAAGATCTGTCGAGAGAGGCGCGTGGGGATGTCTTTGAAGACCAGATCTTCGAGCTTTCGTTCGATCTCGCGGGTGCGCCGCCCGAACAGCTCCATGACTTCGAGAGTGAGTTCAGGCTGCTCTCGCAGCAGCTCCAAGAATCTGCCCCGTTCGATCTCGTAGATGAAGGCCTCCTGCAGAACTTGGGCCATCAGTTCCCGTCGATCCTTGCCGATCAACACCATCTCCCCGAAGATCTCTCCTTCACCCAGAATGGTCAGAGTCAACTTGCGGCCGCTCTCATCCAGATAGGCCAGCTTCACCTTCCCTGATTTAATGTAGTAGAGCGAGTCATCGACATCGCCGGGTTGGTAGATGACCTCACCCTTCTGGTAGGTACGCCCGTGGGTGCGGGAGAAGTGCCTCTCGAGCTGGTGCGCCAGCTGCTTGTCTCCAGATTGTCCCGTATTTGCGGACATGCGCATGATGCTTCCGTACACGTAGGTGCGATTCATCTTCGTGGTCATGGTTGCAAGCCTCACTGTAACGGAGAAGACCTACCGCCTGAAGGACCTCTGGTCGTGGAACGAGACGAGTCGGTATGCTCTTCACAAGACTCTGGTGAGAAGGTGGTGCGCCCTGCCGCCACCCCTAGATGGGACAGAGTTCACTTGTTTGCGCACATCTTGGCGAAAGCTTAGGAGGATCGGCTGCGGGCTCCTCGCAGTCTAGGATCGAAGATGTCTCGGACGGCATCGCCGAGCAAGTTCCAACCCAAGACAAACAAAGAGATGGCCAGCCCCGGATAGACGATCGTGTACCAGTATTCGAGGGGGTTTTGAACTGTCCCTAAGATCCAGTTGCGGGAAAAGCCGATCAGCTGTCCCCAGTCAGCGAAGCCTTCCGGGATCAACCCCAAGAACGAGAGCGCCGAGGCCGACAGCACAATGCTGCCGATATCCAGTGATGCCAGCACGAGCACGGGGTAAATCGCGTTGGGAAGCACATGCCGAAAGATGACGCGCAGATTGCCCGCGCCCGCCGCCCGCGCGGCCTCGACATAGGTGTTCTCTTTCACGTGCAACACTTCCCCGCGCACAAAGCGGGCATATCCGGGCCAACCGAAGACGATGAACGCAATCACGATCTTGTCGAGCCCTCGGCCCAGAATCGTGGTCAGCACAAGCGTAGCCAGCAAGAACGGGAATACTAAGAAGATCTCGACGATTCTCATTAAGATCTCATCCACCCAGCCGCCAAAGTAAGCCGAGATAGCGCCCACGACGATCCCGATCAGCAGCGTGCTCAGCACAATGATGATGCCCAGCTTAAAGGCATTGCGGGCTCCCCAGATGAGAGCGTAATAAATATCGTAGTGGTCTTGGGTGGTTCCCAAGACGTGATGGGCACTGGGAGGCGTCGGTGTCGTCTCGAAGACGTCTTTGCCTTGAGGGGCTTGAAAGGGGCGGACGATCTCCCGCTGAGGGATCTGGTACGGAGCCGCGGGCCGTTCCGGCGGCGCCAGTACGGGAGCCAGCAGTGCAATGAGAGCATAGAAGACCAAGAGCAAGAGCCCGATGGTGGAGAGCGGGTTTCTAAGAAGCTGCTTCAGCGTGTCCCACAATGCCCGCATGAAGGCCATTACGGCATCTAGTAGGCGTTGGGTTGTCCATTGAAGCGCCGCCCACAAGGCAGCGGGCGTTCGGGCTGCGTTCATGTCAGCCTGACCCGCGGGTCCACCACCGCGTAGAGCAGATCGACGATCAGATTGACGACGATGAAGAGAATCGTGACGAACGTGAGCAATCCCAAGACGGAGGGCACATCCAGTTGGAGTGCCGCTTGCGCTGCCCATTGACCCAACCCCGGATAACCGAAGATCGTCTCCGTGATGACCACACCGCTGAGCAGACCCACAACCAAGAAACCCGACAGCGTGACAATGGGGATCAGCGCGTTGCGACGGGCATGTTTCTTGATCACCCGACGTTCTTCGACTCCCTTGGCGCGCGCCGTCGTCACGTAGTCTTGTCGTAGGGTCTCTAACATCGAGGAGCGCATGATGCGCAGAAACCCCGCCCAGTTGACGTAGGAAAGCGTCATCACCGGCAAGATGAGATGTCCCACTGCATCCCAGAAGACGCGCCATTGGCCATTGAGAAGGGCATCCACCGTGACCAGTCTTGTGTAAGCGTGAAAGCCCTCGCTGCTGACGATCTGCTGGGCCCATTCGCTCAGGCGTCCTGGGGAGAACCAGCCACTGAACAGCGGGGGCAGATGCCGAGAGAGCAAGCCATAGAAAGCCATCAGCAGGACCAGCCCGAGCACGAAGCTCGGCAGCGAGTATCCCAAGATGGTGATGACCCGAGTGAGCTGGTCAATCCAGCGATTGTGATGAACAGCTGAGATCACTCCCAACCAGATGGCAAAGAAGAGAATCGGGCCAATGGCGAAGAGCGTCAACTCCACGGTGGCAGGGAAGCGGCCGAGAAAGCCATTGAGTACTGTGGTCTTGGCCGTCTCCGACCATCCGAAATCGCCTTGAACGAATTTACTCACCCAACGGCCGTATTGGAGATAAAGAGGGTCGGCGAGTCCGTATTTTTCGATCAGCCGATCGAGCTGCTCTTTACCGCCGCGCAGTTGGGATGGGTCTCTCACATACAGCGAAAGCCTCTCATAGGGATCGAGAAGCTGGAGCATCGCGAAGAGCAGCACCGTGACCCCAAAGAGGATGATGGGCAGGAACATCAGGCGGCGCGCAATGTAGGCGAGCATGGCGATCCGTAGGGGTACGGCATGTCGTACCCCTACACCACATCACCATTCTTCGACGACCAAGCCGAGTTGGGTGACGTACTCCATATAGGGCTTGGCATCGAGTCGTTTGGACAGGGGGTAGAAATTGCGCCCCGGCCAGATGGGGTTGAAGTAGTAGCCGTCCACCCAGCGTTGCTGGTAGTGGCGTCCCAACGGTTGATCGGTGAAGATGGCGATAGCATCTTCATAGGCCAGACGCTGCAGTTCGTAGTAGATCTCTTGGCGTTTTGTCGGGTCCAGCTCCTTGATGCCTCGGTCAATGAGGGCATCGTACTGGGTCCCCATGTTCGTGGCGGTTGCGTAGGTCCCTTGGCTATGCATGAGCGGGAAGACCCAGTTGTGCGCATCGTGATAGTCCTCCAGCCATCCGGCGGAGTAGACGGGCAGAGTTCCCTTCACGCTTTGGCCAAGCAGAGCGGACCATTCGAGATTGACGGTTTCGATGTCGAACTTGGGATTGAGCTTCTGGAGGTTGCGCTTCAGTATTTCAAAGAGGGTCTTGGAGGCTTGGTCGTCTACCAGATAGGGAGCTGTAAATTTAAATCCCTTCTGCCAGAGCTGACCATCCCAGGCTCGCTTGAAGTGCTCTTCGGCCTTCTTTAGATCCAGGTGATAGACGGGATTTTCCGGGTTGAAGAACTGAACTCCTCGCGGGATGGGTCCTTTGGCTTGTTCGGCTTCATTCTTGATGGCCTCGCGGATGAAGGTCTCCCAGTCGAACGCATAGTTAAAACCCTTGCGCACGTCGATGTCGCTGAAGAAGTCAGGAGGGATGCCGTTACCGTCAAGCTGGCCGCTGCCAATATAGGGGTTGCCCTCCTTGGTGATCTTCTGGTTGAACAGGACGAAGCCCAAGGTCATGCGCAGTTGACCCTTGATGAGCCGCACACCCGGTGTGCCGTCGACTTGGTCGACGAATTTTCTATTGATGGCGGCGATATCCGCGTCGCCGTTTTGAAGCATCAGTTTGCGGGTACTGAACTCGTTGACCTTCTTGATGACGATGCGGGCCAGCTTGGCCGGGCCGCGCCAATAGTTGTCGTTGCGCACGAGCGAGATATCTCCTGTGGCGTGATCCCAGCGCTCCAGCATGAAGGGACCCGTGCCGTTCATCTTCTCGTAGAGGGGGTCATTCTCCTTCTGGGGGTCGTAGTGTGCTTTCCAGGTATCGCAGCTTCCATCCCATGCGCCTTGTTCGGTCGCCCATTCTTTGTCGATGATCGCGGCCCAGCTTGCACTTTGGGCCACGATGGACAGAAAGGGCGGGAAGGGCTTCGGCAGGGAGAACTCCACGTCATTGCCGTTGACGCGCACTGCCTGTTTGACGCGCTCGCAGGTTGCGACCAGTGTCTCAGGGCTCACGGCTTGAAAGTCGATCTCGTCGGCATTCTGGCCTGTGCGCTCGGCCTCGATCACCTTGGCCATGTCGGCGATGGTGTTGACATTGAGAAGAGGATTGAGCACCAGCCAGCTTGGGCCACCGCTGCGGTCCATGAGCATCAGCCGCTGGAAGCTGTAGGCGACATCCTCCGGTGTGAGAGCATTGCCGTTATGGAATTTGATGCCCTGACGGATGGGAAAGCGAATGACGACCGAGCCATCAGGGTTTTCTGTGATGAGTCCATTCTCGAGGCTGGGGACCTGTGTGGCGAGCATGGGCAAGAATTTCTCAGTGCTTGGGCCGTCGTACATGATCAAGTTGTCGTACACGTGGAAGATGATCTCGCCGCTGGCTGTATCATAGGCGAACTGCGGATCGAGAGTATCGATATCGCTTAGATCCGCAACGATCAGCGTATCGGGGTTCTTGATGGAGCCGGTCAGGGGTTGCACGGTCGGCTGTTGTGGCTGTTCGGGTTTCTGGGGCGTGGTCGGCTGTTCACTCGGTGCTGGTGGCTCTTCTTGTGGTTTTTGTGGTTCTGTCGGTTTTTCCGGTTTGGCGGGTTTTTCCACGGGGGTCGGTTGCTCAGGCGTTGCGGGTGGAGCGGAAGGCTTCAAGGCGAGAAATCCCAGGACCACCACGGCAGCGATCGCTAGGATGATCAGCAGAATATTACTGTTACCATTCATAGGTAACACCTCCCTTTGCTCATGAAATGATAGCAGGACTCTCGAATGTCGGCCACGTGAACCGACATCAAACTACAGCTCAGTTACCGACCCTTCAGCTTGGGATCGAGAATATCTCGGAAGGCATCCCCCAGCAAATTCCAGGCCAGCACGAAGAGCGTGATGGCCGCACTGGGAATGATGATCACATACCAGTAATGGAAGGGATTGCCATGTGCTCCCAAGATCCACTCGCGCGAGTAGCTGATGATCTGGCCCCAGTCGGCAAAGTCCGTTCCTGGCCCCAATCCCAAGAAGCTCAGCGCAGCCACGGATAGTACGACGGAGCCAATATCCAAGGAGGCGGCAATCAGCACCGGATAAATCGAGTTGGGGAGAATGTGCTTGATGATAATGCGCAGGTGGCCTGCACCGATGGCCTGGGCCGCTTGGGTGAACTCCTTCTCCTTCACGGACAAGATGTCCCCGCGGACAAGACGGGCATAGGACAGCCACTGTGTGAACGTGAAGGCGATGATGAGAGCCGTAAGCCGATCAAACGACATCCCAAAGAGTTTCACGCCAGGGTTCGTCAAGACCGTGACCAAGACGATAGCCAAAATGATCGTGGGAAACGAGAGCAAGATATCTACAAGGCGCATGAGCAACTGGTCGATCCAGCCGCCAAAGTATCCGGAGAGGCTACCCACGATGATGCCGATGACAACGGCAATTCCGACTACTGCAACGCCGATGCGAAAGGCGTTGCGAGCCCCCCAGACGATGCCATAATAGATGTCGTACTGGCCCTCCATGGTTCCGAAGGGGTGCTTGTGCCAGTCGGGTGGGAAGGTCTGCCAAGCGTCCGCTTGCGGAGGGCGAGGTTGCAAGGCGAATCCGTCGCGTGGCATGCGGTATGGTTCGCGAGGGCGGTCAGGCGGAGCAAGCCAAGGGGCGAAAACGGCAACCAGGGCGAAGAAGAGGATCAAGATGATCCCCGTGCAGGACAGCGGGTTGTGCAGGAAGCGCTTCGTCTGTTTCACAAGCCCTGGCCACCAGGTCGACTGAGCGCCTTTGAATTTCTGCCATTCGCCGGAAGGTAGAGGACCTCCCTCTGGAGGCACTATGGGACTCTGAACTTCCGTGACTTGGATCTCCGCTCTTGCCGGACTTCCTGGGGGCTCCGGGTGAGGTTTGCGCATAACGATTACAGAATCCTTCCGGAGCGAAAGCTACGGGGTTTTAACCCCTGTAGATGAAGCGCCCCTTTGACTTTCAGCGTGTCAAAAGCTACACTGCTAGTGTGAGTTATCGTAAGATAGAGATTGCCTGGATGCCGCGTAACCAAACCCAATGGCAGACGTTCACAGCCTCTCGCCAAGAGGCTGCTAGGCTCTGGGGGGACTTGGTTGAGCGACATCACCGAATCCGATCTGCCGACTGGAGATGGCCCACCAAGGAACGCTGGCAAAAGTGGGCCAAACGCAAGTATCCGGGGTTGCACTCGCAGTCTGCTCAACAGATTATCGCTGAGTTTTGCGAGGCCGTTCAAGCCATCAAGCGGCTGCGCAAACAGGGCCAAGCCCATATGCGCTACCCTTGGCGCAAGCCCAAGTACCGCGATGTCATCTACACCAATCAAGCGGCTCGGCTCAAAGACGGCATCTTGACACTGCCCAGTGGCAAGAGTGGTAAGCTGCGCATACGGATTCCGGTTGAGCTTCCTGGCCGTCTGATCGAAGCCCGTCTGTGCTTTGGGCGCGTCCTGATCGTCAGCGAAGTTGCCGATACAGTTCAAGCTGTGGAGCGAACCATCGGAATTGACCTCGGTGTCAATACGCTGATCGCGGCCAGCGATGGTGAGAAGGCTGTCCTTGTCAGTGGGCGTGCGGCTAAGTCTGTTATTCGTCTTAGAAACAAGCTCTTGGCTAGTATTAGCGCCAAGCAGTCCCGCATGGCGAAGGGTTCGCGTCGGTGGAGGTGCTTGCAACGTCGCAAAGCCAAGATACTGGCGAAGAACCGCCATCGCCTCAACGACATCGTGCACAAGGCCACGCGCCAGATTGCCAATGCCTTCCCCAACGCAAAGTGCTACGCTGGAAGGCCGTTCAATGATGCATCGCAAGGCATTCGTAGACAACAAGCTCAACAAGTAAGTCAAGCGTGTAATGCCAAGATCATCTGGCTTCTCAACTACAAGACGACTGGAGCCATTGAAGTTGATGAGCCTTACAGCTCGCAGACGTGTCCCGTATGCGGGCGGAGAAGCAAGCAGGGAAGGATATATCGCTGTGAGTGTGGCGTAGTCGCCCCGCGTGACGTTGTGGGAGCCACGAACATCTTGCAGATCGGCGTTCACGGTCGCTTGCTTCCGGTTAGCCATCTTCCACGCTCCATCACGTATCTGCGCCCTTGGCGCAGTAGTTCCGGCGGACACCCGGCAAGTTGCTCGCTTCGGCGAGAAGCTGCGCGACTTTAGTCGCCGCAGAGTGTCACGTCAACCTCACACGCGGGTCGATGTAGGAGTAGAGCACGTCTACGCCGAGATTCACGAGTACCCAGAGAATGCTGTTAAAGATCGTAAAGCCGAGCACCGCGGGGAAGTCCAGTTGCGTGGCAGCTCGAACGAACCACCAGCCCACCCCAAAGTAATTGAAGATGGTCTCCGTGATGACCACGCCCCCGAGCAAGAGCCCCACCACGATGGCCGAGACCGTGATCACCGGGATCAGCGCATTGCGCCGTGCGTGTTTGTTGATGACGGCTCTCTCTTCTAGGCCCTTAGCTCGCGCCACCATGATGTAGTCTTCGCGCAACACGTTGAGCATGCTGCTTCTCATGATCCGTACGATGAGCGCCCAGCTCACATAGGCCAGGGTAATAGCGGGCAGGATCAGGTGCTTGATCGCATCCCAAAAGACAACCCAATTGGGGCCGTTGAGAAGCGCATCCACGGTGTACATGCCCGAATAGGGGGTAAACAGCTGCGGGTTGCTTACAATGAGCTTCACCTCTGTGCTGAGTCGGCCCGGCTGCAACCAGCGCAAGTAGCCATAGAAGACCATGAGCAAGATCAGACCCGCGACAAACGTAGGCAGTGACCAGCCGGTGATCGACATGAGGCGTGTGATGTGATCGGGCACTCGGTTATGATAGACAGCGGATTTGGTCCCCAGCCAGATGCCCCCTATGACGAGGGGGATGATGGACATGAGCGTCAGCTCGATCGTGGCTGGCAGGTAGCTCTGCAAGGCTTTGGCAACGGGCATCTGAGCCGAATAGGACCAGCCGAGGTTTCCCTGGGAGATTCCCTTAATCCAATTCCAATACTGCACATAGATGGGCTGATCGAGGCCGTGAATGCGGATCAGGTCGTTGATGTCATTCCACGCTCGGGGATTCTCTTTAGCGTAGAGGGCAACTCGGACGCTGGGTGGTAAGAGTTGCATGAGGGTGAAGATCAAGAGTGTGGAAATGAAAACCACAACGGGCAGAAGCAGCAGTCGGCGAACGATGAACGCAAGCATACCCTCTGGATTAGAACTCTGTGACCGTGGGGCTATAGGGTGCTAGCTCCTCCATCTTTGGCTTTCCATCTGCCCTCTTGCTGAGCGCGTAGACGTTCGGTGGCTCCTGAGGATCGCCTTCACCGGGGTTGTAGTAGTTGCCGTCCACCCAGCTGCGCTCCACGACATCGAGAGTGCGCGTGGGCAGGGTGATCGCGACGGCGTACTCCACATAGTCGCGCTGCAGCTGGGAGTAGATCTCTTGGCGGCGCTTCTTGTCCACGGTGGTGATGCCCTCGTTGAGCAGCTTGATCCACTCCTGCGTCTTCTCGCCCAGGGCACTCAGGCCGGTCACGGCTCCGAAGGTGCCCGCCTGGGCATCCATCCACTGACGGATCCAATTGTCGATGTCGATGAAGTCCGGGCTCCAGCCGCCCACGAAGATCGGCGTGATCCGCTGCTGGTTAGGATTGAAGAAGATCGAGCCGGGCACATCGCGGATGATGATATCGAAGGGCGGTAGACCTGGGCGCTTCGCGTTTAGGCTCTCGATGTAGAACTCCAGTTGTTGCAGGGCGGCCTGACGCCGAGCGTTGCCAGCGTTGTAGGTGGCAATCAACTTAAAACCCGTCTCCCAGACGGACTGGTCACTGCCAGTGCAGCGGGCCTGTTTGAACTCCCGCTCCGCGGCGTTGAGGTCGAAGGGGATCGCCTGGACCTCGGGATCAAAGAACTCCACGTTGGGTGGTATGGGTGTGGCGGCCACAACACCGGCGCCCAGCAGGAAGTCCGAGATGAACTGTTCCTGGCTGAAGGAGTGGGCAAAGGCCTTGCGCACGTGGATGTCTGCGAAGAAGTCGGGCGGGATGCCGTTGCCATCGCACTTACCGCTGCCCACGAACTCACTGCCGGCTTGGACTTGAATATCTTTGTTGAGGTTGAAGGATTCGGTGACAAAGCCGGGGAGGAACTCGATCAGGCGGACACCGGCAGGTCTTTGATCTTTGAGTTGCTGGGTCTGAGCACGAGTGGAGATGTAACTGATGTCGGCGTCCCCGGCAGCCAGGCGCAGCAGGCGGGTGTTGAATTCCGGCACGTTATTCCAGATGACATTCTCGAGCGCGGCAGGTCCCTGCCAATAGCCGTTAAAGCGGGTGAGGATGACCTGCTCCGCAACTCGGTCGATGACCTGGAGCCGGAAGGGTCCGGTGCCCATGGCCTTGTCAAACAGCGCTGTCGAAGCCACGTCCGTGGGACCGTTGGTGGCCTGCAAGAACGCCTCAGGATCGGCGTTGTCTGCCGCTCCATTGGCGATGGCGAAGGCCTTGGAGTAGATGGAGCCGACGCTGGAGTGGGACATCAGCTGCAGGAAGGGCGGGAAGGTGTGCGCGAGCTTGAAGGTGATCTTCGTCCCATCTGGACTGCACTCGATGGCCTCATCGATGGCTTGAGCCAAGGACTTCTCTTGACCGCCGATTCTCACGCTCGAGATCAGATTGCCCTCCGCGTCACGGGTCGTGGTAATGCCCAGCAATGGATCGATCAAAATCAGGGTCGGACCGCTGTCACGATCCATGGCCAGCACACGTTCGAAGCTGTACTCCGCGTCGGCGCAGGTGAACGGACTGCCGTCCCAGAATGTCACTCCACGACGAAGATGGAACGTGTAGGTCAAGCCATCCGCGCTGATGCCGCCATTCTCCACCGTGGGGACTTCTGTAGCCAGCTCCGGTATGAACTCACCGAGGGAGCCGCCCTTGTAGTCCACCAGGTGCTCGTACATCTGCTCGATGATGGCCGAGTCCGCTGTGAAGAAAGACCAGGCTGGATCGAGTGTTTCCGGCAGGGAGATCGTGTCGAGGATGAGGGTCGTCCGGTTGGAAGGTTCCGGTCGTGGTTTCGACGATACCGGCTCTTCCATAGGAGGGGGCGGTTGCTGGGGTTCCTCTTTGGGTTTTTCGGGTTCTTTCGGTGGTTCCGGTTGTGGCTTTTCCGGCGTGGGGGCTGGCTTTTCAATGGGGGTGGGCTTCTCGACGGGAGGAGCCCCAGGTCTCAACAAGAGAAGACCCGCTACAGCCAAGGCTAGAACGGCCAACAGCAAGATCCAGGCTCGATCCACGACAACTCACCTCTGCGCTTTCCCTACACAAGAGTTAATTCCCATCATAATTCAAAAGCAGGGCTCCTTCAAACTGAGGAGGTCTCTTGCCGCCATGCTACGCTTGACAGCGAGCCGGAGTGTTATTAAAATACTAGCGTCTCCCAAAACGCGGCGACGGGAGGTGACCCATACCAAATCACAAGAAGACCGTGAAGTTCGCAACCCCCTAAAAGACTGTTCAATCAGCATGCTTTCAGACGGCATAAAGCCTAAGGAGGGATAAAATGAATAGGCTCAGTCGATGGTTACTGCTGGCTCTTCTCGCAGCAGGATTGTACGTCGGCATGGCACAAGTTGCTATCACACAGTCCGGTATCAGCCTCGTTTCTACCCTCAACTGGAGTAGAGGCCAAGGCAAGATTGAGGACATAGCGATCTGCTCCAACGGCACCGAGGCCTGGGTTGCCAGCATCGGTCCAAGCGTCCTAGATGATCTCATGCTACAGAAACTGACAGGCATCGATACAGGCAAGCCTGCTCTCGATGGAGATGCCTTCCTGATGTTCGGGGACAACGACGACTTCGGGCCGGGTCCCGGCGTCTTCAGCCCCTCGCTGGGAGATCAGGGCACAGGTCTGCCTGCCGGCACAGGACCCCGCGGATACCCGGGCATGGATCTCAGCATCGGCTGCGATTACGCGTACGTTCCGAACCTCTTCCTCGACAGTACCATCAAGGTGGATCTAGCAAGAGGAGCGGAAGCGACGGCCACCAATGAGAGTAGCAGTGTCAACTACAATGATGGCACCATCGTATGGCCCGCGAACTATCAGGCCACAGTCATTACCGACGGTGGCTCCAGTGACATCGACCCGGCGCTGAGGATCATGGGTTCGCCGGTAGATGCCAAGCTCAATACGGCAGAGACCAAGCTCCTCGTCAGCGCCAGCGCGGATAACGCGGTCTATGTGTTAAACGCGGCGACCGGTGCGGTGCTGAAGAAGGTCGTCACCGGCGGCGTGGGTCCGGGTAGTTTGTTCGTCGTCGGGAACTCATACGCTGTGGTCGCGCAGGCAAGCCGAGATCTGGCCTGCTTTGATCTTCAGAACTACCGAGTCAGCACGATCTCCGGCTTAGGGATCAACCCCTACATGGTCATAGGCAGCAGCGATGCGAGTCGCTGGTACGTCTCGAACCAGGGTTCGAACACGGTCACTGTGCTCGAAGGTAGTGGACGCGGCTGTGTGAGGAGTGTCGTGGCGACCATTAAGGTTGGCACTGCTCCTCGTCACTTGGCCCTATCCCCGGACGGCCGCTTCCTCTATGTCTCGAACTCCCTGGACAATAGCGTAAGCATCATTGACACAGCGAGTTTGAGCGTGGTGGAGACGCTGCAGGCTGTGGCTAAGACGGAGCCCGCCCCTGTGGGTGTGGTGGCAGTCTCGAACAACAACCGCTACTTGTACGTCTTCTGGGAGGGCGGTCTGCGGGGCACGGTGGGCCGCATGCAAATCCGGGCGTTCGATGTCAGTGCGCTTTATTGATGATGTAAAATCAGGGAGACAAGAGACAAAGAAAGAGGAGGTAAAGACGAATGAAAGCGATACGCTTTGCGGTTTTACTGGCATTGGGGCTGACCTTCCTGATGGGCCTAAACCTCAATACCAGCGTTGCGAGTGCGCAGGCGGAGAAGATCTTCGTGACTGCCGTCCATGAGGACCTCAAGGGTGGCAACAGCTGGATCGCCACGAACAACGGGGCCAACAACACCATCTGGAACGCCTACGTGTGGGGTTGGCAGCACATAGCCCTCTACGGTCTGACGGTTCCAGGCTTCTCGCCATTCCCCTCCTTGGCAGCCGACTTCGCTGGCCCCTTCACAGAAGAGGATGGCTTCTCGGTCGCCACGGTTAACCTGCTCCAGGGTGTGAAGTGGAGCGATGGCACAGAGATCACGGCCAACGACGTGGCCTTCACCTTCAACAACTTTGTCAAAACCAACCCATCGACGGGCAATGCGCTCTCCATCGACCTGGGTGGCGGTTTCCCGTCCTGGTTCGATGCAGAGTTCGTCGACCATGTGGAAGCGCAGGGCAACTACACTGTCAAATTCTTCTTCAAGCAGAAGCCGGGACTGGCCCGCTGGGAGTTCGGTGCCCTGCTTTCTCCCATCCTCCAGAAGGCCTACTGGGAGCCCAAGTTCAACCAGGCGTTCGCTTCCGCGAACCCGGTTCAGACTCTGTCGGCCTTCGATGGCACGGATGAGCCAAGTGCCTGGGGATTCCAGTTTGAGAGCTGGACGCCGGGAGCCTTCGCGGAGATCTCGGCCAACCCCAACTTCTTCTTCAAGGGCACCCTCAACCGGGAGTACGGGGAAACAGGTAGCGATGGCCACTGGGAGCGACTGCCCACTGGCGTGGAGCGCTCGGCAGGCGATCTGAGCAATCAACTCATTGAATACACTACCGGCCCCTTCGTCGATGGGGTGCTCTTCAACCTCTTTGGCAGCCAGGCCGCGGCAGCTCTGGCCGTCATCAGCGGCGACGCGGACTACCACTTCAACCCGCTGGGCTATGGACTGGCCACCCTGCAACAGCTGCAAGCGGCTAACAACGTCCGGGTCCTTAGCAACGCAGATAACGGGGTCTTTTATCTCAGCTTCAACATGCGCAAGGTCCCCTTCAACTATCTGGAGTTCCGCCAGGCCGTCCGTTGCGTCGTTGACAAGGAGTTCGTGGCTAGCTCACTCTTGCAGAACCTGGTCGTCGTAGCGGAGAACGTAGTTCCGCCGGGTAACGGGTTCTGGTACCGGCCTCTGACGGAAGCGGAAAGGCAGGAGTCTTGCAAGGGAATGAGTGAGGCAGATCGTCTGGCCAGGGCGAAACAGCTGCTCACGGGCGCGGGCTTCCAATTCAACGCCCAGGGCATTCTGACGGCCGATCCGGAGGGCAACCCGATCCCGCAGCTGGAACTCTTGCACCCCAACGCGGCCTACGACAACAACCGCAACATCTTCGGCCTGCACATCGTGGACCGGCTGCAGAAGCTGGGCGTGCTGGTCAGGGACGTACCCGCAGGCTTCAACAACATCGTCACGCTGGTGTTCGACCTGCAGGACTTCGACATGTGGCAGCTGGGCTGGAGCTTGAGCTTCTATCCAGACTACCTGGAGGCATTCTTCGGTAGCCGCAACGCCGCTCGACAAGGCAACGCCGCGCAGGGCGGAGTCTGTAGCGCCAGGGAGAACGCCCTGAACGGCTGCCAGGACACGTTTGATGACCTGTCATTCCAGTTCTTGGCCGAGTCGGACGTCAACAAGGCACGCGATCTTGCTTTCCAGCTGCAGAAGATGGTCTTCGACTACGTGGCATATGTTCCCACACACCACGTAGTCGTAAACGACGCGTTCCGAGTCGACAGGATCGGCTGGCAGGGGCTTGAGGACAAGCCGCTGCTGGGTGGATTCTCGAACTCGCTTAGCCTCGGGCAACTGAATCTCGTTGCCGGCAAGTAAGAAGTCAGTTGCCGTGTCAAGGACGTTGATGAGTTGAGGCACGGAGGTCCAGGAGGCGACCGTGCTTCCTGGACCTCTTGCCGTCTTTAGTTCGTAGGACATGACTTGCTGCATTGACGCCGGGGTTGTCGTTTGCTAGGCTAGAGGAGCAAGGGTGGGCCAGGATGCCCAGAGCATAAGAAGAGGTCTTCATGCGCAAATATGTGATCAAGCGGGTGGCTCAGATTCTTCTGACGCTCTACATCTATGTGACCATTGTCTTCATCATCGTGGCTGCGCAGCCGGGTGACATCTCGCAAGTGTATATCAGCAATCCCCGTATCCCACAGGAGGCCCGCGACGCGCTGAAGCGACGGCTGGGTCTGGATCAACCTCTGCACATTCAATACGTGAATTACTTGAAAAACATCGTCACCGGGAACCTGGGGCTCTCCTTCACCAATTACCCTCAGCCCGTCTGGGAGATCATCAAGGAGCGTCTGCCCCGCACGCTTGCCCTCTTCTTGACGGCTACGATCATCTACTATGCCTTGGCCTTCCAGCTGGGGAAGCTGATCGCCTGGAGGCGTGGTGGAGTCGTGGACTACTCGGCGACGGTCAGCGGAGTCGTGCTCTGGACCGTGTACACTCCCTGGTTCGGCCTGCTTCTGATCTGGATCTTCGCGTTCCAACTTGGCTGGCTTCCCATCGGGAAATTCATCGATCCGCTCAAGTGGAGACCCTTCATCAAGTACATCTCACCGAACGATGTCTTCAACTACATCTTGCTCTATGGGGGAGGGGGCTTCGTCGTCCTGTTCAGTGTCTACCTGTTTGCGCAGCGTCTACTTCAGTCCTACTGGGCTCGTCTCTCCGTCCAGGTGGGTGCCGTTGCGCTCACAGCTGGATCTTTGGGGTATCTGCTCTTCAATACGTATCCTATGGGCTACTTGGCGCAAGATATCCTGTGGCACATGATCCTGCCGGCGTTTGCCTTGACGGCTATTGGCTTCGGCGGTTATATGCTCTTGATGCGCGATAGCATGCTCGACGTCGTCAAGGAAGATTACGTGATGGCGGCCAAGGCCAAAGGCCTGCCGGATAAAGTCGTGCGTGACAAGCACGCGGCCCGCAATGCCTTGCTGCCTGTGGTGACCAGCTTCGTCTTGTCTTTGGCCTTCGCTGTAGATGGCGGCATCGTCACGGAGACGATCTTCTCCTGGCCGGGGATGGGGCTGACATTGCTACGAGCTGTTGTGGAGGAGGATCTTCCTCTGGCCATTGGCACCTTTGTATTCACCGGCATATTTGCCCTCATTGCTCACTTGATCGCGGACCTCCTCTACGCCTATCTGGATCCGCGCATTCGGTACACATAATGAACCCAGAACAACCGAGGGAGTGAAAGACTTAGTTCCATGGCAGCGATAGCGCAACGTCATTACGAGGCACCCTGGAGGGCGAAGCTCAGGCTCTTTCTGAGAGGCTTGTCTATCAACTGGGAACTCTTCAAGGAATCCCGCGTCGGTCTGATCGGATTGGCAATTATTGTGTTCTATGGGCTTCTGTCCCTGTCTTACCCGATTCTCATGGCCACGATCTGGGATCATGAAATCTACAATCCCGTCTCGGGCTATGACCCGGTCGTCGTGCAGCAAGGAGGGCAGCATCCGGCTCCCCCATCGGCGCGGCACTGGTTGGGCACAGACCAACACGGGCGCGATGTCTTCTCGCAGCTTGCCTATAGTGCCCGATCCGAGTTCTTCTTGGGCGTTATGGCGGCGCTCATCACCGTAATCATTGGGACCCTCATCGCGGCAGCCTCGGCCTATTATGGGGGATTCGTAGATACGTTTTTCATGCGCGTGGCTGATGTGGCTGTCTTGTTCCCGGTCATTGCCTTTCTGATTGTGCTGAGTGCCATGTTCGATCTCACCCTCTATAGTCTGGCTGTCGTGCTGGGGCTCATCTACGGATTCGGGTCGATCACCATCGTGCTCAAGTCTCAAGCGCTGACGATCAAAGTGAAGCCGTACATCGAGGCAGCCAAGGTCTCCGGTGGCAGCAGCTTCCACATCATCTTCACCCACATCATCCCCAATCTCTTGCCCTTGAGCTTCTTATACATGATGTTCAATGTGACCAACGCGATCTTCACAGAGGCCGTTCTCAGCTTCTTCGGCTTGATCAATATCCAGATGAGTTGGGGTATGATGGTGGAGCTGGCCAACATCGGTGGCTATCTGACCGGAGAGGCCGTCACCCGCTACTGGTGGCTCTTCTTCCCGGCAGCGACCTCGATTACGGCTCTTTGTGCCGCCTTCTACTTTGTGGGTCGTGGCATGGATGAGATAGTCAATCCCAGGTTGAGAAAGATTTGAGCGCTCCATTCACTGTTGCGGGTGAAGATTCATGAACTTACTGGAAGTGCGCGATTTGACCATGCATTACCGCACGAAGAAGGGAGACGTCAGTGCGGTCGATAGAGTCTCCTTGGCGTTGAAACAGGGCGAAGCTTTAGGACTCGTAGGTGAGTCGGGCTGTGGCAAGTCCTCGCTGGCGATCACTCTGCTGCGTCTGCTGCCGGAAAACGCTCAGATTCGCGGAGGCCACGTCTTCTATCGGTGCAAAGACCTGCTCAAGCTGCCGGAGGAAGAGGCACGCTGGTATGAGAGGGCTGGCGTGATCAAGGAAGATCATGTGGATTTACTTAAGCTTCCCGAACGGCACATGCGCAAGGTGCGCTGGAAAGGCATCTCGATGGTCTTCCAAGCGGCTATGAACTCGCTCAATCCCGTCTATCGTGTGAGCGAGCAGATCGTGGAAGCGATGCAGACCCATAACGGCGTGGGCACACAAGAGGCACGCAATAGAGTTGCCGAACTCTTCGAACTGGTTGGTCTGAACCCCAACCGCATGGACCAGTACCCACATGAATATAGCGGGGGCATGCGTCAGCGGGCCGTCATCGCCATGGCGTTGGCTTGCGACCCCAGTCTCATCATCGCGGATGAGCCCACTACAGCCCTCGACGTGATCGTGCAGGATCGCATTCTCAATAAACTAGATGAGATCCGCCATCAGCTCAACATGAGTGTCATCTACATCTCGCATGACATCGCGGTCATCGCGGAAGTATCGGACAAAGTCGGCATCATGTACGCAGGCAAGCTGGTAGAGATGGGCCCCACGGAGGTCATCTTCAAGCGTCCGCGTCACCCGTATACGGCAGCGCTCATGTCGGCGTTTCCCAGCATCCGAGGGGAGAAGCACGAGCTGACCATCGTTCCGGGTGAGCCACCCAACTTGCTCCAGCCTCCTTCGGGCTGTCGCTTTCACCCGCGTTGCCCGCACGCCACGGCCATCTGTCAGGAGCAAGTGCCCCAACTGCAGCTCTTTGGGGAAGAGCACTACGCCGCTTGTTGGAACCCGGTTCAGCGGTGAGCTACCATGCGCGTCAAGAGCCAAGGTGATCTCATGACAACTAGAGTGGCCGCCGAGCAGCTCATCCGCGTGCAAAACCTGCGGAAGCTGTTCCCGGTGGAGAAGGGCCTCTTTCGTCGAAGCAGGTCCTTCATCCACGCCGTCGACGACGTCAGCTTTGAGATTCAGGCTGACGACACGCTCGGGCTCGTGGGCGAGTCGGGGTGTGGCAAGACGACCACCGGCAAGCTGCTGGTTCGTCTGCTTGTGCCCACCAGTGGACGCATGTATCTGAATGGTCGCGATATCGCCACCATTCCCGCTCTGGGGCTGAAGCAATTCCATCGTCAAGTCCAGATGATCTTCCAAGACCCCTATGAATCACTGAACCCAAGACTCACGATCTTTGACATCGTGGCGGAACCTCTGAAAGTCCAGCGGATCGGGACTGTGATGGAACGGGAAGTCCGTGTGGCGGAGATGCTGGAGATGGTCGGCCTAGCACCGGCGGAGAGCTTTCTCTTCCGCTACCCACATGAGCTTTCCGGAGGTCAACGCCAGAGGGTGGCCATTGCGCGCGCCATGATCATCAATCCGCGTTTCATCGTGGCCGATGAGCCGACTTCCATGTTGGACGTCTCCATTCGCACCGGCGTGATGAAGCTGATGAAGGACCTCCAGAAGGAGTTCAGCATCAGTTACTTATACATCACACACGATCTCGCCGTGGCGCGTTACATGTGCGACCGGATCGCCGTGATGTATCTGGGCAAGATCGTCGAAATGGGTCCCACAGAAGACGTGATTCAATCCCCCTTACACCCCTACACGCAGGCGCTGATATCGGCTGTGCCCATCCCGGACCCTACGCTGAAGCGTCAGCCCATACAGCTTAAGGGCGATGTGCCCAGCCCCATCGATCCCAAGCCGCGCTGCCGCTTCTACGATCGTTGTCCTATAGCCACGGAACATTGCAACACTCACGATCATCCTCCTCTTGAAGACAAAGGAGGAGGACACTACGTGGCGTGTTATGAAGTCTAGCGATGCGACAGCGCACAACTTCCTGCCGAGGATTTTCTGGCTGGGAGCGCTGCTTATCACTCTGATTACGGCGCTTCTCCTCGCGGATACCGAAATCCGTTATCTGCACTTTATCGAGAGTCTCGATGATGTCGATGTGAAGCTGTTCTGGGTGCAAACGGAGGAGACCGAAGAGAAAGTCACGTTGCACTTTGAGGCGATCTTCCGCAACGTCTCTGATCTTACCATGAACGTCGAAGCCCTCAACACGCAGCTCTTCGTTGGCGAAGAATACGCCGGTGCCCCTTCCATCACAGAAGGCCAGATCCCGGTCCCTCCCAAGGGCGAGCAAGCCGTTCCCCTCTTGGCTGTCCTCTGGGAGAACCGAGCTCGGATGTTCCAAGAAGCTCGCGCATCTGGCCAGAGTCAGCTTCGCGTTGTGGGCCGTGCTCGCGTGGGCATCCAGATCGGCACCACATCACTCACCGTCTTTTATGATGTTGGGGGCACATTTCCGTTGCGGGGAGGGGCCCAGCAGTGACGCGCGATAAGCTCGGCAACATAATACGAGTTCTCACCCTATCTGTCCTCATGGGTTTCGTGACCGGAGCGGGCTCCGCGATGATCGATCTCTCCGATTTTTCCCGTGTGCCGGTGATCGTCTTCTACGTGCTGCCCGTGTTGGTGGGCATCCTGGTGGGTGCCCTGACACAGCACTTGGGGCAAGCCATTGGCACGTTACTTCTGGTGCTCACATTCAGTGTTGTCGTTGACGCCTTGGCTCTGACGTATCCGGAGTTGCGGGCAGAGCGATTGGGTCGGGATGTTGCCTTAGAGCTCTCAGCAGCCAAGGCACTCTTGAGTTTAGTTGTCGTGTCAACTCCGCTGGCTCTTGTCGGCCTGCTGATCAGCAAGCTCATCGGGCGGGGCGACTGACGCAAACCTCTCACTTGGGCGCTTGGGGCAGGGTGACTTCGATCCCCTTCTCTTGTAGCTCCTCGATGAGCCGCGCCACTTCGTCTGGTTTGTAGTTGGCATCTGCCGTGATCAGTTCTGTCAGGTACTGAGCTGCTTGCTGATTCTGCCCCATCTGCAAAGAAAGACGTGCTAGCTGATAGAGCGCCTCTAGACCCGTTGGGGTCAATTTGCCCTTGGCCTGAGCTCGATCCGCACGGAGAATGCGAGCCCAGAGGCCTGCTTGCTCCGGAGGGCTCTTGGCCAACGGGAGCGCCCGTTGGAATGCATTCAGGGCCTCAGGATATTGCTGGAGAGTGAGGTAGGAGTCGCCCAAGCTGCGCCAGGCCATCAAGGAGTCCGGTTGGCGCGCCAGGATTGTGCGATATTGTTCAACGGCCTCTTGATACCGTCGGCTCTGTTCATAGAGACTTGCCAGTGTAAAGCGTACATTTACATCATCAGGATTGAACACGAGAAGGCGGAGTGCCAGCTCTTCCCTCTCTTGCCAGCCTGTGACCTTCTCTAGGCCCTGATGGTAATAGCGAAGGGCTTGCTCCCTGTCTCCACGTTTCTCGTAGAGTTCCCCTAAGCGGCGGTAGATCTCCGAGGGGGGCGAGGCAGATTGTAGAGCTGCTTCAAACAACTGCTCTGCTTGGTCTAGATCTCCCAAACCCGCATAGGCTCGTCCCAATAGCACGTCTAGTTCTGCTTGATCCTCTGGCGGGGCATTCTCGCGGGCCGCTTGCAGAGCCTCAATGGCGCCTGTGTAGTCCTCTTGCTCGAGGGCCAGCAATCCCAAATCCCTGTTGGCCTCCGTATGTTTGGGATCAACCTCCAGCACCTGTCGGAGTAGTTGACGAGCTTTGTCCAAGTGCTTTAATTCTCGATAGGCCCGTGCCAATTGCAATTGTAGCTCGATGCGCTCTTTCGGGTTATCTTTTCCCAGGATGAGGAGTGCGTGTTCCAAATGCTCGATGGCTCCCTCAAGATCGTTCATCTTCACGAGCAATAGACCATACTGGCGCAGGGCTTCCAGGTTCTCCGGCTGAATCTCTAGAGTGGTCTTCAGTTGCGTAGCGGCCTCGTCCCACTGACCTTTGCCCAACAAGAACTGAGCGAACGCCAGATGCATCTCTGCGTCCTCCGGTGTCAGCTTGAGGATCTCTTCAAAGATCTCCTGCTGAGGTGACGCCTGGGCCAGTACTTTCTTTAAGTTCTTGATGATCTTGATCTTAAGCTCCTCGATTTGAGCGTTGAGTTTGGCGATGTCGGCCTCGCGAGCACCGTTGGATTGCAACAGGCCTAGCTGTTGCTGAGCTTCATCCAGCTTCTGGCGGTAGAGGCGAGCGATGTAGTATCCCAAGTAGGGATCGTCAACTTTGCCTTCCGTCTCGATTCTCTCGTAGGCCTGTACGGCGGCCTCACGGTCGGTGCTCTCCAATCGATAGGCCATTAGAAGGGGCAACTGGATGCGCACATCCGCTCTGGCCCGATACTGTTCAAACCACTCGCGATACATGGTTGCCGTCTTCTCAATGATGTAGTCTGAGCGGACTTCGGCAGCAATTTGTTCGAAGGATTCCCCACGAGCCGGGCGGCGTTCGACCAGTTGAATCAAGTGAAGTCCACGCTTCGTTCGCACAGGGGCGCTCACATCACCCGGAGTTCGTAACGAAAAGGCTGCATCGACGAAATCCTCGCCTGTGGGATCGCCCCGCTGGATCCAGCCGTAATCTCCGCCCTGAGGAACCGTGAGTTCGTCTTCTGAATACCGGCGGGCCAGTTCTGAGAAATTTGCACCCTTCGCCCATTGAGATCGGATCTCCATGAGCTTGTCTTGCGCGGCCTCGACGTCTGTGGCAGGGGCATCTTCTGAGAGTCGAATGAGAATATGCCGCACGCGCACAAGCTCCGGCGTGTAATAGCGCAGCTTCCGCTCTTCGTAGTACTGACGAAGCTCCGCGTCTGTCGGATCGAGAGGCCCTACCACGCGCTCGCGCAGCCGTTCTTCCAGTAGCTGCCAGCGAGTCAGTTCCATAAGCCCTTGGGTGAACGCACTCTGGTAGGTCTTGGGGTCATTGAGGGCTTGTTCGATCTGCTCTGGGGGAACGCCGTTCTGCTCCAAGAAGCGCCACAGCTGCTGTTTGACTTCGCTTAGCAGTTCGTTTGGCTCAATCTGAATGCTCATCCGTCGGGCCGCCTGTTGCAGGAGCCTTCGGCGTATGAGATCCTCCGCGAGTTCACTTCGCAGAGTCAGCTGATAGTAGGCGCCGGGAGCTCCTTCGATGCTCTTCTCGAACTCCACGCGTTCCGCGGCATCGAGTGTGGCTCGCTGGCGGTTCACGAAATCCTTGTAGGCGTTTTCGAATTCCTCGGTGGTGATCCGCTCTCCGTTGATGAGAATGGCCGTCTGGGATGGAGGGGCAAAGACGGAGAGCCATGGGCCGGGGACTTGGAGGATGTATAGCACGAGAACGGCGAGCCCTACTAGAAGTGTTACTCCTGCGAGATACCAGAGGATCTTCTTCTTGTGGCGGGGGGTTGAGGTGTTCGTGGACCTCACTTCCTTCCTGGCTGGAGTATAGTCGACGAAGGAAGAAGTCTCAACTGGTGGGTAGTCGAGGGGAAAAAGAAAAGAAGCGGACTAGCATAGCCAGGGGCATCGGACGCTCTGGAAGCATCGAGCATTCAGCTGACAGCTATCAGCGAATTGCTCCTTAGAAAGGAGGTGATCCAGCCGCACCTTCCGGTACGGCTACCTTGTTACGACTTCACCCCCCTCGCGAAGGGCACCTTCGTCCGCTGGCGCGGCCTTCGAGTGCCCCCCACTCGGCTGGTGTGACGGGCGGTGTGTGCAAGGCCCAAGTACGTATTCACCGCGGCGTGGCTGATCCGCGATTACTAGCGATTCCGGCTTCATGAGGTCGGGTTGCAGACCTCAATCCGAATTGAGACCGGTTTTGGGGATTGGCTCCCTCTTACGAGATTGCGACCCGTTGTACCGGCCATTGTAGCATCTGTGTCGCCCTGGACATAAGGGCCATACTGACTTGACGTCATCCCCTCCTTCCTCCGGCTATTCGCCGGCAGTCCCCTTAGAGTGCTCAGCCGAACTGGTAGCAACTAAGGGAGGGGGTTGCGCTCGTTGCGGGACTTAACCCGACGTCCTACGACACGAGCTGACGACAGCCATGCAGCACCTGTGCACGCTCCCGTCTCCGAAGAGACAAGTCGTTCCCTTTTCAGGGTCCTACTACGTGCATGTCAAGCCCAGGTAAGGTTCTTCGCTTACCATCGAATTGAACCAGATGCTCCACCGCTTGTGTGGGCCCCCGCCAATTCCCTTGAGTTTTAGCCTTGCGGCCGTAGTCCCCAGGCGGCTGACTTAACGCGTTAGCTGCGGCACTGGACCGCGATTGAAGGATCCAACACCTAGTCAGCATCGTTTGGGGCGTGGACTACCCGGGTATCTAATCCGGTTTGCTCCCCACGCTTTCGCGCTTCAGCGTCAGCACTCGGCCAGGAGGCTGCCTTCGCTATCGAGGTACCTTCCAGTATCTGCGCATTTCACCGCTACTCTGGAAGTTCCACCTCCCCCTCCGAGGCTCTAGCGACGTAGTATCACCCGACTTCCCCCGGTTGAGCCGAAGACTTTCACAGGTGACACACGAAGCCGCCTAGACGCCCTTCACGCCCAATGAATCCGGATAACGCTCGAGACCTCTGTCTTACCGCGGCTGCTGGCACAGAGTTAGCCGTCTCTTCTTCTGGGGGTACCGTCATCGGATGAGCATTACCTCTCACCCTTATTCTCTCCCCCTAAAAGGAGTTTACACCCCGAAGGGCTTCATCCTCCACGCGGCGTCGCTCGGTCAGGCTTGCGCCCATTGCCGAAGATTCCCCACTGCTGCCTCCCGTAGGAGTCAGGGCCGTGTCTCAGTCCCCATGTGGGGGGTCGTCCTCTCAGACCCCCTACCCGTCATCGCCTTGGTAGGCCGTTACCCTACCAACGAGCTGATAGGCCGCAACCCCCTCCCCACGCGACGCCGAAGCGCCTTTACTCCCAGATCTGCCGATCCGTGAGCCCATCGGGTATTAGCCCCAGTTTCCCAGGGTTGTCCCCGACGCGGGGGCAGGTCAGTTACGTGATACTCACCCGTTTGCCGCTGTACTCGTCCTCCCCCTTGCGGGTTCGGACTTTCTCGCTCGACTTGCATGTGTTAAGCGCGCCGCTAGCGTTCATCCTGAGCTGGGATCATACTCGCTCGGGAATATCAAAGATGCACCACTAGCTATGCTATCCACTTTTCAAAGAACAGACGCTTCC
>JBBIPG010000031.1:0-27630 GCA_037442925.1 Candidatus Fraserbacteria bacterium | reverse complement strand
GTCACCTAACGACTCGCACAGGAAGACTTGCGCTACGTCCTCAAAGGGCGTAAGCCGGATCAGATCGCCACTGCGCGGATACTCGCTTCTATATTCTTCCATCTATAGTTCCAAGGGTTTTCGGATGGTCTCTGTAAAGCGAAAGTTTCGCTGGGTAAGCGCCCGCATGAACGCATCAATGGGAACCGCGCGCTCTGGGGTGTGTACGCCCGGCTTGATCTTCTTCTGGGCCAAGAGTGTGGCCACGATGGCCGCCGAGAAGCCGGTCGTGCGCTCCATGGCCGTCAATTGCGTCTTCGGGTCATAGAAGTCCATGTGATCCAACTGGACTTCTACGGCCTCTGAAGCCCATCCCTCCCGCCTCCCGCGACAGATCACCCGCAAGACGACTAGATCGGGCTCATCGGGAAACGTCAGGCGTGGGCTCACAACGGCCTCGAAGACGGCACGAGGGCGGAGCTTCGCCTTTGCGCTTTCCAAAGGCTCCATCTGGAAGAGCCCCAGATCCCGAAGCATTTTGATCTTCTCACAGTGACCCGGATAACGAACGGTCTTGTATGCATATCCTTTCAGGGTTCCCTTGAACGTCCATGGACACGTGGAGGTGCCGCCTGAGGTGAGGAAGGCCTCGCAGCGGCCTACAGGCTCTGCAAATTCTACTGTCTCCAGCTCGGTGAGTGGTTTGAGTTCCACAATCTGGCCATCGCGAAGCATGTGCACCGGACTGAGATATTCGTTGAGTAGTCCGTCCATGCTGAAGAGAAGCTGATAATCCAGAGGGGGCTTCGGATGCTGTGGCAGGCCACCGCAGTATATTTTGATTTGCTCAGGTTGACCTCCAAGGGATTTGACTCGATGCATGGCATAGACGGCCAGCAGGTTGGCCGTTCCGGGCGCTAGGCCACAATCGGGGACAATGGCGACTCCGGCTTTTCTCGCTTTGGGACCGAGTTTCAGTTGCTCGAAGACCGTTTCCGTGCTCCCGCCAAGGTCGCAAAGCGACACGCGGGCCTGGATGGCAGCCTGGCTGATCTTGACGTTGTAGCGATACGGAACGGCGCTCACGCAGGCGTCAAAGCCTTTCAGAGCGCCAGCAAGCTGGCTGCCCTTCTCGACATCGACTCTGGCGGCTTTCGCGATCCGTTGACCGCTGAGTTGATTTACTCTGGCAGCGGCTTGCTGAGCACGCTTGAGATCCACATCGAGCAAAGCGATGGCATCTGCTCCCCCAAAGCGGGCCAGATCATATGCTGCTGCCACGCCTTGACGTCCTGCCCCCAGAACCGCGTAACGGTAGGCCATGTTTCCCCCTCCGAATACTTGCATCATAGATGAGGGGCTCTCGGTTTGACAACTCTTGCCGACAAGTAGAAAGCGGTTGGTCGCTCTTCGCTAGAGCTTTGTGCCCTGCTTGAGCTCTCGAACAAACCCCGCGAGAACCTCCAAGGAGATGCCGCTGGCAATTCTCTCGACGATGGCACTGCCTACAATCGCTCCGTTGGCCCCTGCGCCTATAACGCCTTTGATCTGTTCCGGGTTCGACAGCCCGAAGCCCACGGCGATGGGCAGATTCAGCGGCACAACCAGAGGATGGACCCTCTGAATGAGGGTGGTGGTCAAGTCTGCTAACTCTTCCTTAGCTCCGGTGATGCCATATCGTGCCACGATATATAGAAAACCCGTTGTGGCAGCAGCAATCTGCCCCACTCGCACGTCGTCGGTCTCCGGCGTAGCGAAGAAGATCGTGTCGATGCCATGCCGGCGGGCGGCTTCGATAAAGTGTCTCGACTCTTCCATCGGCAGATCCGGCACAATCACCCCGTCTGCACCCGCGTCTTTGGAGGCTTTGATAAATGTCTCTTCGCCCATCACGAAGATGGGATTGTAATAGGTCATAAGCACAATGGGAATGTTGGAGCGCTTGCGCAGCCGCGAAGAGAGTTCAAAGACTCGTTGGGGCGTCGTGCCGGCTTGTAACGCACGCACTCCCGCTGCTTGGATGGTGGGGCCGTCCGCTACCGGATCAGAAAAGGGAATTCCCAGCTCGATTACATCTGCACCCCCCTCTTCCAGAGCGAACGCGTAGTCGAGCGTCTTATACGTGTCAGGGTCCCCGGCCATGAGATAGCAAATCAAAGCACCTTCTTCTTCAGCCGATAGATCATGAAAGCGTTGTGCGATTCTACTCATAGCGCATCACCGTCTCTAAGTCTTTATCCCCGCGGCCGGACAACGTGACTACGACAATCTGATCGGCACGCAACTTCTTGGCACGCTGCACGGCAGCCCACACCGCATGCGCCGGCTCCAGTGCCGAGATGATGCCCTCTAGCTTGGCAAGCAATCGAAAACCTTCTAGAGCTTCATCGTCTCCTACGGCGATGTATTCTACTCGTTTGAGATCCTTAAGGAGTGCGTGTTCGGGGCCGACAGCGGGATAATCGAGTCCGGCAGCAATGCTGTGAGTCTCTTGGATCTGCCCGCACTCATCTTGCAATACATACGTCTTGGCACCGTGGAGCACGCCGGGGCGACCGCTCACCAGCGACGCTGCCCCCTTTGCCTCCACCCCCAGAAGCTCCACATCTTTGTGCTGAACGAAGGGGTAAAAGGTGCCCATCGCGTTGCTGCCGCCGCCCACACACGCGACGAGTAGATCGGGGAGTCTCTTAGTCTCTCGTAGCAACTGGCCCTTGATCTCATCGCCGATCACACGCTGAAAGTCGCGCACCATCACAGGATACGGGTGCGGTCCGACCACGGAGCCCAAGAGATAATACGTCGTGGGCACATTGGTGGCCCAATCTCGCAGTGCTTCGTTGATCGCGTCTTTTAATGTGGCGCTGCCGCTCGTCACTTCGTGCACGAGAGCTCCCATAAGCTTCATGCGAAAGACGTTCATCTTTTGACGCTCCACGTCAACTCTGCCCATATAAACTTCAACAGGGATGCCCAGCACCGCCCCGGCCATAGCCGTTGCCACGCCGTGTTGCCCTGCACCCGTCTCTGCGATGATCCGCTGCTTCCCCATGCGCCGGGCGAGCAGCGCCTGCCCCATCACGTTGTTGAACTTATGCGCACCACCGTGAATGAGATCCTCTCGCTTAATGAATATCTGAGCCCCTCCCACATGGGACGTCAACCGCTTGGCATGGTAGAGCGGCGATGGCCTTCCGCCATAGTGCTCTTGATACCAGCGCAGTTGCCTGTGAAAGACGTCGTCTTGTTTGGCTTCTTGATATGCCCTCTCCAACTCCACGAGAGCCGACCGGAGAATCTCGGGCACGAAGCGGCCACCAAACTGCGCAAATCTTCCATCTCTCCCCAGCTTACTCCACTCGTGGTTCTGCATAGTTCCTCACTTGACGGAGCAAGGTTTGCACAAGGCGAGGCGACTTCGCACCAGCCTCTTCCACACCGCTGGCTACATCGATCGCATAGGGCCTGACGATCTCTATGGCCTCTGCGACATTGCCGGGAGTAAGTCCACCGGCGAGAATCACGGGAAACGGGTAGATCGCATCGCGGATCACCCGACTGAGCTGCCAGTCATGTGGCACGCCGGTGCCACCGCTTTGACCGCCGATGTTTGTGTCTAGAATGATCGCATCCAGAGAGATGCTGGCCAGTGCTTTGGCTTTCTCGATCAAGTCCTCTTGCGGACCCAGCACACTGAGCAGGCTGTATAGCTTGACGTGAGCTGGGAGCACCTCGTGAATACGCTCGATCTGGTCAGGCTCCAATTCGCTATGGATCTGAAGTGCATCAGGTTGCGTCTTAGAGACAACATCAGCCAGCTTTTGAGGTTCTCTGATGGCCGTCACTACGACAGACGTATTGAAGAGTGGCACGGCTTGTATTAACACTTGCGCTATGCTCAGGGGGATATTTCGCGGTGATCGGGGCGTCTCCACCACAAAGCCCTGCGCGTCGGCATTCCGTGTGATCTCAACGTCCTGCAAGCTGCGATTGCCGCACAGTTTGACTTTACACATCGTGATGTCCTCCTCGAAATTACGCCTCTAGCAGCTCAGTTAATCTGCCTACCAGATCCGGAGCCTGCATCAAGGAAGTCCCGATTAAGAACGCATCGGCTCCGGCCTGTTTGAGTCGGCGAAGGTCTTGGGGGCTCTCAATCCCGCTCATGCTCCACACGATGCGGTCTTTTTTGACCCGATGCAGGATGCGGGGGGTCGTCTCCAAGTTGACTTGGAGTGTGCCCAGATTGCGATTGTTGATGCCGATCATGTCCGTTTTCGTCTTCTTTGCCAGTTGGAACTCTTTAAGCGAGTTGACTTCGAGTACTACTTCTAGATTCTTCTTGTGGGCAAGAGCGATCATTTCGGGTAGATTCACTGTGCTGTAGCCGCGTCGGAAGAGACTCACTATGAGCAGGACAGCGCTACCCCCATACGCCGCACACGCCTCTAGCTGAACCGGATCGATCACGAAATCCTTCATCAGCGTGGGGAGTCCGCTCGCGCTGGCTGATCGTAAATTCTCTAAAGACCCACGGAAGTGCACCGGCTCGGTCAGGACTGATATGCCCACGACTCCGGCCTCGGCAAATACGCCCACGATCTCATCGATCCTCTTTGGTGAAAGCAGCCGACCCCGAGACAGAGAGGGGGAAGCCGGCTTAATCTCCGCAACAATGGGGGTGGCCGAGCAGGTGCGAATGCTCTCCACAAATGACTTGCGCTCCACCCGCAGGAACTTCTCTGTCCGGTAATACCCACTTCGAAGGGTGGCCCGAACAGACTCAATGATCCGGTCCAACTGATCCATGGTGTGATTGCACGAGGAGCCTCAGTTTCTCTAAGGCACTGCCGCTTTTGATGCTCTCCTCTGCTTGCGCGATGCCCTCTTCGAGCGATGCCGCTTTCCCACTCACGTAGATGGCCGCCCCGGCGTTCAGTAGCACCATTTCATAGCGGGCATCTCGCAGCTTCCCTGATAGTATTTGTCTTGTGACTTCCGCGCTCTGCGCCGCAGGAAGACTCTCGATCTCTTCCGGCTTAGCGAGCCGAAAGCCCAGGCTTTGGGCATTGAGCTCGTAGTGCCGGATGGTCCCATCTTTGAGTTCTGCGATGAGCGTCTTGCCCAGGATCGAGACCTCATCCACGCCGTCGAGACCGTAGACCACCAAGGCGCGCTGGACGCCCAAAGCCCGCAGGACTTTAGGGAACATCCCCACCAGCTCCTGTGAGAAGACCCCGAGGAGCTGAGCTTGAGGGTCCGCCGGATTGACCAACGGCCCCAGCATGTTGAAGACCGTGCGGATGCCCAGTTCCTTGCGGCTCTTGGCCACATACTTCAGCGCCGGGTGAAAATTGGGAGCGAACAGGAAGCCGATTCCGATCTCTTCAATGCTTCGTTCCACCGCTTGGGGTGAGACGTTCAAATTGCCCCCCAGAGCCTCCAGGACATCGGCGCTGCCGCACGGGCTTGTCACGCCACGGTTGCCGTGCTTGGCGACGGGCACACCGGCTCCGGCTACCACAAAGGCGCTCACGGTCGAGACGTTAAACGTCTTTACGGGTGCGCCGCCGGTGCCACACACATCTGTGAGTAGCGCATCCCCTTTCAAGCGGGGTCTGATTCTCAGGCACAGGCTTCGCAACGTCTCGGCAAAGGAGATGGCCTCCTCGACGGTCGTGCCCTTGATGCGCAGCCCCATCAGGAAAGCACCCACTTGTGCCTCGCTGCAGCAGCCGCTCATCAACTCCGTCATGGCTCCTCTTGTGATCTCAGCACTGAGATCCTGTCCTTCTGCCAGCAAGGCGAGTGCTTCCTGCATCATGACCCGCTACCTCCGTGCGTCAGAAGATTTGCCAGAATCGCCTTCCCGTGCTCGGTCAGAATCGATTCGGGGTGAAACTGCACTCCTTCAATGGGATAGTCTTTATGCCTCACTCCCATGATCTCGCCGTCTTCGGATTCGGCGCTGATTTCCAAAACCGATGGCAGCGAGGCACGATCGATTGCCAGCGAGTGGTAACGCGCTGCCAAGAAGCCGTTGGGGACCCCTTGGAAGATCCCTTGGCCGTCATGGTAGATACGCGAAGTCTTGCCATGCCGAATCGTCTTTGCCTGAATCACCCGTCCCCCGAAGACCGCCGCAATTCCCTGATGTCCCAGGCACACCCCCAGCGTAGGAATGCATGGGGAGATCTCCCGTAGAATGGAGGAGCAGATGCCGAAATCCCGATCGTTTTGCGGGTTGCCGGGTCCGGGGGACAGTACGATCCGCTCGGGCTTGAGGGCTTTGATCTCCTCAAGGTCTCGCTCATCGTTTCGAAAGACGCGTAGTTGGCAGCCCAGCTCCCCGAAGTATTGCACCAGGTTGTAGGTGAATGAGTCGTAGTTGTCGATCACGAGAACGCGCATGAGGCAGCTCCCTTTAGGGCGACTTTCATGGCTTCGAGTTTGCGTTCGGTTTCCTCCCACTCTCTTTTCGGAACGGAATCGCAGACGATGCCGGCACCGGCGCGCAGGAAGAGTCTTTGGGCGTGAGCATCTGCAAAGAGCGTACGAATCGTGATGGCTGTGTCCAGATGGCCGTTGAGCGACAGATAGCCCACAGCACCGGCGTAGGGGCCCCGGGGACTCCGTTCCAGATTGTTGACGATCTCCATGGCACGCGGTTTGGGTGCTCCTGTCACCGTTCCTGCAGGGAAGAGCGCAGCCAACGCATCGATGGCGTCCAGACCTGCTCGCAAGCACCCGTCAACGCGAGAGACCAGATGCTGAACATGGCTGAAAGACTCCACCCGCATGTATTCGGGCACACGTACACTGCCGTATTCTGCCACGCGCCCGATGTCATTTCTGGCCAGATCGACCAGCATCGCGTGTTCCGCACGCTCTTTTTCGTCCCTCAAGAGTTCGCGAGCATAGCGCTTCCGCTCTTTGGCGTTCCGTCCGAGTGGGCGCGTCCCCGCAATGGGATAGGTCGTGATGAGATTCCCTTGGACGGAGACGAGCATCTCTGGGCTACTGCCGGAGATCACGCGCGGGCCGAAATCCAAATGGAACATATAGGGTGATGGGTTGATCCGACGGAGCAGCTCATAAAACAAGAGCAGGTCGCCGTCATAGGGTGCCGTTAGCTGTTTGGAGAGCACAACTTGATAGATATCACCGGACTGGATGTGCGCTTTGGCGTGC
Organism: Candidatus Fraserbacteria bacterium; assembly: GCA_037442925.1. GTDB lineage: Bacteria > Bipolaricaulota > Bipolaricaulia > RBG-16-55-9 > RBG-16-55-9 > RBG-16-55-9. The sequence continues at coordinate 20,460 of JBBIPG010000031.1, read as the reverse complement.
GCGACACTCGCGCAGAACTCTTGCTGAGTTATGTCGGACTCAAAGCGATCGACGCGAAGACGGGCCGGAGAGGGAGTGGGATCAGCTAGAGCTTCCATCACAACGTGGGATCGATCCTCACTGTGAGAAAAATAATGGGCGCGATGGCGGTGATGATCATAGACGATGCCATCGAGATAGAGGCCCAGCTCGAAGTCCGGAAAGGAGGAGCGTGGTGGAGTAGGCTCCGGCAGCCTCTCTAGATGGTGTACGAAGTCATAGCTAAAGTAGCCAACGAGGCCACCGCTGAATCTGCTAAGAAAAGGGACTTCTGCCCTAGTGAAAGGCTGATGCTGTGCAAGCGTGTCTCGTAGGAAATTGACCGGACGACCAAAGCCTGTCTCTGCGCTTCCCGTCGACGAACAGCACTCCATCCTGTAGAGCAAAGACCCTCACAGGGTCAAACCCGATGAAGGTGAACTGTGCCAAGCGTTTTGGTCCCGGAGCACTCTCTAAGAGAAAGCTGACTCCAGTACGATTCCGCAAGCGGCGATAGAGCGCAAAGGGCTCCACAGCGGGGATCTCTCGTATGATGAGATGGCTTTTGGAACGAGCTATGGGCACATCACGACGGGAGGAAGGACGGCCTGAGGCGGGGTTGTGCCTAGATACAACGGAACGAGGAGAGCCAAAGATACTCACCCTTTGAGAGTCTTCTTGAGAATCTTCTCATGTTGAATCACCCTCCGGTGTGTACGAGTTCACTGATTATATCCCTCGGTGTGGGACGCGTCAACCAAGCTCTTCGATTGCCGAGGAAACGCGGCGCGAAAGCGCGCTGCCCGCGCGAACCTCTCGCGCCAAGCGTCTTCTTCTCTGATGCAACACCTGTCTTGCAGCCGTGACAACAATGCCTGCATGGCTTGCTCGATCTCATCCCGGTTTGTGATCAGAATGTCCTGCCAGATCTCATAGGGCGAGGCCGCAATGCGGGTCATGTCTCGCAAGCCTCCGGCAGCCAATTCTTTGTATAGGCTGTCGGCTTCGGCCCTTTCCCCAATGAAGTCTGCCAGAGCCACTGCCAAAAGCTGTGGTAGATGGCTGACGTGGGCTACCAAGCGATCATGCCGCTGCGGGCTTATGCAGACTATCGAACACCCCAGTTGCTCCAAAAAGGCCGCGAGTCTCTCAGCCTTATCATCGCCAGGGCGTAGCGGAGTGAGGAGATAGACCGCGTTCTCGAACAAGAAAGGGTCCGCTGCTTCGATGCCTTGACGCTCGGAGCCGGTCATCGGATGTCCGCCCACGAAGTTTTCGGGCAGTAGCTTCTTTGCGGCAAGGCAGATTTGCAGTTTTGTCGAACCCAGATCGGAGACGATCGCTTTCTCCGCGATACCATCTGCTAGAGCGGGCAAGAGTTCCAAAATAACCCGAATCGGTGTAGCCAAGAAGACCAGATTCGCCTCGGCCACGCCCTGCTCGAGATCCAGTGTACCCCAATCGATGGCCCCGCGCTCTTGGGCCTGCTGGAGAGTCGCTTCTTCCCGATCGACGCCGATCACTTCGACGCCCTTGCAGCATCGCCGGATGGCCATGCCCAGAGAGCCGCCCATCAGACCCACACCTACGATCGTAACTCTTCTAGGCGTGCGTGGTCGAGCCATAGCATTTACGCGAGAAACTTCTTACCCAAGACGGCTGCCATGGCGGAAACTTTTCCGACGAGTTGCCTGAACTGTTCGGGTCGAAGCGCCTGAGGGCCATCGCTCAAAGCACATTCGGGATTGTGATGGACTTCGACGATCAACCCGTCTGCGCCGGCAGCAATCCCGGCCAGTGCTAACGGAATGACGTTCTCATGTCGCCCTGCGGGGTGGCTGGGATCGATAATGATGGGTAGATGCGAGAGCCTCTTCACAACGGGAACGGCTGCGACATCCAACGTGAAGCGTGTGTAGTCCGTGAAGGTTCGGATCCCCCGTTCGCAGAGGATCACTCGCGAGTTCCCTGCGGACAACACGTATTCTGCAGCCATCAGAAGCTCGTTCACCGTAGCAGCCATCCCTCGTTTGAGGAGCACAGCATGATGGGTAAGTCCCACTTCTTTGAGCAGTGCGAAGTTCTGCATGTTGCGCGCACCAATCTGCAGGATGTCGGCATACTGGGCGACCAGATCGATCTGGCGGACATCTAAGACCTCTGTGATGACCAGCAGATCGTTCTCATCCGCAGCAGTTCGTAGCAGTTTCAACCCCTCTTGGCCCAAGCCTTGGAAGCTGTACGGTGACGTGCGGGGCTTAAAAGCGCCACCCCTCAGGATTCGGGCTCCTGCTTCGGCCACCAGCTGCGCAATCGTATGGATCTGGTACTCGTTCTCCACGGAGCACGGCCCGGCCATGATCACCAGCTCCTCGCCGCCGATTTTCACGCCCTTCACATCAACAATCGTGTCCTGCGGACGGGACCGACGGCTGGCTAGTCTAAACTGTTCGCTACTCTGAGTTTCCAGTGAAGCAGGTGCGGAATTGGACTTGGTTGGAAGCGCCTCAGGCGCTATAGGGGTAGCGGCAAACTCGCCAGGGGAAGCGAGAGGAGAGGAGGTGGAAAGAGGAGAGAACTGCCGTCCTGCAAGCTGTGACTGCCTGTTGCAGCCAAAGCCGATCACCTTTGAGCATTATCATCACCTCATCTGAAGAGTGGGCCCATTATGCATGAGAGTAGGGCCCTTGTCAAACCTCAAAGTCTTTCAGGCTTTGTAAGCACACTTACAGTCTTAGGGTTCAAGGTGAAGTACGATTCGTCTACTCAACTCAACTAATGAATGTCGAAAGGGAGGGGCACGATGGCGAAATTCGCAGTCATTTTGCACGCACAGCCGGGGGACATGGGCCGGGCGGTCCATGGGCTTCTCTACTCCAAGGATCTTAAAGAGGCTGGTCATCAGGTCCGGCTGATCTTCGACGGGGCAGGCACGACATGGGTCCGGGAGTTCGAAAAGCCCGACCACAAGTATCACAAGCTCTATCAAGAGGTCAAGAAATCAGGCTTGATTGGGGGGGCTTGTGATTATTGCGCACAGGCGTTTCAAGTCAAGAACGAGATTGCCCAGGCCGGTATCCCATTCCACGCCGAGTACGGCGGTCATCCCAGCGTGGCCAAGCTCGTCCAAGAAGGCTACACGCTGATCACACTTTAGCGACGACGGGAGGAACGAGAGAAAGGAGTTCTATGAATGCGGGTAAAGCGATTCTGGCAGGATTGATCGGGACGATCGTGATGACTCTATTGACCATGATGGCCGGGGTTATGGGGTTGCCCATGGATATCCCGGCTATGCTCAGCAGTTTCATGGGCGCTTCCATTCTGATTGGATGGCTAGCTCACTTCATGATTGGAATGATCTTAGCCTTGTTCTACGCCTACGGTTTCGTGAGTTGGCTGCCGGGGACGCCATGGCTGAAAGGCGCTCTCTATGGCCTGTTTCCCTTCGTTGTCGCCCAAGTGGTTATCATGCCGATGATGGGCATGGGGCTCTTCACCTCGAATGCCCCCAATGCCTTCCTTCTGGTGATGGGCAGTCTGATGGGGCATCTGATCTACGGCGCAGTCGTCGGAGCCATCTACGGCACGCCTCAGCAGGGCTCCTTGTCCAGCGCTTCCAGTTGATTCCTACAGACTTGGAGATGCGCCACGCGCTATAATATAAGCAGGCCTCCTAGCTTCACCCCTACCCCTCATCACCTTACAGCCCCTGGCGGACATCAGCTTCCGCCGGGGGCTGTCCCCCACTAGGTGATGATTATAATAGCAGGTGTAGGCCGATTTCAACCGAGATTGTGAACTATGAACTAGCACTCGAAACATGACAGGAGCGAGAACCAACGATGCTCAAGAACCCCAAGATCCTCATCCTTGGTGGCGGATACGCCGGGGTCACAGCCGCCGTCCATCTGCGCCAGATGACGGCTCTAAGAAAAGCTCAAATCACCCTCGTGAACAAATACAACTATCATTACTTGACCACGATCTTGCATCATCCGGCTGTCTGGCATACCGGCTATGAAGAAGTCTCGGTCTATCTGCCTGGGCTGCTGGCCCCTCAGATCGAGTTCCTACGCGGTATGGCTCAGACCATCGATCCTCAAGACCAGCGGGTCAAGGTGAAGACTCGCGGGGGCACGAGGACTCTGGCCTATGACTACTTGATTTTGGCACTAGGCTGGGAGCCTCAGTTCTATGATATCCCAGGGTTGCCAGAGCATGCGCTCGTGTTACGAGATCTCAGCAGTGCGCAGCTGATCCACAGCCGCATCGTGATGGCGATGGCCGCCTACGATGAAAATCCCAAGGAGCATTGGTGCACTCATCTCGTCATCGGCGGCGGAGGGTTCACGGGGGTTCAGCTGGCCGGCGAGATAGCCGACTGGCGACCACGCTTGGCGAAGGCCTTTGATGTAGACCCGCAGGAGATCCGCATCACCGTGGTAGAGGGATCGGAGACGATCCTCGCAGGTTTTGACTCGCTGTTGATCGAGCAAGCTACCAAGACCCTTAAGCGCAAGGGCGTTGAATTGATCACGGGAGCTCGCATCGCCTGCGTGGAGCCTCATTGTGTGGTGCTTGGAAGTGGCCAGCGGCTAGAAGCGGGAGTGATCCTTTGGGCCGGCGGCGTACGCGGCCATCACCTGGTGGAGGAGAGCAGGTTTGCGATTAACAAGCAGGGGCGGGCCTACGTCAATGAATTCCTGCAAGCTCGTGAACAACCCAACGTCTACATCGTCGGAGACTGCTCCTTGGCCATAGATGAGCTAGGCCGCCCTTTGCCACCCACAGCCCAGATTGCCGTACAACAAGGATATCTTGCCGCGAAGAACTTGTGTCGTGAGATAGCGGGACATAAGCCGGAGCCCTTCTGCCCAAAGCGACTGGGGACATTCTTGAGCTTGGGCCGCAAGGATGCGCTAGGAGTTTTGAACCTCACGAGATTCATCCAGTTGCGCTTTTCGGGTTGGGCAGCGCGGACGCTGAAGGGCCTGATTGCCAACCGCTATCTTTGGGACCTTGGCGGACACCGCTTGGTGCTGAGCAAACTGAAGGAGAAGCGACGCACGACAGCCGCGCCCTGGTAAGCCGCTTCGCAGACTTACATTCCTTCATTCAATGGTATGAGGGCATCCCGTGCGAAGATAGAGCCCACTTCGATCCCGATCTCTCGATAGATGACGTTGGGCACTCCGATGTCAGCCAGATAAAGTCTACCGACCGCATCTTTTGCTTGCGGTTTCATCAGGCCCGTCTTTGGAAGTGCCAAGGTCAGAGTGGCTGTTGCTCGAATGCAGGGGCTGCAGATCTCTCCGGTTGTGGCATCCAGACCAGAGGGAACATCGAGAGCAATCACAGGCATATCCAGAGTGTTTATGGCCTCAATCACGCTTGCAACCCAACCCCGAGGGGGGCCAGAGAGGCCATAGCCGATAAGTGCGTCAATTACCACATCTGCCGACTGCTGGGCTATGAACTTTAGGGCGACTTGAGCGATCTTCCTCTCCAACGGCAGACGCTTCAGAATCTCCCACTGCAACCTGGGAGTGCCCGAAAGCCTCTCGGACTCCAAGAGGACGGTGACCCTAGCGCCCCAATTGTGGAGGTGTCGAGCAGCAACCATTCCGCCGCCTCCGTTGTTCCCTCTGCCAGTGGCGATAATCAATCGCTTAGCGAGAACGCTGCCTCCCAGCCATCGTCGCGTCAGCTCTGCCAGATTCCGACCAGCGTTCTCCATCATCTGGGTCAGCTGAATCCCGTACTTCGCCACTATCAGATGATCCACCTTGCGCATCTGCTCAGCCGTGATCGCCGGAATCTCTACATTCTTCGGAGCCATAGGGTCTTGCGCCCGCACTTCAGAATCGCTCTTCGCTATAAGGGACTTCTCTTCCCTGGTCCACTTGATAATACTTGGCCCACGCGTTGTTGATAGAGAAGAGAAGCTGCTTGCCGACCAGCTTTTGCAGCCATAAGGGCAGGAGGAACCCCCGGTCCACGCTGAAGTAGCGATAGTACTTATGCTCCTCGCATCGACCATCGCATAGGATATGTCGGCCGGCAAAATCTCCACAAAAGGTAGCCCATGGCAGTCCCACACAACCCAACACGTAGTGAATCCAAGGAGAGCGCTCATCTCGCAGTACCGTAGGCAATAGATCACGAGTCGTATCGATACGCCCCGGCCAGTATTGAATGAACTCCACATGGTCAATGCAGGGGAACTTCCTCTTGAAACGACATAAGACTCGGTTGATGACGTGCGGTGGGGTCACGTCATGGCGCGAGAACGTCGTCAACTTGCTTCCTCCACCCACCAGGAGTCTTCCGTCTCCTGTGAGTCGGCAATACGTGTACACAAGATCTGAGTCCCAACACTGCAATGGCTCTTCGGGAAACATCGCGGCGATGTCCTCATCTTCCAGCGGCTCGCTGATGGCAAGGAACGTCTGGGCGTGATAGATGTTTCGGGAAAATCTCGTAAGAGTAGGCTTCAGCTTATCCGAGCAGAAGATGATCTGATTCGCAGTAACGGAACCCAAATGCGTTCGCACTGTATGATCGTCGAGGGCAGTCGCCTCCGAGGCCTCATAGATCTGCACGCCATGCTCGAGTAGCACTCGTTTGACCCCCTGGGAATAGCGAAGGGGATTGATGCCAAATGTCCCTGAATATCGGACTCCACCGTTGTAATGGTTCGAGCCAAGAACCGCAGGCAGTTCCTGCGGAGTGTAGATCGTCTGAGGATACCCCAGCTCATGGTGGGCTTGTGCTTCATCTTGCACTGCCCTCCAGCCGCTGCGTCCATTGCCCAGAAAAAGGCTGTCCTGCTTGACGAGATCGCAGTTGATCCCATAGCGCGAGATGGTCGATGTCATCAGTTCGACGCCTCGTGTGGCTGCTCCCCAAAGATCTCGGGCACCTTGGGGGCCGAAACGACGCAGCAGTTGAGATAGCTCTAGCTCGCTGTCGGGGGTGAGGAATCCGGCGCTCTTGCCGGTCGAGCTACCGCCGCAGATGTTGCGCTCCAGAAGCACCACCTTTAGACCCTTATCCATAAGGGCGAGTGCAGCAGCCAGTCCGGCAGCTCCACCGCCTACGATGAGCACATCGGCCTGGATGTGGTCGGTAAGGGGCGGCTGAATCGGGTTGTTGAGGCCCAAGAGTGTCGTATACCACCAGTTCTGGAGGATCATATAAGAAGGGTCAGGATCTTCTATTAACGTGAACTCTTGTGTTTTGGAGGCTCAAATTGATATCTCCCCGTCAACATCATCTCCAACGTTTGTCGAATGGTGGGGCGATCTCCCCAATACTTCCCAGAGTAAGCCAATCGAACGATGCCGTCTTCATCGATGAGCACGGTGGACGGCCGGTTGATCCACTCCGAATGCACGACGTACGCCATCGGCTGCACGCCGTAGCTGGCCCCCACAGACCCTGCCGAGTCTACCAGGTGTGGCCACCAGATCCTTTCTGTATAGAGTTTCTGTAGCCCTCCTTCTCCAAAACGATCCGCGAACCAATAGGTCGGCCGAAGGTCTTCTGCTCCTACCATCACGCGGCACCGGTAGAGATCATGACATTCAAGCGTAAAGATCTGTATATCATTGGCAATGAATTCTTGCTCCAGTTCGATCAACTCATGGAATTCACGGTGGCAGACCGGGCACCAATCCGCAAAGATCCAGATCAAGGCCACCTTTCTCTTGCCCAGAAAATCAGACAGGCGCCACGTCTTGCCGTTGGTGTCCGGCAGTGCGAAGTCCAATGCTAGTTGGCCGACCTTGATTGTTTCAAAGGCCGATTCATCCAACGCCGCGTACTGGGAAACTCGTTCTGGGGTGGGCTTGATCCCTTGTGCGATGCGATAGACGGCCAATTCGCACTGGTGTTGGACATCTCGGCTCGGATCGTTCTCCAATCTCTCTCGTAACGCCGAAAGTCCTTGCCCAACTTCACCGAGCGAGATCGCTGCCTGTGACCGTACGACCGGGTCGAGGTCTGCTACGAGACGTTCTTCGAGAGCCTCGGCTGCCGAAGCGGCTCGCAAAATGCCGAGAACCATGGCGCAAACCTGGCGCACATGGGGGTTATCGTCTCGCAGATGTGCTGCGATTTGCGGAACGGCAGCCTCTCCCAAACGAATCAAGTCGCGTATAGTCAAAGTTCTCACGCGCCAATCATCGTCTTGGAGATTGGCCACCCCATGGTCCCCCGTGTTGCGATCCACCGTGAGGCCTTCCTTGATGGGGTGAAAGTCATGGTCCTCAATTCGTCGGAGAATCGCGTCCACGGTGCTCCCGTCCCGAGTGACATCTCTCCTGGCCACCATAAAGCTCCTGTCTCCTCAGACTTTCCCAAGCGTAGTTGGCTAAGCCAAAGAGGTGGAGCGCAAGCGCTGTTAACCTGCACTCCACCTTGTCTTTTCCACTAGAACGTGATCAGCTGGAAGCCCCTGGAGATGAAACTCCGCAGGCTGGGGTGTTGGGCATATTCGTCGAGTAGAGGGAGATTCTTGCTCTGCAAGGCATTCTTGACTCCGAAGGCCGCGGCACAATAGCTGCAGGCCCCGGTCACCTTGTCTTGGACTGCCTGATAGAGGGCGTGGGCTTTGTGGGATGCCTCAGCCACCTCTGCCAGCCCCTTGGTGCCTCCGCCATCAAAGATGAGCGCGACTTCGTCGCCGCCCTCCTTGAACTCCTTGGCCGTGATCAGAGCATTGGCCAGACGGCCCAGACTCTCATGCGTCTCCGCATCGGCCAAAACGACAATAGCCACCTTAGTTGCCGTTGCCATCTTTCTCACCTCCTTCGTGTTGATTGATGTTGAGCAATCTTGCTTCCACTGGCTACACAGTGGAGCGATTCTGGATACAGTTGAGCATCTGCGCTAATCTGGCCGGACTGAAGCCGACCATGATCTGCTCACAGGCTACGATGACCGGTACCGCGCGAGCGCCGGAGATCTTGACCATCTCTTGCAAGGCATTCTGGTCTTTCGTTACGTCATATTCAACGTATTTGATGCCTTCCCTTGCCAGATACGCTTTGGCCTGCTTGCAATAGGTGCAAGTCGGCGTCGTGTAGATCTTGACTGTTTCCATGCTGGCTCACCGTCCTTTCAGAGCTTGAAGAATCATTTCCTCAGGAGGGAAGTCATGGGACGTCCCCTGCCAGAGATAAGATCGGCATGCTCGGGCATGGCATTGAGTCGCCTCGGTGGCCAGAGGGTCCACATCCTTGCCATCCACATGAATCGCGGGCGAGCCGAAGAAATTGTACCTCCTCGCTTGCGTGTCGGAATTGACTACCACAACCTCGAATCGCACGGGTAAGCCGAGTTGCTTTAAGGCCTCTTCCAGCTGATCCAAAGCCTGATGGTATGCATGGCAATCTTCAGTATGTAATAGCCGAATCTGTTTCATACGCTCTCCTGGGTGGAATCTGTACCGGCGAGGATTCAGCTGGTCTTTTCTGAACGAGGACTTGATTTAGCCATTGGTGAATGGCTTTCTCGTTAGCACCTTGCTCGGTAGGGAGTTGCTTGCGTCCTCGAACCTTTGAGATCATGCTTGCGAGCACCGCTTTCACCACCTTTCTCTGATAATAAAGATAGTCTGGCCGTGTCAAGATGGTCTGTAAGCCCTCTTACAACCCGAGTTCCAAAACGAACCTTAAGAGCATAGAACTCACCAGTCACCGCAGACACCGCCCACGAACGCTCCGTAGAAGATATGGCCTGCCAGGGAGCCCATGGCCACCATGAACGAGCCAGCAAAGAGCGGCATCCCCATGAACGGGATGACGACCACCATCGCGGCCAACCAAGGTAAGACGCCATAGAGGGCTCCCTTGATCCAAGGGTCCTTTCCGGGTATGATCTTTGCGAAAATGTATACATAGATCAGCGCGAGGATCACCCCGATCATAATATGGCCTATCCAGCCACCTACAATACCGCCCATCTTCATGGCCAACATCTCCCAAGGAGGCATCATGCCTGGAATCATGAAGCTGCCCAGATATGAGAGGATGCTCATCACAACCGTGCCTACGAGTCCGGCCACCACTGCCCGAATGAAGCGCTGCTGCATAGTGAAACCTCCTTATGCTTTTCCCACTATCCGGCGGCTACGCTAAGCGGCCAACTCTTTAGCAAGAGCAGCATCAAAGCCGCACCTGCTAAAGCCATGTTCTTCAGAAACTGCACCATCTCCATCTGCCGCTGCATGGGGTCCGCGATCCCCCAAAACGGATGCATGAAGAGCGTGGTCGGCACCAAGAAGATGATGAGCAAAGTCAGTCCGACGCTGGGATAGAAGCCCAAGAGCACACTTAGGCCTCCTAGCACCAACAGCACCCCGGTCCCCAGAGTGGCCAGCTTGGGCGCAGGGACCCCCTTGGATTGAGCGTATTGAGCCATCTGCTCCAGACGCATGAAGTGGCCCGCGCCGCTCATCAGGAAGATGAACGAGAACAAGACGCGTCCGATCAAGAAGAGAAGTTCCATCTTAATCTACCTCTATCATAGACGTACTGCAGTCGACCTGAAGGGCATCGAGCAAGCGATTCATGAAATTGAAGTCTGCGGGCTGATCTCTCGATATTTCAGGCTTGTCACAGGGTTTAGATCTCTCCTCGGAAAAGCTTGCGCTCGAGCGCAAATCTTCCCGACCCCATGAGCAGCAACGAGACTCCCATCACGAAGAGAGACAGGTCCAGATCCCAAAAGCCTGTCAAGCCCAGTAGATCTCTACCTGCTGCCACACCCGCAGGCAATTTGACCTGGAGTGTGGAGACCACCATGACGACTGCCAGCAGGAGTCCGGCATACCGTGTGAAGACCCCGACGATGACAGCCAGTCCACCCAACAGTTCTACCCAGGCAACGAGCGGGGCAAAGAGCCCCGCCAGGGGAATATGAAAGCGATTCGCAAACGCCTCAGTGAAGCTGGCTACGTCGGCGACATGCCGCCACCCGTAGACAAAAAAGATGAGTCCGCAAGCTAGACGCAACAGCAGGAGAGCCGCATCTTGGCTGTTGTGGAAGATCCTCGCAATCATGGAATTGCTCCTTTTGCCTTGCTAGCTACTTGGCAGCTCTGCTATGACTTGTGGCAAGGTGAGGTTCCAAGACGGCGAGGAGTTGGTTCTTAGGAAGATAGCCCACGATTCGCTCCACTTCCTGACCCTCGCGAAACAAGACGAGAGTTGGGATACCCTGAACTCCGTACTTTCGGCTGAGCGTCTCATTCTCATCCACGTTCACTTTTGCAACCTTCAGTTGGCCATCGAGCTCTGCGGCGATTTCCTCTACCACGGGAGCAAGCGCTCGGCACGGTCCACACCAGTCGGCGTAGAAGTCGACCAGCGTAGGCTTAGGGGACTGAAGCACATCTCTCTCGAAAGCCTCGCTCTTGACATAGATTGGTGCACTCATTTGTGACTCCTTTCGTATTCTAGTAATGATCACCCAGCATGGAGGAGGAGCCTATCTCTCAGGCTCCTCCTCACGCGGCGGGGAAGGGGAGGCTATTCCTCCACGATCAGCTTGCCCACAATGTCATGGAAGTGGCTCTTATGAGTGATGAAGAAGGTCCCGGTGCGATCCGGGGTGAACTCAATCACAGTGACTTTTCCAGGCTCGATGCGGAACCCCTGAATGCCGAAGACGGCATTCTTCCCATCCTCATCGCTGCTGATGATCACAGGGTCGTGAATCAAACCGCTGGGATCGGGGGTGACATTGAAGAACCTCACCAGGCGACCGACTTTCACGCGAATCTCATTGGGGAAGATGGCCGGAGCTCCCCGATTCTCACCAGCAGCCACCGTCAGGCTGTGGATGAGGGCAAATTCTTGTGCGCTCTGCTGTGCCTGAACTACTCCTAGACCGCCTATGATGGCCAGCAGGCTGCCCAGACCGACCGTCAACAATGTGAAGAGCCTTACGTTTCGCTGCTTCATGCTATCGAACACTCTCCTTGATTGATTTAATGATCTAGCGTAGCGTGATGTGGTTCAGGGCGTCCGTAAGCCGCCTTACACAATGGCGTGTCAGAAGCTACCAGAGGAAAATCGCTGTCTGGGGCCGATGGCAGTCCCCAAACTCACACGTCTCAAACAACTGATAGACCAGCTCTGGCACGCCCTTAACCACCGGAATCCCAAACTCCTGCATCGTCTCAAAGGAAAGAGGCTGGTCGTGCGCTACATAGCCTCCCACAAGAAACTCTGCCACCAGCTCTCGTTCTTTCTCCTCTAGCTTCTTGTCTGCCAATAGCCAGTGGATGTACGCTTTGACCTCTCTTATGGCCTTCTCTGCCAAGTCTGCCAAGATCACCATCTCGTCACTAACGGCTTCCATCGGCTTCTTCTGCATCAGAGTGAGAATAGCCCCGGAAGCCATGCCGTGGATTTGCGGGTCCAGCGGGCCTAAGACCGAAAAATCTTCCATGAGGATCTCATCGGCGGCCAAGGCGATCAACGTGCCCCCGCTCATGGCATAGAAGGGCACGATGGCCGTGACCTTCGCCGGATGCTTCTTGAGCGCCGATGCGATCATCTCCGCTGCCAACACGAGGCCACCTGGTGTGTGTAAAATGAGATCAATCGGACGATCCTTGGGGGTCTTGTGAATCTCCATCAATACTTTCTCGCTGTCTTCGATGACGATGCTGCCTTCTTCGCCCAACTCTACCCAAGGCTCCTTGCGATGGATGAGCGTGATGACTTTGGTCCCGCGCTCCTGCTCCAGGTGCTGGCGAATCTTCATCCGTTCGGCCATGATGTGTTCCCGTAACTGTTCGCGCTTGCGTCCTTCCCGATCCATGAAACCAACTCCTTCTGTTTCCGTTCCGTCCGGCTTTTCCTCTTCTCAACCCCGCTTGCAGTACGCTGATAACGCTTGTATAAGTTGTGAAGCAGCGATGGGATGAGGGGCAGCCCCCCGGTGGGGCGGCGGCACCACCGGGGGACTGTAGGTGAGAGGAAGCTCGGGGGTCTCTATTCATCACTCATTCACGTTACCCACGACAGCCCTCGAAATCTGTAAGCCCCCTTACGAACGGATGAGCAAAGAAACTCAGAGTTGCAAAGGGTTCCAATACAAACGATACTGGGTAGTTGTAGCTGGTCAGGAAAGAGGGTGGGTGAGGATGAAGCTCCATCTACAAGGCGATGTGGCCCGTCGCTTCTGGTGTGTGGAGAATTTCAATTTCGTCGATGTGCTGACCCCCCAAGAGCGTGAGGAACTCCGGCGCACCATGCGCTCTGTTGCGTATCGAGCGGGCGAAACTGTGTACTTTCCTGGAGATCCCAGCGACACGCTCTACACGCTCCATCATGGTCGCGTGCGCTTGGCCTATCTCGATGAGAGCGGACGCCGCTTGACATTGACCATCATCAATCCAGGTGAACTCTTCGGAGAGACGGCCATAACGGGTGAGCAGAAACGTCGCTGGATCGCCGAGACGCTCGAGGACACGGTGGTATGTATCATCCACAAGGGCGACTTTCTCCGGCTGGCTCAGAACAATCCTCGTTTGGCCTTGAAGATCACGAAGCTGCTTGGAGAGCGCTTAGTTGAGATCGAGAACAAGCTCGAGGACTTGCTCTTTAAGGGGGTGAACGCCCGCCTCGCGCGGACACTTCTGCAACTGGTCCAAAAGCATGGCGAGTCCGAAGCCGATGGCGTGCGCATTGGTCTTAAACTCACCCATGAGGAATTGGCCCATCTGATCGGCTCCACCCGTGAGACGACTTCCCTGGCACTGGGTGAACTGGAGCGCCAAGGGCTGCTGCGCAAACAGCGAGGAATCATCATCGTCCGGGATGTCGAGCGTCTCAAACAACTGACTTGACGCACGATCAACCCGTTTCTGTAAGCACGCCTACGGTCATTCGCTAGAGGCAAGGCTAGACTGTTGTGTGCGAATGAGGTGATTCTGTATGGCCTGGATTCGGGTGATAGAGGAAGCTTCAGCCGAAGGCCAGCTTAAGGCGTACTACGAAGAGATCAAAAGAGCCCGTGGCAAGATCGCAAACATCATGAAAGTGCACAGCCTTCAGCCCGAAGCGATGAAGGCGCATCTGAATCTCTATCGGACCATCATGTTCGGGTCTTCCGGCCTAGGTCGGCGCCAGCGAGAACTCTTGGCAACCGTGGTCTCGGCCCTCAATGGCTGTGCTTATTGCGTCCGGCATCACAGTGAAGCCTTACGCTCCTATGTCCAAGATGAGAGTCTTTTGGCTAAGATTCAACAAGATTACACCCAAGCGCCCCTGGAGGCGAAAGATCGAGCGATGCTGGACTATGCCAGCAAGCTTACGCGTAATCCCGCCAGCATGAACCATCCGGATGTCGAAAAACTGCGGCAAGCGGGATTCAGTGACGAAGAGATTCTTACTATCAATCTGATTACCAGCTACTTCAACTTCGTCAACCGGGTGGCGGAAGGACTCGGAGTAGAGTTCACGGAAGAAGAAGCCAAGGGATACAAATATTAGAGTTCCCTGGGCGATCAACCTCAGGGGGCTCCGCACGCCAAAGACAGGCTTTCCCCTTGTAAGTGATACAGAGTGATACAGATCGCATCGCATGTCCTAAGGTGGCACACGGGCCACAGAACGCCATCTTAGATCAAGCCGGGAATAGACTCCATGCGCAGCACGTCTCATTCATAGCGCAGGGCTTCGATGGGATCGACTCGCGCCGCCCGCCAAGAGGGGTAGAGGCCGCCCAGTAGGCCCATGAAGACTCCGGTGAACAAAGCGATCGCGTACCAGCCGGGAAGGAAGACAAACGGGATCTCCAAGTCCGTCTCTAGAAAGAGCGTCATTAAGCCTTTCACCACAGAAGAGGCTGCCATCCCAAAGCCGATGGCTAAGCCAGCCCCCACCACACAGAGAATTACTGCTTCTGCAAGAAATAAGCGCATGACGGCTGAGCGCGAGGCCCCGATCGCCCGCAGAATCCCAATCTCGCGGGTGCGCTCGGTCACACTGATGATCATGACGGCCGTAATTCCTAGAAGCCCTACTAGTAAGGCAAAGCTCCCAATGGCACTTACAAAGCCGGCCACGCGAAAGATCGCCTCACTTATCCCCTTGGCCACATCTTCTTGAACCCGAACCCCAAAGCCTAAGCCTATCGACCTCTTGCCCTGAATTAACTTCTCTATCAATTTCATGAAGTCGCTGGTTGGATTATTCATCAACAGCTTTTGAGCTTGCTCTCTGACGGCTTTCAAGTTCTGCACGGTCTTAACTTGGATGAACAACTCTTCCACGAAGCGGATCTTTTGACCCTCGATCGTCTGATTCGGGGCCAGATACTCCATAGAGACATACGCATCGGTGCCCTGAACTCCGCTTAGTCCCAGCTGATCCGGATTGACGGGCACTCTCTTGAAGACGCCCACCACTTGCAGCCGGTCTTCCAGAATCTGCCCGTTTTCAAGATATTTGAGGGTGAGAATCTGCCCCAGTGCTGAGTCTATATGGGAGATCGTTTGCAGTTCTTCCGCGACAAAATGCCCCAGGACGATTTCGCCTTTCGCTTGGGGAAATCTGCCCTGCTCTAGACCGAAGAAGCTACTGAGATTAAAGCTAGCCATGACGCGACCTACCGGCAGGGGCGTGCCCTGATAGGCTAAGACTGCCCCTTCGAGCTGTCCGGCCAGCCCCACTGCCTTAACGTCCTTGAGCTGAGCGATGCGCTGAGCATCCCGCTCAGAGAAGACACGGGGCACCTGGAGAGTCAACCGCTCCCCGCTTTGAGCGCCCTTCATGTAAATGACATCGGCACGATAGAACTCCGCCAGCGCATTCAGCAGAGCCTGCTTCTGTCCCTCGGCCACGGTCACGATGGCGATCACCGTGCCGATCCCTACCGCAATCATGAGAACAGCCAAACTGCTGCGCAGCTTGTGAGCACGGATATTGGACCATCCCAACTGAACCATGTCTCTATCTGGGGCATGTTAAGAGCCCGAAGCAGACTCTTGGACCTGAAAACCCTTGGGGAAGAGATCACTGCGAAATACGAGGACTTTCAGATCAGGGTTGGGGTCAGGCTCATCGGAGAAGACGAATAGCCCTACCATATTCCCCTCGCGAACGAGCAGGTCCGTTTCTACTTGAATCGCGCTTCCGGACTCGAAGATTCGATAACGTTCAGCCGGCAGAGAACCCTCCTCCGTCTTCAAGATGACTCCTTCGATCTTGCGAATCTCCAGTTGTTGAGGAGGAAACCGGAATCCCACAGGAGTAAAGGAGAAGACGTTCCATGGAGCAGTCTGTCCTCGATGCTCGAGTCTCTTGACCAAGATCAGCGGGAAGACTAGAGTCCCTCTCGGATCGAGGATGAGATCCCCTTCGATGATCCGGCTCACTGTGGCCGTCTGATCTCCCTGTCGGGCTGCCGTTCTCAGCAGGATGCCGTCAAATTCAGACTCAATCTCTAGGGTCCCTCCGGTCACCGTAGTGAATCGAGCCGAATAGCGACGAAACTCCCACTCTTCTGTGAGCAGAATCTCCTCGGAGAATGGGCCTTGCAGGATCACTTCCGCGCGCAGGAAATTCAACTCCGGAGGAAGCCGGTCGAGTGACTTAACCACTCCTTGAGAAGTGACGCGGATTTGTTTGTTCTCCAACTGTTCGAGGCGGTAGTCCTCTACGGCTGCCTCAAAGGCATCGTTGATGACCATTTTGAATTGCCCCGTCTCTAGTAAAACGGGGGTCTCTTGAGCCAGACTTGCGCCCACTAGGAACAAGATAGCGAAAGCCGGAAGCATCATCAGCCGCTTGAGGATCATTCCCATTGACTCCTCCTTCCTTATTTAATGAACAGAACGTCGATCAAATCAATGGGGCCATCTCCACTGATGGCTTTGGTAGCTCCTATATTGCCCAGTTCGCGACTTACAGCTACGACAAACGCTGGGCTTGTGATCAAGATTACAGGCAATTGCTCGGCCACGATCATCTGAAATTCCGCAAAGAGCTCTTGACGTCGCTGGACATCGAACGTCATAGCTGCCTCGCGGAAGATCTCGTCGATCCGTCGCTCATAGGCGAATGGTTCTTCCAAAGCAGTGAAGTGATAGAACTGCAGTGGACCTTCAGTTGCATAAAGCCGATCGAGCGGCTGTGGGTCTGTTGTTCCTACAAAGCCTACTACGACTGCCTCAAAGGCTGGGCCAAAGAGATTAAATAGCGGATCTGGATTGAAAAGCCGACGCTGTAGCTCCTCAAAGGATACCAACTCGGTCTGCACGGCGATGCCCAATTTGCCAAGATCTTCACGCAACAACTCCGCGATAGCGACGCGAGTAGCGCTCTCAAAATTCACAAGCAACTTAAACCGAAACTGCTTATTGGCAGTCAAGTTCAGGAGGCCGTCTCCATCTGTATCCGTGAGTCCCAGTTGATTCAGTTTTTCCTGTGCCTGGTTCAAATCGAAGATGAATTGCGGCAAATCGTTGATGAAGAACGGCGAATCAGGGTGAACGGGATTGAACCGTTCTACAGCCAGTCCTCCCTGGACGTCCTTGACAACCTTCTGTCGATTGATGGCATGGGAAATCGCTTGCCGAAACAGCGGAGAACGAAAGACTCTTCGCAAGTCCTCATCACCGATGTCGAGGTTAAAGGCGAGTAGATTGAAGGAGAGGTCAGACCCCCCGAAGGTGAGCTGCACTTGATTGTCGTGGCTCCGGAGCAAGGTTTGCAGCCCCTGCTGAGAGGGGACGAGGAAATCGATCTGACCAACCTGTAGTCGCTGCAAAGCCGCCTCACGATCGACATTGAACCAAGCGTTTACCCTGTCTACATAGGGAAGCCTCTGTCCCGTTGGATCGACTTTCCAATAAAACTCGTTTCGTTTGAGGATGACTCGCTCACCGGGGATGAGCTCGACAAGCCGGAACGGCCCCATCCCCACGATTTGCTCTGGAGGAGTCTCCAAGGACCAAGCGTTGGGAAAACCATCTGGGGAAGCCTTGTCCTGAAGCAGATGCTTCGGGACAATCACCTGAGTGGCGATCACTGTCAAGGCACTCCAATCCGGTCTGGGGAACTTCAAGCTGAACGTTCGGTGGTCTTGCACAACGACCTCCGGCAGCCGGCCATCAATAAGGAACAGCTCTCGATTGACCGCCGGGATGCTTGGATTAAAGACGAGGTCGCGATAAGTGAACTCGACGTCTTCAACACTGAAGGGCTGGCCATCTGACCAGTGTAGGCCCTCTCGGAGGACAAACGTAAGGGTCTTGCCATCTGCTGAGATCTCGTAGCTTGCAGCTAAAGCAGGCTCTAATTCACCGGTGGCTGGATTGAATTCGAGGAGATGAGCATGGAGGAGAATATCGAGTTCATCAAGAACAGAGATGATTGGATTGAGAGTCTTGAGCTTGGCAAAGATGGGGATGTTGAGTTCGCCGCCTGGGGTTCCTATCTCTTTGAGCCAGGGAGGACCGAGTTCTTTAGATTGCCCAAAGACACTGAGCGAAGCAGCGAGAATCAAAGTAAGAGAGGCAAGCAACCCTACACAAATCTTTATGATTAACATGCGCTCTACCTCGATATCGCTGTCTTGCTAGGGAGGAGCCGCCGTAGAACTTGCGGCTCCTCCTCGATCTGGAGTTTGCTTGTTTAGAATTCTTCGAAGCCGCCACCGCCACCGGTATGCTGGAAACACCATGTGACTGGCTGGAGCTCCGTATGGACTCTCCAAACGAAGATGGGGATGTGCCATGAACCTATGGGCACCCGTACGTAATGTGTAGTGCACCATGTTGCTGCTTGTGCTTCATTGCTGTTGTAAAACGTTGGTACCCCAGTTTGATCCAAGATCACTTCAGGTAGAAGTGACCCACCCACCAAAACTACACCGACTGCGATGACGCTGAGCCAGCGAGTAACGCGAGCTAATATAACCTTACACCTCCTTCGGATGCGATGGCATGAGTTTACATCAATTTAACATGCTTAACTATGGTCTATCAGTCACAAATGATTGTGCATTTTTTCACAACCAACCGAACCCTCTTTCAGAGTTGCTTGAGACCTTCTTCATCCAAGATTGTCCATCGATGGTCTTTCCGCAAGATCAGTCCCCGACTTTTGAGGTTATTGAGTTGACGGTTGGTCATCTCGCGAGAGAGGCCGATCATCCTCGCCAGATGGCTATCCGTAAACCTCGCCTTGATCTCCACGCCGTTTTGACCTGTCCGCTGCCCATAGATATCGCTGAGTTCGAGAAGAAGACCTATCACTTTTCCTCTTGACCCACTTCTTAGAAGAGTATAAGCAAACTTGCGGGAGCGCTCGAGCTGGCTGGCCAAATTGTCCAAGACGCTCCGGGCTGCCGCGGGCGAACGGTCGCAAAGCTCACGGAAATCGCCCACAGGGATGAGCCGTACGCAAGATGCTTCCAAAGCCACAGCACACGTATAATGGTGCGATTGACCCATCAGTGCTGCAGTGCCAACGACGTCTCCCGCACGAAGGAATTGCACTGCTCGAGTCTGCCCGTTCTCACTCCGGATCAGCTGAACCTTGCCCTGACAGAGGATGAAGACTTCGTGGGCCAGGCCGCCCTGCACGAAGATACTCTGATCTTTCTCAAGGAAGAGGGAATTAGAGATCCTTTGGAGCCAAGCGAGGTCTGTTGGCTTAAGCTTTGCAAAGACAGCAAGACAAGGGGGAAACTTCTTACACACAGGGCATTCTTGTGGAACATCACGCTCTATATTCATTCACGGATGCCGGTAATCTTTCCGACGGCCCCATAACGGCCAGAAACTCCCCCGGCTGAATGGAGAGACTCACCCCATCAAGCGCTTTTACCTCCACTCTGCCCATCTTGTAGCTCTTGGTCAGATTTTCTGCCCGAATCATCCCTTTTTAAAATGTAGCTGAAAGGCTCTTGCCTCGGTCTGTAAGCCGGCTTACAATACTGTCATTCAAGGCGAGCCGGCTGGATGGGGCTAGGAGGAAGAAGCATGAGGAGGAAGCACTTCTGGTTCGGCTTCGGGTTTCCGCCCTTGGGAGCTTTTTACTTTGGGCCGGGCGGCTGGCGCAGATTCCACAGCTGGGGATTCCCCCGACGCGGTGAATATCTTGAGATGCTCAAAGCCTATCGCGAAGAGCTCCTCGAGTACAAGAAGGATCTGGAAAAGGAGCTCTCTGAGGTCGAAGAGGAGATCCGCACTCTAGAGCAGGGCTGAGGCTCACTTGGCCCTCAAGCCGACAGTCAAAGTGATGCGCTCGACGCACGAAGCGATGCTCACATCGTGGCTGACATTGAAGCAGCGCTCATGGATGCTGCTCGCCAATGAAGAGTTCCGTCCTCGGATGGAATGCCAGCCAGGCAAACCAGAATGACTGCACTCCCATGAGCTTTTCAAGCTTTGCACCGCGATCTTTCAGGCTC
>JBBIPG010000030.1:0-28021 GCA_037442925.1 Candidatus Fraserbacteria bacterium | reverse complement strand
CAAGTGGGGTGAATTTTCCAGCAAGGGGTAAGAAAGAGAAGGGGGCAAGCGGCAATGCACTTGCCCCCGACCTTAGCGTCCTAGCTTGCTACTGGGTTACTTCTTCTCCATCTTCCAGGTGCGGAACGTTGCGGACGCATCGATCTCCACACCACTGATGTTGGCGCGAGTGGCCGCAATGTTCTGCAGCGTGTTCACCCACAGCGGGATGAGGGGTACGTCCTGTGCGGTCGCCGTTTGCAAGAACCGGAACATCATGTCGCGAAACGCTTGATTGCTGGAGGTGCGCTCCTGCTCAAAGAGCGCCTTATACGTCGGGAACGCCGGGTGCTCATCGAAGAAGGTCCCCAACGCCTTGGGCGCATCCAGCAGCCACGGCGCCAGGAAGTTGTCCGCGTCAATGAAGTCCGGGAACCACCCCAGCAGGAAGAAGTCCAGCTGGCCCTGATCCAGCCGATCGAAGAACGTCACGCGCTCGAGAATCTCGAGCTCGACTCGAAACGCACCGGTCTCCTCTAACGCGCGAGCCACCACGACGGCCACATCCCGCTCCGTGTCTCCGTATCGCGTGGTAGCTGTCATCTTAATCCGCAAGGGCAGTGACTTGCCTGTCGCTTGCGCATATTCTTGCATGAGCGCTTGGGCTTGTGCCAGATCGCGCTCTGGGAAGGCATCAATGTGTGAAGAGAACCCCGGAGGCACCATGCTGTATAACGGTTGGTTGATCCCGAAGAAGACCTTGTCCACGATTTCCTGGCGATCTACGGCGAGCGCGATGGCTTTGCGCACGCGAACGTCATCAAAGGGCTCGCGGGTCACGTTGAGGACCATGTAGCGGATGTTGAGGCTGGGCACCTCGTCCAGGACCTTGACGTTGGGGTCGTTCTTGAGGGAGAGCACATCTTCGGGATTGAGCGTGTGGAAAGCCACGTCGATGTCACCAGCGCGCAACGCAGCCGCTAGCTGAGCGGCCGCACCGGGGTTGAAGAACTGGGTGATGACCTTGGCTGTGCGTGGGGCGTCCGCCGTGTTCCAATACCCAGGGAAGGACTCGTAGACCGTGCGCACGTCCGCCTCGTAGTCCGCCAACTTGTAGGGACCGGTGCCCGCATAGAGAATATCGCTGGAGCCATCCACGGCCAGCCGGTCTGCGGGAGTGGACTTGGGGCTGACGGCGTAGGCGGGTGGCTGGGTGAGGCGGCTGAGGAAGGTGCCACTGGGTCCATCGAGTATCATCTTGAACGTGAGGTCGTCCACGACTTCCGTGCCCACGACACCGGCCAACATGACATCGACGCCGCCAGCAGGTCCTCGCAGCCTTAGGGCGCGGTCGATAGAGAACTTCATCGCTTGGGCATTGAAGTCTGCACCGTCCCAGAACTTGATGCCGGGCCTGAGCTTGAAGGTGTATTCCGTCCCGTCATCGCTGACCGTCCAGCTCTCAGCCAGCTTGGGCTCAATGGCTAGGGTGCCATCCGGCCGCGGAGCCAGCTCGACGAGGCCCTGGGCTGTATTCTGGAAGACGTGCCAAGTCCAGTAATCATAGGAATCTGCTGTGTCCAGGGCCGTAATGCCGTCCGTGGTGCCGACGATGATGACATTCTCTTGAGTTGAGGCGGTAAATGTCATCGTCGCCACCAGACCGACCAACAACGCGACTAGCCCAACAAAGCGAGGTTTTGCCGACATATACCCTCCTTAGGTTTTAGGGCGCAAGGGAGTTTGCTCCAACTTGCCCATTTCTTAACATGTGAATAGTAGACCAGTTGGACGGAGAAAGTCAAGTACGAAGGAAGCCGGGCGGCTCAAAGATGTCGACGCCGTCGTGGGTTTAGGAGATCGTTGACTCCCTCACCGATCAGTCCGAACCCCAAGGAGACGAAAACGATCATGAGCCCTGGGAAGGTGATCAACCACCAATGTCCTCCTTGGAGGAAGCGTTGACCGAGTTGTATGTCGGCCCCCCAGTCCGCCGCCCACAGATCCCCCGGGTTGACCGTAGGAGGCAGCCCAAGACCCAGAAAGCTCAGGGCAGCCTCCGTCAAGATCGCATCGGCGATGTTGAACGATACAATGGCCATAACGGATGTGATCGTATTGGGAGCGATGTGCCGGAAGAGTATTCGTGCATGCCCGAGACCGAGAGCGCGACTGGCCTCGATGAACTCTTGTTCACGGACTTGGAGAACTTGACTGCGTACCACGCGAAAGTAGGTGGGGATGTAAACGATAAAGATGGCCACGACCATGTTGACCACACCGGGACCGAGCACGGCCACGATGGCGATGGCGAGAATCAAGGCCGGAAAGCTGTACATGGCGTCCATGACCAAAGAGAGCGATCGATCGATGAGACCCCCGAAATAGCCCGAAAACCACCCCAATAGGACCCCGATCAACAGGGAGAGCGTTGTGGAGATGGCTGCCACTATGAGCGGCACGCGGCCACCATAGATGACTCGGCTCAACAAATCGTATTCCAGATTGTTTGTGCCCATGGGGTGAGCTTCGCTGGGAGGCTTTAGGAATTGCCCAGCGACCGGCTCGACAGGGCCATAGGGGGCGATGAACTCCGCGAAGATTGTGAGGGTGGCCACGAAGAGCACCATCACAAGCCCGACTGTGAGCGAGGGATTGAGCCGCATCAGTATCTGACCCTCGGGTCGAGTCGTGAGTACAGGAGGTCGACAATCAAGTTCACGGTGGACACAAAGATGGCGAAGAAGACGACGAAACCCTGTATGGCATTGTAATCGCGGGCTCCAATGGCTCGGATCAGGTAGCTAGCGAGTCCGTCCCACGTGAAGACCGTCTCCGTTAGCACGGCTCCACCCAACAGAACCGCAAACTGGAGGCCAATTACGGTCACGATGGGAATGAGTGCATTTCGCAGGGCATGACTTAAAACCACCCAGCGCTCTTCCAGCCCCTTCGAACGAGCCGTCGTCACGTATTCTTTGTCGAGAACTTCGAGCATATTTGCTCGGCTGATGCGCCCGATGATCCCCGAGAGGACCAATCCCAATGTGAAGGCGGGTAGCAAGAGGTGGAGCAACGCATCGCCGAAAGCTGTCCAGTTCCCGACAAGCACGCTGTCGATAAGGTAAAATCCACTACACCAGCCAAGATCAGCGCACTGCTCCTTGAGGGCCAGGGCATTGATGCTGCCTAGGCGGCCACCGATGGGTAGTCCCCAACCAAACCAGTGATTGAAGAAGACGCCGAAGACGATCTGGAGCATCAGCCCCAACCAGAAAATCGGAATCGCAAAGGCGGCGATGTTGAAGATTCGCAGGCCATGATCGATGAGGCGATCCCTCTTGACTGCGCCCCAAATTCCTGATACAAGCCCAATTAAGACGGCAATAAGCATGGCCGAGAGAGCCAACTCCATGGTCGCAGGCAGTTTGCTCAAGATCTCCGTGCGTACCGCTCGGCCCGAGCGGAACGAGATGCCGAAGTCCAGTGGCTCCCAATGTAAGTACGGGTAATTCCCATCTATCTGGCCCCGGCAACAGATACCCGTCAGATAGTCCACGTACTGAAGAGGGAGAGGCTGGTTGAGCCCGGCCTTCTCGCGGCAGCTTTCCAAGACCGGCTTCGTGCTGCGTCCTCCGTGGATCGCCAAGCACGGATCCCCGGGCATCACTCGCAATAGAATGAAGACCACAGTTGCCAGAATCAAGATCATCGGGATCGCAAGCAGCGTGCGAGCGATGAAATACTGACCAAAGCTCAACAGAGATCACCTGTGTTGTTTCTAAGTAATGTCTGGAATGTCACACCATTATAGACTCTGTAGTGCGCACACTTCCAAATTCGATTTCTAGGGAGAAGGGGTCAGTGTGCCTCAGAGTAAAGCTCTGTGTCGGGGTAGAAAGCAACCCAGGCAAACCAGAAAGAGGAGGTTACGACAAGTTCTTCCAGGCGGCTGCTTGGCGAGCTTAAGGGTCCAGAGAGTGTGACCCCATCAAAGCTCCACACCGTCTGAGTCTCTTGATCGATGATTTGACCATCCCTAAGAGCAAACTGCAGTACCTGACTGTGGAGGGTTCGCCGGAAAACCCGGATACGATCGTCCGGAGCGCTCAGAATCAGAATGGGCTCTCTACCGACCACGTCATTTATGATTTTGACTTCTTTGACGACGAATTCCACGTAGGCTTTGGGTTGATCGTTGACCACGATCCCCACGATTTTGCGTTTGCTATTCATCCCCTTCAGATCCAGCTCGCGAATATCCACACCGTAACCCACTTCCGGCTTCAGGCGATACTCGTCATAGGCGTAGCGCTCGTAACGGCTGGGGGCGAAATATCTCCTCCCTCTGGGCGTCTCTATTTGACTGGGCCGTGCGAGAACTTGCGTGTCGGGATGAATTTGCTTCCAAATCCCCCATGAGACAACGTCAACCGGCATGCGCTCTAGCGGGGGTGTCTTTCCTAATAACGGCCCGGCAATCACTCTGCCCATAAACTGGTCCCAGAGTGAACCGGTCTGTCGATCGTACATCAGGAGATTCGCATTGTAGAGCCGACCGGAGACTCCAAACTCCAAGACCTGATCTGCGATCCGAGGCCGTTTGAAGACAAGGGCGGAATAGCAGAGAGGACAATACGTCACAGCCACAGGAATGTCGCCGAACCAGTCGTTGATGATTTCGTGTCGATCTAGGATGCGTACCGGATAGGATCTCACAATATCTCGGTAGACGATGCCCAGGACGAGATCATCGTCCTTGAGCCAGAGATCGGTCTTTTCAGCCGTGGTGAAATCAGGATGTGTGATGGAGGCAATGGCATCCATGGGGAGAACAGGAGC
This sequence comes from Candidatus Fraserbacteria bacterium, assembly GCA_037442925.1. Taxonomy (GTDB): domain Bacteria; phylum Bipolaricaulota; class Bipolaricaulia; order RBG-16-55-9; family RBG-16-55-9; genus RBG-16-55-9. The sequence continues at coordinate 23,200 of JBBIPG010000030.1, read as the reverse complement.
CCAACGGTCGAGATCGAGCGACCCCAGATAGGGCACATTCGTTAAATCCATGGAAACCTTCAGCTCGCGCAACTCTTCGGCAGTGAGGTACTTCAGGCCAAGATTGCCATGCCGGATCGCATCCTCAGGCAGTCCTACCTCAGGAAGAGCAGCGATTACGTCAGCGGCTAAGGGCTGAGCAGCCCGGAAGAGTGACTGTCCCCAGGGGCCAGTAAGGAGCCAGCTGAGCAGTATGGCTCCCAAGCCCAGGGTCAGTAACACAAAGACAGTCGAGCGTCTCATCGACAGCATCCCTCCTAATCTGTGTTCATCTTACATGGCCGCATGGGTTCATTCAAAGTCTCCCTCATCTCCAGAATGTGGACCTTGACGCTCCGCATTCTCTCAGCTATAATCAGCAGATTTCAGTGATACGGAGGGAGCACACACAATGCTAAGTGATCGCCTTTGTTGCACCCAAAGTGAATGTGGGCGAGCGCCTTTGTTGACGCTCCACTGATCCCGCCGTTCGAGTTCCCTTCTTGCAACCTCACGAATAGTTCGATTCCGCAAAAAACTTGTGAAAGGAGTTCCCATGAAGATCTACATCCTCTATGAGAATCCCGATTGGCTGCCTCCTCTGACTCGCGAGCTTACGAGGGCAGGTCTGCCGTACGAAGAGTGGTTCATTCAAACGGGACACTTCGACCTGAGTGAGGAGCCGCCGGAGGGCGTGTTCCTCAATCGCATGAGTCCTTCCTCTCATACGCGCGGACACACGGAGAGCGTGGATTTCACGCGCGAACTGCTCGTCTGGCTGGAGAGCCACGGGCGCCGGGTCATCAACGGCAGTAGGGCGTTTGCCCTAGAGATGAGCAAAGTCCGACAGTATGCCGCGTTAAGAAAAGCGGGCTTAAGGACACCTCACACCATCGCCGTGGCCGGTGGTTCTTCGGCACTGAAAGAAGCAGCTCGACGAATGCCATTTCCGTTCATCACCAAGCACAATCGCGGTGGCAAGGGACTGGGAGTTCAGCTCTTCCGCTCCCTCGAAGCCTTTGATGTGTACGTAGACTCCTCGGAGTTTGTGCCTCCACCGGATCACATCACGCTCTTGCAAGAGTATGTTGAACCCAAAGAGCCGTTCATCACCCGCGTAGAGATCATCGACGGAGAATTCTTGTATGCCATCAAGTCGGACACCAGCCGTGGGTTTCAACTCTGCCCGGCCGAGCGCTGCGAGACGGGCGATGCCTTCTGCCCCACGACCGATACAAACACGAATGACAACTCAGACCGCCAGAGCCTCTTTGCGCTGCGTGAAGGCTTCCATGATCCCATCATCGAGCAATATATTGCGTTCCTGCGTGAGAACGAGATTGATCTAGCGGGAATTGAGTTCATTGAAGATCAGCATGGCAACAAGATCACATATGACGTCAATGGGACAACGAACTACTCTCCCGGCGTGGAGGAGCGGCATGGGCTGAACGGCTGGGCCAGAGTAGCTAAGTTGCTGGTGAAAGAACTCGATGCAGCAGGGCGCCGCCTCATCCCTTCTATTTGACAGGCTGTGCGCTTCCAAGAACAATAAAGACGTAAAGGAGCGAAAATGAACGTCGATCTCAAGGGGAAGACTGTATTGGTCACAGGCGCTGGCAGTGGGATTGGCCGCGCCATTGCGTTGAAACTGGCGGAAAACGGCGCCAACGTCGTCGTCAACGACATCAGCCAAGAGCGAGCAGATGAAACAGTCAAGCTCATCTCACAGTTCAGTGGCAAGGGAATTGCCATCACGGCAGACATCTCAAACTACACCGACGTCCGCCACATGGTGGGGAGTGCAATCAAGCACTACGGGCAAATTGACATTCTCGTCAACAATGCTGGCTGGGATAAACTTGAGCTGTTCATCAAGAACACTCCGGAAACATGGGATAAGATCATTAACATCAACCTCAAAGGCCCGATCTACGTCACCCGCGCCGTCGTCGAGCACATGATCCAGAGAAAAGAAGGCAAGATCATCAGCATCGCTTCCGATGCAGGACGCGTAGGCAGCACGGGCGAGGCCGTCTATTCCGGCACCAAAGGCGCTCTGATCGCGATGAGCAAGACCTGGGCGCGCGAGTTCGCCCGCTACAACATTCGAGTCAATGTGATCTGCCCTGGCCCAACGGACACTGCCCTCTACAATGAGATGAAGCGAGATGAGTTCGCGAACAAAGTCCTGACCTCGATAGAGAAGATCATGCCCTTCGGCCTGGGAAAACCGGAATACATCGCCGATGCTGTGCTCTTCTTTGCATCGGATGCCTCAAATTACATCACAGGCCAAGTGCTCAGTGTATCGGGCGGGTTGACGTTCCATGGCTAATGGAGGTGAAGGGCGGCTTACGCCTCTTTCAGCTCTCGATCTAACTCTTCGAGCAACTGTCGCTGCCGACGCGTGAGATTCTTGGGAGTCACGACCTTAATCATCACGTACTGATCCCCTCGTCCTTGGCCCTTCAGGTGCGGAATCCCCTGGCCGCGCAACACAAATGTCTCTCCAGATTGAGTCCCTGCTGGTATGCTCAATTCCTCTTGTCCGTAGAGCGTGGGGACTTTGATCTTGGCCCCCAGGGCAGCTTGGGTGAACGTGATGGGGATTTCGCAGTAGAGATCGTCCCCTTTGCGTGTGAATGTATTATGCGGGGCAAGCTCGACGACAATATAGAGATCCCCCGGCGGTCCGCCGTTCACGCCGGAGTTTCCCTCGCCGGATAGTCTCAGCCGGGAGCCCGTATCCACCCCCGGCGGCACCTGGATCGTGATACGACTCTGCTCCCAGATCCGGCCTTGACTGTCACACTTCCGGCACGGATTCTGAACGATCTGCCCCGTGCCTTCACATTGGTTGCAAGTCATCACGTTGATGAAGCTACCCAACATCGTTCGACGCCGGTGCTCGATTTGACCGCGCCCGTGGCATGTCGGACACACCTGCACGCTCGATCCTGGCTCACGACCCGTACCGCGGCAGTGTTCACACGGAACGTATCTGGGAACAGTCACTTTAACCCGAGTGCCTTGGGCGGCGTCCTCCAGCGTAAGTCGCAGTCTGTATTCGAGATCTTCGCCGCGTTGAGCTCGGGTCCTCTTCTGCACACGGGTCCCTGCGGTGCGCATCCCCTCGCCAAAGAACATGCTAAAGAGATCGTCCCAAGCCGTTCCGAAGCCAAACTCCTCGAACGCTTCGCGTGCGCGGCGGAAATCGCGAATGTCAAAGTCGAAGCCTTGCTCTGGCCCTACATGACCAAAGCGGTCGTACTGCGCGCGCTTCTCCGGATCAGATAGCACCTCATAGGCTTCCGCGACCTCCTTGAACTTCTCGGCACTGGTGCCATCCTTGGAGATATCGGGATGGTATTTCTTCGCCAGTCGCCGGTATGCCTTCTTAATATCGTCCGGCGAGGCCTCGCGGGTGACACCTAAGAGCTCGTAATAGTCTCTCTCAGCCATGGATAGCTCTCAGTCTTCAGCGGTCAGCAGTCAGCCAGCTGATTGCTCTCACTTCTTGTCGTCTTCCTTCTCGTACTCGGCTTCGACATAGTCTCCGGTGCCCTTGCGGCTCTGATCGCTGCCATCGGCGCTCGCTTGGCTTGCCGCGGCCGCTTCGGCCTGCTTCTGGTAGATCTGCTGGCCCAGCTCAAAGGAAGCTTGCTTGAGTTCCTCCATAACACGTCTAAGCTCTGCCACTGTGGTTTCCCGCTTCAGCAGGTCCTTCAGTTCGTCCACTTTGGTCTGAATCTTCTTCCGACTCTCCTCGCTCACTTTATCTCCAAACTCGCGCAGGCTCTTCTCCACAGAGTAAGCCAGCTGATCCGCTTGATTGCGCGTCTCGATCTCTTCGAGCTTGCGGCGATCTTCTTCCGCATGCTCCACTGCGGCTTGCTGCATGCGCTTGATCTCGTCTTCCGTAAGACGCGAAGACTCGCGAATCTGAATGCTGGCAGACTTGCCCGTGCCCAGATCTTTGGCTGTGACATTGAGAAGTCCATCGGCGTCGATGGCGAACTTGACTTCGATCTGCGGGATGCCGCGAGGGGCTGGGGGAATGCCCGTCAATTGGAATCGGCCCAGACTCTTGTTGTCGGCCGAGAATTTCCGCTCGCCCTGGGTGATGTGAATATCTACTGTAGTCTGGCCGTCCTCGGCTGTCGTGAAGACCCGCGTCTTCTCACACGGTATGGTCGTATTCTTCTCGATGATGGGTGTAGCGACCCCGCCGAGCGTCTCAATGGAAAGAGTCAGAGGCGTGACGTCAAGCAACACGATCTCATCGATCTCTCCGGCCAAGACGGCTCCTTGCAAGGCTGCTCCTAGCGCCACGACTTCGTCCGGGTTGATCTCCTTGTTGATCTTGCCGGGGATGACTTGCTCAAGGAGTTGTTGCACCTTGGGGATGCGCGTTGAGCCTCCCACGAGCACCACTTGATCGATATCTTTTTCAGTCATCTTGGCTTCTTTAAGCGTCTGCTGCACGAGCGTGAGCGAGCGCTCTAAGTAATCACCGATCAAGCTCTCCAACTTGGCGCGCGTGAGTTTTCGCTCCAAGTGCTTGGGACCTTTGGCATCGGCCGTGATGTAGGGCAAGTTGATCGGTGTCTCTTGCTTGAACGAGAGCTCCTTCTTGGCATTCTCGGCCGCGTCCTTCAGCCGCTGCATGGCCGACAAGTCCTTTCTCAGATCGATACCGGTCTCTGCTCTGAATTCCTCGACAAGCCAGTGCATGATTCGCTCATCGAAATCTTTCCCACCGAGCTGCGTGTCGCCTCCGGTGGCAACCACTTCAAAGACGCCCTCGCCGATTTCGAGGATCGAAATGTCGAACGTTCCGCCACCGAGATCGTAGACGAGGATCGTCTGATCCTTCTCTTTATCGAGGCCGTAGGCCAGTGCGGCGGCCGTGGGCTCGTTGAAGACGCGCATCACTTCAAGCCCGGCAATCTTGCCGGCGTCTTTTGTGGCTTGCCGTTGCATGTTATTAAAGTACGCCGGACAGGTGACCACGGCCTTCTTGATCTTGTGACCCAGTCGTTCCTCCGCATCGGCCTTGAGCTTTTGCAGGATCATGGCCGAGATCTCCTCCGGTGAGAACTCTTTGGTCCAAGCGCTCGTCTGAATCTTCACCCGATGGTCGGTCCCCATCTTGCGCTTGATCTCCAGAATCGTGCGCTCCGGATTGGTGACGGCTTGGCGTCGCGCCAAGCTGCCCACGATGCGCTCTCCATTCTCTGCAAAGGCGACTACGGAAGGCGTGATCCGTTCGCCCTCGGCATTGGGGATGATATCCGGCTTGCCGCCTTCCACGATGGCCAGCGCAGAGAACGTAGTTCCGAGATCAATTCCCACGATCTTCTCTTTCGCCATAGAAATCACTCCTTCGACTCTTTTCGCTTGCTGACTTTCACACGGCTGGGGCGCAGCAACCGATCGCCGCGCCGATAGCCCCGTTCAAACTCCTCCAAGACAATATTAGGCTTCTCATCGGTCTCGACGAGCAAGAGTGCCTCATGCAGCGAAGGATCAAAGGGTTGACCCAATGCCTCAATCAGCCGTACGTCCTGTGCTTTCAAGAACTCATTGAATTGCGCAAAGATCCGCTCCATGCCCTCAATGAACGAGTCTTTATCGTTGTTGTGGTTGTAGGAGCGGAATGCCCGCTCGAGGTTGTCATAGAGAGGCAGGATCTTCAATAAGAGCCTGTTCTCGATGAAATACGCATACTCCTCCTGCTCGCGAGCCACACGCTTCTTGTAGTTCTCAAAGTCGGCCTGCAGGTGCTGTAAGCGGTCAATGTAGGCTTGGAGTTGGTCTTCGGTCTCTTTCAATTTCTGCTCCAGCACTTCGATACCTCCCTGGCTCGACGGTACTGCTCCCGTGTCCTTCGTCGGGTTTTGATCCCTCTGCGGTGGGAGATCTTGCTTTGGTTGCCGGTTCTCGACCATGTTCAATCCACCTCTCTTGCAAGAGTTGGCATCTGCTCCCAGTGGCTGAGCGTGAGGATCGTGCGGAGGCGATTGCCAATGTAGCTCGTGATCGCAAAGGCCTTGCTGTAGTCCATGCGGATGGGGCCCAGGATGCCTACGACACCAGAAAAACCATACGCCATGAGAACCAAGCTGCAAGAGCGAAGCTCCCGCAGATCGTTCTCGGAGCCGATGCAAGCTCGTACTTCTGGGCATGAGAGAGATTCCAAATACGAGCTGGATCGGTCCGCATCCCCCAGAATCGTGAGGACCTCCAGCGCCTTCGTAAGCTCCAGTCCTTCTTCCAAGAGGCTTGGCAACAGACGGAAGAAGCCCTCGACGTGGAGGCGTCTTTGGAGCCGGCGCTCCAGAGTCTCCTTAAGAAGGGCAAACGCGTTTTGCAGAGTCGGGTCATGCCAGCCATCGCCCTGGGCAAACTGCATCGCCTCCCTTCGGACTTCATCGAGACGGTGGCCTCTCAGCTTCTCATTAATGAGGGCGCTGATCTCTTGGAGTTCGTCGGGTGAAAGCGAGATGCGGATCATGCAATGCTCGACGATACCCAGCTCGGAGACGACGACGACGAGCACGTTCTCCTCATCCAGCTTGACGAAGGCGATGGATTCCAGACGGGTCTCTTCGAGACGCGGAGAGAGTACAAACCCGGCATACCCGCTCATGCTGGCCAGCAGGAAAGCCGTCTGTCGCAGAAGCTCCTCGATCTGCTGACGCTGAAAGCGGTAACTTTCCATAATCGAATGCTGATCATGACGGGTAAGTTCGCTCAGTTGCACGAGCCAATCCACAAAGAAACGATATCCGCGCTCGGTGGGCAGGCGCCCGGCCGAGCTGTATTCCTTGCGAATTAGGCCGCGCTTTTCCAGATACTTCATATCATTTCGAACCGTCGCCGAACTCACGCGAAGTCCATAGTCTTCCAGCAAGGTCTTCGAGCTGAGCGGCTGGCCCGTCTTGATATAGTGATCGACAATGGCTTTCAATACCAAGAGCTTGCGATCATCCATGAATTAGCACTCTCCACAATTGACTGCTAATGGACACGTTGAATGATAACGCCCTCGTAAGGACTTGTCAAGAGTTATATCTGACGCGTGACCCAGGGGCTCAGCGAGAGGAGACGGTCGTCACGCTCCGAGGATGAAGTCGCTATTGTGTTGCCGTCACGCGCTCGGGTTGTGTGGGGTCGTGCGCCTTATAGATTCCGTCCGTTTCGAACGGGGTGAGTGAGGCACCGAAGCCACTGATTATCTGATAGCGTCTGCTGGAATCGATTTGAATCGTCACGGGTGAGATGGTCCATGCCGTCGCCACGGAGAAGCCGTTTCCCCACTGCGATGTGACCAGCAAGAGAAACAGGATGCTCAACAGTTTTTGCGCGTTCATGGCAGACCTCCGAACGGGCTTGGATACAATACGTTGGGGTTATTATACATCAAGACTATTTGAGCGGCTGGCAACGCGGACAGAGGTAACTGCTACGCCCTCCTTGAGCGATTCGCTCTATGGCTGTACCGCAACGTGGACAAGGCCTCCCGGCACGCTCATAGACGCGAAACTCATTTTGGAATCGTCCTAATTCCCCCTGAGGCGTTCGATAGGAATCGATGGATGTGCCACCCGCCTGGAGAGCGTGTTGGAGCACAGCGGGGATCGCGGCGAAGAGGCGCTGCGTTTCTTGCCGTGAGAGAGTATGGGCTGACCGCTCAGGGTGAATACGGGCCTCGAAGAGCGCCTCATTGGAATAGATATTGCCTAGACCGGCTATCTTTCGTTGATCGAGCAAGAGGCGTTTGATCTCCTGCTGGGTTTGGAGTCGCTCTCGAAAGGCGGGGAGCGTGTAGTCAGCGGCTAAAGGCTCGATGCCCAGTTCTCGTAGAGGCTGGAGTTCATCGAGATGGTCGGATCTTGCAAGATAGAGCATTCCAAATCGCCGCGCATCGTCGAAGAAGAGCTTCTTATCTCCAAAATCAAAGACCAAGCGGGTGTGGTCTGCTGGCTGCAATAGGAGTCTCCCACTCATGCGCAGGTGCAAGACGAGGGAGTAGCTTCCGAAATCAAAGATGAGATATTTCCCGCGACGCGCCAAAGACGTGAGCTCTCGACCGATCAACGAGCGCTTCAGTTGTGTAGCAGAACAGTTTTTCAATAAGTGCACTCGTTCTTTAACGGGCACGTCGCACAAGGTGAGTCCCAAGATCTCTTGTTCCAGACCACGACGAATCGTTTCAACTTCCGGAAGTTCAGGCATCAGGAGTGCGCCGCTCTGGCAGCAGCTTTGATTATCTGAGCAAATTGCTGGGGATCAAGCGAAGCTCCGCCCACAAGCGCGCCATCGATGTTCGGCTGGCAGATCAACTCCTTGACATTCTCCGGCTTCACGCTCCCCCCGTATAGAATTCTTATCGATTGCGCGACCTGGCTGCCATACCGATCACGGATGAGTTCGCGAAGAAAACGAGCTCCCTGCTCCGCGTCCGCAGGGCTGGCTGTCTCTCCGGTTCCAATGGCCCAGATGGGTTCGTAGGCAATCACCAACTGGCTTAGAATCTGTCTATCCAACTCCCTCAGATCCGCCCGCAACTGGCGCTCCAGAACTCTTTCGGTCGCGCCCGCGTGCCGTTCTTGCAAGGTCTCACCTACACAGAGAATCGGGATCAACTTCTTCTCAAAGGCAGCTGCCAGTTTCTTATTTATGAGCGCATCGTCTTCGTGGAAGAACTGTCGACGTTCCGAGTGCCCCACGATGACATAGGAGCAACCCACATCCCTTAGCATGAGAGGGGAGATCTCACCCGTGTAGGCGCCCTGAGCCGCAAAGTGAACATTCTGAGCCGCCAAGCGCACGGGCGAATTCTTCAAGGCAACTCCCACATCTCTTAGGACCGTGAATGCCGGGGCCAGTGCCATTTCCACTCCCTCGATGGCTTCGATGTGAGGCAGAAAAGCTTCCACAAACGCTTGGGCTTCATCGAGCGTCTTATGCATCTTCCAATTCGCGACGATCAATACCGTGCGCATGGTCGCTCCTGCGAGGGATGTATTGTATTGGCCCAGCTGGCCGTTGACAATTGCGACTTTGCTTTGACGAGCAGGATTGCGATAATATAAGTGCTCTTACCAAGAGAGGAGGGCCAAGGGAAGCGAACAGTCATTCCTATGAACGAGCCGCAGAACGGAGGACAAGGGCTGGCGACAGCCCTGGCTGTGTTGGCGGCCGCTCTGGTGTTCCTGTTGCAAGTGGAACCGTTTCCGGAGGCAATCTTTCAATTCTTCCAGGGAGGTGGCGGATCTGTGAATACCTTCACAGTGGCGTTGATCATCGCGCTTGTAATTCTGTTCTTTGCGAGTGCGATCCGAATCGTGCGCGAGTACGAGCGGATGGTGATCTTTCGGCTGGGGCGCCTATTGGGTGCCAAGGGTCCGGGACTCTTCTGGCTGTGGCCGATCATCGATAAGGGCGTGAAAGTTTCGTTGCGGACGATCGCACTGGACGTGCCGCCGCAGGAGGTCATCACGAAGGACAACGTCACAGTTCAAGTGAATGCCGTGGTCTTCTTCCGGGTGATGGATTCCAGCAAAGCGATCGTCGAAGTGGAAGACTTCTTCCAGGCGACCAACCAGATCTCTCAGACCACGTTGCGTAGCGTGCTAGGACAAGTCGAACTCGATGAGCTCTTGGCGGAGAGGGAGAAACTGAATAAGCAGTTGCAAGAGATCATCGACGATCACACCGACCCGTGGGGGATCAAAGTCAAGACGGTCGAGATCAAAGACGTGCGGCTTCCGCAAGAGATGCAGCGAGCCATCGCACGCCAGGCCGAGGCGGAGCGGGAGCGGCGCTCGAAGGTCATCAACGCCGAGGGGGAGCTGCAAGCGTCGGAGAAGTTGTCCCAAGCGGCCCGCATATTGCAGTCGCAGCCGGTCTCCGTTCAACTGCGATATTTGCAGACGCTCATTGACATCAGCTCCGAGCGGAGCACAAGCACGATCGTCTTCCCTTTGCCTCTCGACCTCTTGAAGTCCCTGGTGCCCAGTGAGGATCGCGGAGGCACGAAAGCGTAGCATTTAAGCAGCGAATGAAAGATCCCGCAGAATGGTATAAGCCGTACAAGATCAAAGTCGTCGAGCCCATCCGGCTTCTTCCCCGAGCCGAGCGCATTCGCAAGCTTAGCGAGGCCGGTCTGAATGTCTTCCATCTGGCTTCCGAAGACGTATATATCGATCTTTTGACGGATTCCGGCACAGGGGCGATGAGCCAAGAGCAGTGGGCGGCGCTCATGGTCGGAGACGAGGCGTATGCCGGAAGCCGCAGCTTCCAGCGATTCTCCACCGTTGTCCGGGAGATCACGGGGTTTCGCCACGTGCTGCCCACTCATCAAGGCCGTGGGGCAGAACATGTGCTCTTCTCCTGTCTTATAGAGCCGGGAGACTTCGTGCCGAACAACATGCACTTTGACACGACGCGCGCGCATGTTCTCCATCGGGGTGGCCATCCGGTCAACTTGGTCATCGAGGACGCGTATGAACCCTCGCGGGAGCATCCCTTCAAGGGCAACATGGATGTAGATCAGCTCAAGAAACTCATCGATGAGAAGGGCCCAGATCGAATCCCCTTTGTCATGATGACCGTGACGAACAACAGCGGTGGGGGCCAGCCGGTCTCGATGGAGAACTTGTGCGAGGTAAGCGAAGTGGCTCGATCCTGCAAGATCCCGTTCTTCTTGGACGCCGCTCGCTTCGCCGAGAATGCCTATTTCATCAAGGAACGCGAACCGGGCTATCAAAAGAAGTCGATCCCCGAGATCGTCCGGGAGATGTTTGCGCTGGTCGATGGCTGCACCCTAAGCGCCAAGAAGGATGGCTTGGCCAATATCGGTGGCTTGATCGCCTTAAACGATGACGAACTCCATGAGCGGGCGTGTGAACGACTGGTCTTGATGGAGGGATTCCCGACGTATGGAGGTCTAGCGGGCCGCGATCTGGATGCCATCGCCCAGGGGCTCCGCGAGGTGCTGGATGAGGCGTACTTGCGCGATCGCATCTCACAAACTCGTTATTTGGGGGAGCGTCTTAGCGCGGAGGGAGTTCCGATCATCCGGCCGGTGGGAGGCCACGCGGTCTATGTCGATGCCCAAGCGTTTCTTCCGCAGATCCCGCAGAGCGCGTTTCCGGCACAGGCACTGGTGGTCGAGCTCTATCTCGAGGCCGGTGTGCGCGCTGTGGAGGTCGGTAGCGTCATGTTCTCTCAGCGCGATGAGCGTACAGGAGAGGTGATCTACCCGCGACTCGAACTCGTGCGGCTCGCCATCCCACGCCGCGTCTACACGCGAGAGCATCTGGATGTGGTCATCGAAGCGCTCCGCTCAATTGCCAGGCGCCGAAGGCACATCCAGGGCCTTCGGCTCATCTATGGAGCGGGTCCCCTGCGACATTTCGTCGCTCGCTTCGAGCACCTTTCCAAGTGACGAGAATCCCTCAGGAAATCGACATCTGTCCTTCATGATGACCACAACTTCCGTTCAACTCAATGCCATAGAGAGGGAGATGGGAGCGGGCACCAAATGAGAAGAGCTTGGCTCAGCGGGCAGGGTTTTGGTAGGCCTTTACCATCTACCAGGGTTTTGCCTGCCTAACAGGGCAGGATTCTTCCCCAGTCTGAGGACGCGGTTCAAGGCCGCAGACCAAGCTCTTCTCCCTTCTGGGATGGGTTCCCCAGTAGAGGGAATATTGACCATAGCACAACAGGGGCTTATCTGTCAAGTGCGGGGTAAATGCTGCTTCTTATGGAGGTAAAGCAGCACGCCCTGAACATTCATCTCTACCTCTTGGCGCAACATCACAGGCTCATAGAACTCGCCCAGCGTCTTCGCTTCTTCATGCACGAAATGCTCCTTGACGGCTTGATCGTCCTTAAGTTCGCGAAGCTTTGCGGCGACGTCCTCAACCCAGCGTCGAAGGGATCTTTCATACTCATTTATGAGTTCATTGGGCTGGGAGTGTGCTCCGTAGTGCGTGAAGTAGAGCCATTGCAAGTCCAATTCTCTTAATCTGTCGAGTGTTTTGAGGCTGTCCTCATAATGAAACGACGGTGGAGGGGTGGTCATAGCAAATCCTGTGGCCTCTGGGCGATAGATGCCGACAGCATCTCCTGTGAACAGGCCTTTCGTTTTCCGTTCGTAGAAACAAGCGTGATGGGGAGCATGGCCGGGTGAGTCCACGACTTCGATCACATAACGATCTCCAAGGTCGAAGCATTCGCCTCCCTGTACACGTACGAGACGTTCTGGGGGAACGGGTTTCATCGTGCCATAGTGGGGAAAAAGCACGCCTACGGCTCGCTGTACGCTGGGGACGAGTCTCGATGGGTCGATCAAGTGTGGAGCTCCTACGTGATGGCAGACGACCCGCGCATGGGGGCAGGCTTCGGCCAGAAAACCGGCTCCCCCGGCGTGGTCCATGTGAACGTGAGTGGGGAAGATGTACGCGACGCTGCTGGGACGGATCTTCAGCTCATCGAGCGCTGCCAATGTCTTCTCCAGCGTATGCGAAAACCCGGTCTCGATGATGGCAGGCTGGGGAGTCCTTACTATGTACAACGCTCCGTAGCGCTGAACTCCCAACATTCCCGTATCGAGGAGGAAGAGATTGCGATCGGCTTCTACGGGCTCAAGGTAGCGCATCACATGTTTTCAATGACAGCTTCGGCAAAGGCGGTTGTGGAGAGCTTCTTGGCTCCTTCCATCAGGCGTGCCAGATCATACGTGACGCGCTTCTGCTGAATGGTCTCGGCCAGCGCATCGCGAACGAGTCCCGCCGCCTCCTGCCAGCCTAGATACTCGAACATCAAGACCCCGGATAAGAGCAAGGCTGTAGGATTGGCTTCATTCTTGTCGGCATGGGAGGGAGCCGTCCCGTGGGTCGCTTCGAAAAAGCCAATTCCATCGCCGATATTTGCCCCCGGGGCGAGCCCTACTCCGCCTACTTGGGCAGCACAGGCATCACTCAAATAATCCCCGTTCAGATTGGGCGTGGCGATCACTTCAAACTCATCAGGGCGCGTCAGCACATGCTGGAACATGATGTCGGCAATGCGATCATCCATGACGATCTTACCCTCAGGGATCTTTCCGCCATGCCGTTCCCAGAGTGCTTCTTCCGTGATAATCCTGTCTGGAAACTCCTCCGCGGCCAACTCATAGCCCCATTTGCGGAAAGCTCCTTCCGTGTACTTCATGATGTTACCCTTATGGACGAGCGTCACTCGCTGGCGCTTGTTCTGAATCGCGTACTCGATGGCCTTGCGGACCAAGCGCCTTGTGGCCATCTGGCTCATGGGTTTGACGCCAATGCCTGAGTCCGTGCGCACGTTGACTTTGAATTCCTTCTTGAGCCAAGTGATTATTTTCTTGGCTTCGGTAGAGCCTTCCTCCCACTCAATGCCCGCATAGACGTCTTCTGTGTTTTCTCGAAAGATCACGAAGTTGACTTTCTCTGGGTGTTTGAGGGGACTGGGCACGCCGGGGATGTACTGAACGGGGCGCACGCAGGCATAGAGATCGAGCACTTGACGGAGCGCGACATTCAAGCTGCGATAACCGGAGCCCACAGGCGTTTCTAGCGGGCCCTTGATGGCCACTTTGAACTCGCGAATGGCGGCCAACGTCTCTGGGGGCAGAAGCTCGCCACACAGCTGCTTTGCCTTCTGGCCAGCGAAGATCTCCACCCATTCGATCTTCTTCTTGCCTGCATATGCTTTGTCGACAGCTTGATCGAGTATCTGCTTTGTAGCCCGCCAGATGTCGCGTCCGATGCCATCGCCCTCGATGAAGGGGATGACGGGATGGTCGGGAACTCTCAGCTTCCCGTTTTCTGACTCAATGACTTGTCCGGTCTTTGGGATTTGTATTATGGAAAACTTTGCCATGAGATTGCGTTGGTCTTTTCTCCCTTCTTTCCTGTACCCTGATACATACGATATGCTTGATGATACCGGCTTCGGGAGGAGGGGAGCAAGTTCGCAAGAAGTCATGGAGAAGGTCTTTCGCGATCCCGTACACAACCTAATGGGCTTTGACCGCGAGCGCGACAAGCTTGTACTAGATCTTATTGAGACACCCGAAGTCCAGCGCCTACGGCACATCAAGCTTATGGGAGTAAGCTACGTCGTCTACCCTGGTGCCGATCACAATCGCTTCTCGCACTCGTTGGGTGCAGCGTTCCTGATGAAGCGCATCATTGCAGAGATGCAAGGCCTTTCCAGTGACCATCGCTTTCGCCCGCTTGTCGAACAACTCCAAGAATATCGTGAAGTCTTATTGGCAGCAGCCTTGCTCCACGATATTGGGCACTTCCCGTTCTCCCACTTACTGGAGAATTTCACGCGTCAACATCACGAGATCTGGACAGCTCGGCTCATCGCTCATCCGAGGGGACAAGTCCATCAGATCCTCAAGGCCTGTGATCGAACGTATCCGCAGGTCGTTTGCCAGATCATCGAGCGGACTTTTAAGCCGTCCTTTGCCGTAAAGCTTATCTCCAGCCAACTCGACGTGGATCGCATGGACTACTTGCTGCGTGACAGCTACCACACCGGCGTCGGTTATGGCCAGTTCGACCTGGAGTGGCTGATCCACAGCGTACGCATTCTAGAGCATCAAGGCGACTGGGAGATCGCCGTCGATCGAGAGAAAGGGTTGCGAGCAGTCGAAAGCTATGTTTTGGCGCGGTACTACATGTACCAGCAAGTCTATCATCACAAGACCAGTCGAGCGGCGGGGGTGATGATCACACAGATCTTGAGACGGGTCGCAGAACTCCTGCAGGAAGGTCGCGATCTCTTTGCTCCCCAACCTCTCTGCAAGCTCATCACTCAAACTGCAAAGCTCACGCCTCAAGAGTTCCTGGAGCTAGATGATGTCGTGTTGGCGTATGCCATCAAAGAGTGGAGTCACAGTGGAGATGGCATCTTGGCCGATCTCTGTCGACGCTTTCGGGAGAGGCGGATCTTCAAGACAGTGGAAATGGAGCCGAGACGAGATGAGCGATTGAAGAACAAACTGCAGAAGCTTGCCCGCGCGAGGAAGTTTGATCCAGATTACTACCTCGTGCTGGATACGGCCGTAGCTGACCCCTATGTAGATGGCCTCTTTCGTCGCAGTGAAGATGAGGTGAGTGAGAGTATATTTTTGGTCGATCGTGATTTAAATCTTCTGGAGCTTTCGGAGCACTCGGAGTTGATTCAGGCGATCACAAATCGGCTGGTCACCCGCGCTCGACTCTGTTTCCCAGAGGATTTGCGGGATGAAATCGTTCGGGTGGTTGGTTGATGCAGGCATCGGCACGGATTCTTATAGTACGTGTTTCTATGTCTTACCCCCCCCCTTGACATTTTAACAATCTTATGCTAGTATGACCCTGCGATCAAAAGGGGGCGCATCATGAAAAAACTTCACGGGCTCGGTTTCGGCGGACTCCTGCTGCTCCTCGGAATCCTCACCGGATGTTCCCAGCTCTTTCCCAACGATCCACTGGAAGACTCCTCAGACACTCCAGAACTCTCAGGCACATCCACTTGGCTCATTGCCGCCCAAGGTCAGGGCAGACCTCCAAACTGTGTGAGGGATCTCGCTCCCGGACTGGCCAAGAAACTGGCAGAGAAGGCCCTCAAGGACAGACAGGAGATCCAATTACTGAAGCAGGCTCTCGAACGCCGGGGCAAGAAGCTGGTGCTCAGCAAGGCCCACGGCTGCAAGGCGAAGAGCAAGGCCAGAGGGCAGGGGCTGAGGGCTCAACAGGAAACGATCACAGAAGTCACCCTGATCGAGGTGCCCGCAAGCTCAGATGCGGCTCTGTACCTCTTACAGAACGAGACAGGCAGTGAGACTAACTCCTGGGCTTCCTTTAGAGAAGTGGCCCAAGGCGGCGAGCAGCTAATTCACTTGGAGGTAGGACTGGAAGGGAGCGCTAGTGTGCAAGGATCAAGCGACGGTGAGGTCACTGAAGTAAGCCTCTTGCTGCCAGATGAAGTTGGCACGCAAGAAGTGGCCTCTCAGTTGCAACAGCTTTTAGCTTCCGGCGCAGACACTGCTGGGGTAAGAGCGCTAAGCACAGCAGAGCTAGATTGGACTCATGCAGAAGTGCTGCTCGATGATCAGCAAGTAGTGGTCAACTCTGATGGCTCTGAGGAACTAGAAGCGATAGTGGTTGTTCCAGAGATGGGCTCAGTGAGTCAGAGTCTGTGGGGGAGTACAGGTTCGAATCTTGATCTAGATCGTGTGACATACATGCGAACAAAGATAAGGCGGAGTACCCCTACAGCAAGTTCACGATCTACTCTGCAGGTCAGCTCCCCTCCTCTCGGCAGCAGAAGAGGAAGCGAACTGCAACAGGCAGAATCCTTCTACATGTGCCCGTATGGCTATTATGGGCGGTTGAATTCGTTTCGGAGGGCATTTTGCCAAGACTATGAGCAGCCTTGGACAGTAAATCGAGCTTCTCAGAGAATCGCCTCTGTACAGCAGAAAGTTCAGGCAGCTAACCTCAAGCAAGATATACTCGTTTTTCGGGGCCAAGACGTTGACGTTATGATAGTTGGTTTTCGGAACCTTGCCCAAGAAGAGATGAGCAGCTTTTATCAACAAGCAAGGGCTGTGCTGGCTACAGCGCAAGCAGTTAAGGCGCAGCAACGGCAACCACTCGAAGCCGCATGCCAAAATGGCTGGTTGGATACCGTTACAACCGTTTGTGACGCTATTGCTACTATACTTGGAATGCTACCGGGAGTAGGAGGACTGATCGCAGACGGAGTCTGTTGGGGGTTACAAGGGGTAGCTTCTTGGGTGCAATCGCGAAATGATGACGAAAAGGAGCACATAGCCAGTAAACTAGCAGAGTTGGCATCCGTCAAAGATGATCCGGAAGAATTTCAAAGAAGGTACGAATACCTTAGACAAAACGACCCTCTCATGAACGAATTCTTCTCGAGAACTGAAGCATCATTGAGGGAAGCCGGAGCAGTCTTAGATGCAGAGACTTTGCGTCGAGCTGCCTCGAGTCAGTTCTGGGGATTTGGTGCGACGGGGATTGTGGTATTCTCCTTAATAGAAAACCTAGTTGCTCAGCAATCAGATCCCAGAGCTGCTGCATGGGCCACAGCAATACTGCCACTAGCCGAGCAAGTTTATCTCAGCAACAATACCGCATATTGTGAGATTTATAGGTTTCTGATTGTAGTATCATCCGCTGTAGCAGAGGTGCTGAAGAATGGTCCAGGTAAGGAAGGCGCCGTTGAGTTGATTGAGCGAGCAATGCAAGCCCTGAGCTTAGCGTTGAACCTACACAGTCGAGGATGGACTCTTCAAAGAATCTTTAACCCGTGCCGAGGTGGACTTGTAGGAGCACAACATCTCTGCGATCTATTGGTCACAGGATACCCGGATGCTCTAGGTGGAACACCCGTGGTTGCTTTCATCCTCATTGAACCTTATCTTCAAACCAATGAGATATTGACACTAGGAGATCGAATTTACGGAGCCCAGAATGTATTGCGAAACCTGCTAAATGGGCAATTTAAAAACTACTGGGGGATAATATTCGTAGTAATTCATGGGGCAGATCCCGGAGCAGTTCAGAATGCATGTGCGTTACTTGGGGGCGTCAGCCAACAGCCGACAGTAGTTGTCTTTCAAGGGAGCATTGCGTGCAGTACGGGTCCTCAGGGTACTACCGTCACGGCCGAGATTCAACAACTATGCATAGAAATGGGACTGTGCGTCAGTGAAACTCAAGCAAGCCAGTCTCAATCCGACAATACAAACTCAGTTGATGTCTACCAACCAGTCCAGCCCCGTTCCGCTTGTACATCGAGCTTGAAATGTCGTTTAGTTCAGATCATCTAACATGCTTAGGATACCACTGTTGATCTTCGTTGGATGCGGCTTGCTGATTGGACTCACAAGATCAGAGGGATATTGGCAGGGATCTCTTCCAGCGGACAGCGGATGGGTACTAGAGGTTTGCCATCAAGGATGTCCATACCCTACTATTGCCTCAGCCTTCCAAGCTATCGAACAAACCTTAGAAGCGGCCAGATCCTCTCGACCTTTTTTGATTCCTACCATCCTTATCCAGCCTGGAATCTATCAGGAGAGTGTCATTTTCCCTGCCAACCCCGATCTTCAAGCCACGGCGGTGCTCATCCGTGGAGCTGGTGATGGAGTCATTTGGCAGACAGGCTTCCCCCAGATCACTGATAATCGACCGGCTTTGCGCCTGCGGGTAGGATCTCGGTTTGGAGGCAGCTGGGTCCGCTTGGAGAACCTGACCTTTCAAGGTTTCACGCTGGATCAAGCTCTCAACCCAAGTTTACGATACACTGCCCTAGAGATCACTAACTGGCTTCAAGAGTCGAAAGCTACACAGAGTGTGATCGAGATGGACCGCGTGATCTTCCGAAATTGGCACACTGCCTTAGCCGTCTGGGAAGGGACTCAACTGCAGGTGATAGACAGTTTCTTTGAGAATACACACCTATACGATCCGCTCCCACCAGCAACAGAAGAGTCAACAGAGAAACGAGACATCTCCTGGTGGCTTCAAGGCGATCACTTCACTCGAGTAAATATCATTAACCTAGAAGAAGCGATCCTAGATGGCAACGAATTCATCAACTCTTCATTGCTTTTAATGCAGAGTGGGACACTTCAGCGAAATCGCTTTCAAGAATCGCTGATCAGCGGTCGCGCCATCTCGGTTATGGAGAACCAGTTTGAAGATTCCTTCCTCACCATTGGAGGAGGTGGAATCTTCCTCGCGCAGGATAACCTCTTTAGGAAAGGCAGAGGAACGCTTCTACCCTGCTTTGCGGTGGAAGGACCTTCCACAGGGATAATCAGAACAAATACGTTTGAAGACTGCGCAACAGGGCTCCACATCAATGGGAGAGTTCGTCTGACGATCAGTCGCAACACGTTTGCACGCAACAGCTGTGGAGTTCAGGTGCAAGTGGCACCGGAAGTAGAGCTAAAAGAGATTTATCGGATCAGTGGAATAGAAAATGAATTCCGAGAGAACAAGCAAGACCTCTGTCCTCCGGATTTCCCCTGGCCTTCGGACTTCATCAAGCCTTGATCCAGGTGTATCCTTTCCCACCGTCAGCCTCACGGGCACGAGTTCTTCCCCTAAGGGCAAGAAGCTGGTGCTTAGCAAGGCCCACGGCTGCAAGGTGAAGGGCAAGGCCAAAGGACCAGGACTCAGTGCTCAGCAGGAGACCGCAACAGAGGTCACCCTCATCGAAGTCCCCGCGGGCAGTGATGCCGCGCTCTATCTTCTGGAGAACGAAGTGGCTCACCAGAGCAACAGTTGGGCTGCCGTAGTGGGAGCAGACGAGGGAGGCCAATAGCTCACTCAGCTGGCGGTGGAACTGGAAGGGGAGGTCTCCAGCCCTGAGGAGCCAGTAGGAGTCGATCTCTTCCTCCCGGATGAGATTGGCGCCCAAGAGATTGCTTCTCAAGTGCAGCCATTGCTGAGTGGGGCCTCAGCTCAGGGTGTGCGCTCAGGAACTGGACTGGTCTCAAGCACAAGTGGTCATCCTCGATGCCGACCAAGAGGAAGCCACGGCTTTGGTGGTCGTGCCGGAGGTGGATACCGCCGCAGGGCAGGCCCTGCTGCCGGGCGGGATGAGCTTCGATCTGGATCGGGCGGTGCACACCACTGTGAAGGTGCAACGGGTCAGCTCAGGAGGCAGAGGGAGCTGGCAGATCCTGCCAGTGGAGCTGCCAGATCTGCCGGTGATTGTGCCGAAGCCCAAGCCGACTCCAACCCCGCCGAAGTTGCCAGCACCCAAGCCTGCTCCTCCGAGTCCGCCTCCTCCGCCGCCTGCACCCGCGGTCAAGAAGGGGATAGAATTGCGAAAACCCATGCTGCCCTACTGCCCTGCTCCCTATCTGGGCCGGGCGAGCACGGTAAGCCGACTCCAGTGTATGGACTACGATGAGCGCTGGTACCAGAAACAGTGGGAGTACGAGACGAGACCGGCTCTCTACACGGAGACAGCTCAGCTGCAAAACCAGGTGAGCCAAGCGCTGAATAAACCAGGGATCGCCTTCTTCCCCGATCCCAAGATGAGCGTGCTCCTGGCCGGCTGGAACAATCCCAGTCTGCAGACGGTGCAAGCCTTGCGCGATCTAGCCCTCAAGAGAGGCTATCTCCAAGGCAGCGAGGTCGAAGGCCAAGGGGTGAGCTTGCTGTGTGCCAGCATCGGGATTCGCTTCTCTCTACCTCCACCCTTTAACTTCATCAGCATCACCCTGGCGAGCATCAGCCTCTGTGGTGGAGAAGTCTTGAGCTTCATTCAACAATTCTCCAGCCGCATGAACGCCTTGCCCGATCCCGCAGCCGCCTGGTCCGGGCTCTTCCAAGACTTGGCTGCCTTGCAGGCTCAGTGTCCGGACCCCAGTTCCTGTGTGCTCTCGCAGTTCATCTTAGACAACCCCGACTGGCGCGACCCACAGAACCATCCTGGTCTTAATGAGTTGGTCGGCGCGCTGATCGACTTCGTGCGCAGGATCACGGGCAATAACAACATAGAAGCGAGCTTGGTGCTCAATTTCTTGCAGTACTTCCTCTACCAAGTGAAAGATCAAGCGCTGATGAGCTGGATGATTGAGCAGTTCGGGCCGGTGGGAGTGCTCGCGGTGGGCTGGATCGATGGCCTAAGAGCGCAAGGCGTGCTGAATCCGGGTGCCATCGACAGTTCTCTCTCGCAGTTTCCCTATCCGGATGGCGTGAGCTTCTTCCAGGCGGTGAAGAGCCTCTACGAGCAGGTGGGTAGCCTGGCGGGATCAGCGCTGATCAGGGGAGATCTCCAGGATCTGACGTTGGCCTTGGTCATCTCGGGAGCGGGAAGGGATGCTGAAAGATTCTATCGGCTTCAGGAGGCGGTCCGTCTGGCCACGGAGATTCTGAACCGAGGTCAAGGGTGGAATCTGGAGCGCATCTTCTACTCAGCGTGCGAGATTCTTGAGGGTGGCGATACCCAGAATTGTGGCGAAGACAGGCGTATCGATGTAATCGCAACCAAGGGAGACAAGCTGGTGGCATACATCGTGATTGAACCCTTCCTCCATTCCAGTGACGTCAGTTCCGATTGCTGCACGGGATTCGAGCGACGACTTCGCGATGCCATGAATGTAGCTAGGGATAGGTGCGGTGCCCTGGGCGCATATAGTGGGGAATGCCTGAACATAGGCAGGGATCGAGTCGTGGTGATTGAGCTACAAGGTGCTGATCCTGCCGCTCTGGAACGTCTCAAGAGCCAAATCCAAAACTATGCGGCGCAGCACCCACTCGGTGGTAGGGTGACAATCATCGTCGTGCTCAACGGGCAGGTGGTCTACAGCTTTGGGCAACATGAAGGCGATGCCGCGCAGCTCTGTCTCTCGCTGGGAATTTGCTCATCCCAACCTGTCAGCAGCACTCCCCCTGCGGGATCAGCGCCCCCTACGATCAGCGGCACCACGGTGAATGCTTGCACCGATCCGTACTCGGGGATACGATTCACGTCGGGCATCTGCGCTCAGTGAGTCGGGAGGAGTGAGAGTGATGGAGAAGCGAGAGTGCACTCTCTATACGCCGTTGCGGTGGGCGCTCCTTGGGATGCTCCTGCTGCCATTTCTCAAGCCGGACGGCTCTGTGCTCACCCTGGGTCAGCCACCCCAGCGAGCGTTGGTGCCCTCCCTCAAGTGGGTCTATGAACTCCCACGACTGGAGTTCGCAGGGGTTAGCTTTGTTAGCGGTGATCCGGCGGTCAGCCTTGATGGCACAGTCTATGTGACCTGGCAATGCCTTCTTGCCCTCGATCCTCAAGGAGGCTTGAAATGGGAACAAGACTCAGCCAAGCCTCAAGACTGCTTGGCTGATCGAACGCCTGTGGTTGATCCCCAAGGGGATATATATGGTGCTGGGGTGCCCATTCTGGCTGTCCGAGCAGATGGGTCAACAAAGTGGACTCGGGAGGTGGTTCCTTACCCATCGATATTGTCCTATAGCCAAGATACGATCTTCACTGCTTTGCTTTACCGTGATCCGATTGCGCTGGACGCGCAGAGCGGCTCGGTGAAATGGGGGCCTATCAAGCTGGCAGACCACATTACTCCCAAGCCGGAAGGCGAATATGACCTGGAAGTAGCTCCTACTCTAATTCAACCGGATGGGACTCTCCTTGTAGCAGCGGCTCTTGGCGAGATTCTGGGAAGAAACTTACCAGACGATGCAAGAGGCTCCCTTCTGCAATACACCTTCTCTGCTGATGGCAGCCTGCAACGTGTGGTCCGGCTCCCCTTGCCACGATTCGCTGAACCATTTCTTAGTTTGGCATTAACTATGGGATTCAAGACTTTTTCTGCGGTGCCGGGGACCGAGGGCAGGCTGTACATCACCGTGCGCGATCACTATTTCCTTGATCTTTCTTCCTATGGGCAACTGCCTGGAGCGGGCACTTCGCTCTATGCCCTCGATGCCGAAGGGAACATCTTGTGGGATTGGATACGAAGAGGAGAGCTTGCCCGCACCGAGCCGGTTCTGGGAGCTGATGGGACCATCTATCTGGGCTTGAGCGGACAGATGCATACCCTCTACGCCCTCACCCATCAAGGCCAGATCCGCTGGAGCTTCCCTCTACAAGACCCAAAGGAGTACATCTCCGGCACGCCCGCCGTCGGGGCCGACGGGGTGATCTACTTGCCGACGGCCATCTCAGTGCGCAGTTTCAGACCCATCTCTGAATCCTACGCTGGCAAGATCTATGCCCTGAGTTCCGAAGGCGAGCTGCTCTGGACCTTCGAGACAGCTGGGGATATCCGTTCTTCACCGACACTGGCTCAAGATGGGACGCTCTACTTCACTACCGTAGGCCCCTGCCAGTGGACTGGGGGAGGGGGCGAGACGGACTGCGAGGGCCAGGTGTATGCGCTTCAGACGGGTAGTCCAGGCTTAGCTGATTCCCCGTGGCCCATGTTCCGCGGGGACCCTCAGCACAGCGGGCGGGTGCATGTCCCAGCCCAGAGCCGTTGAGTCAGGGGATTTTCACTATGAAGCCTGAGAAGCTGCTGGGCTCTGCTCTCGTACTTCTGCTTTCCCTGACACTCCTCCCCATCCCGATGGCCTGGGGCGCAACCGGCCTCTCCCTA
>JBBIPG010000029.1:0-28433 GCA_037442925.1 Candidatus Fraserbacteria bacterium | reverse complement strand
GCCACACTTTGCGGCTCTCGGGCCGTCGGGTCTTGGGCTGCTACATACTGGCCGTCAGACACGTCCATCAGAGAGACCCAGTTAGGAACCGAACTAGGCCCAGTACCAAGAGCCCTAGTGCCTGCCCGGTCTCCGCTTGCGGCTCAGCTTACTTGTCATCTTGATCTCCTCCTTCTGAGATCGTTGAGCTCTATCATGCCCATATTGTCGCCCGAAACGGGGCGAGTCTGACCTGCCGCAACTGCAAAGGCTGCTGGATCAGTCGCTCTGCTTGCTTACACGAACCTTGTAGGCACCGCCCGAAGCACTCAGCACTTCAATGACCAGCCCAATCGCCGGAACTTCAAACTTAGATACCTCCCCTGGCCCAAGATCAAAAGGGGCGTTGTACAAAAGCCCGCACTTCTCAATCTGCTCAGGGTCGTCACCTGTCAGTGCCGGTTTAACAACAATCGGCATGAATCCACTCTGAGCAGTCGCATCGACCTTGTACACCAGCACCCCCTTGTCGCAGAGGAGACTGTCTTGGCCGATCAGCTGGCGGACTTCAATGACATAAGCAGTGGAGCGGCTTGTGAGAATGGCAATCGACTTGACTCCACCAGAGACCTCTAGCGGTGTAATCGTCTCCTCAACTTGTCCACTATTCAAGCAGAGGAGTTGAGATGCCTCCAGCCACCCGAGCTTCCATTTGTGCCAGGCCAGAAAGTGGGTAGTCTCCCTGATGTGTGCAGTTAAGGGTGAGGTAAGCTAAGATACGCGATGTGCGAGTTTCTAATGAGCTAACAACTTGTCGAACTGCAGCGGCTCCCCTCCTCTCTGCACGTTGAGAAAGACGGCCACCGTGTGACTCAAGATCTTGCGGAAGACGCGGGTCAGCAGGTGCCACACGTCCCGAGCCCAGGTCCGCTTGGCATGAAAGCGCTCCACCAGCTGCCCGATCACTGTCTCAATGCGGCGGCGCTTGCGCGTCAGCCCGCGACTCCAGCCGGCTTGGGCATCCCGGCCACGGTGTCGCGGTGGGGCCAGCAGGACCACACCCTGGCGCTCCCGCAGCTGTGCTTGGCGTTGGGGAGACCAGTAGTTGCGATCCCCCAGCGTCCAGCCACGGGCACCGGCCAGCACCTCGGAGGCCACCTCCACATCCGCGGTATGAGCGGGAGCCAGGGCAACCGCCGTGATCACCCCAGGCCAGCTGACGCGCAGGTGCCAGCGGAAGCCGTAGAAGGTCTGCCGCAACAGCTCGTCATGGCCAAAGGCCGCTTCCTCATAGAAGCGACGGCAGCGCTTGGCTCGAGCAAACTGGCACACATACAAGGGAAAACTATCCACGATCGAGATCTGCGGGTCATAGGGCAGGCAGGTCAGCAGGTACTGCCACAGGCGCTCTTTGGCCCACAGCAGGCGGGCGGCTTGCCGCACAAACTCCGTGCGATGGACCTGTGCCAAGGCCGGAAACCAGCTGAGCCAATGCCAATAGAAGTAGTCGTAGATCCCCTCATCGGTGTCGTAGCCCAAAAACTCCCCCATCACTTCCATGGCCAGGACTTCACTGTCACTGAGGGCCGGTCGAGGCCCCCGCTTCCTCCAAGGGGTCTTTCCGGCAAACACCACCCTCAACGAGTCGTCAACCAGCACGTAAACTGCTATGATGAGTTCAACCAAAGACATGGCTCTCCTCCTTGGTCGTTGAATTCTGTCGATCAAGATAGCGAGGGCCATGTTCTTTCAGCAACTCCAAAACTTGCACATGGGGTTAGCTAGGCTCTTCTCATGATCTTCCCACATAGAAGCAGGCAAGCCGGTTCTGAGTTTCTGCAATGAGGCTTCGACGGCTCCGAAGAGGCGTGCGGCCCTCTCGGGGTGCTCCACAGCCTCAAGCCACCCATATCGCTCCAGCAAGAGGGCTATTCCTCGTCTGTCTCCCAGCTCTTGCAGTATTCTCAGGCTCTTCTCAAGTAACGAACGGGCTGCCACATAGCGGCCCTCTTGAAACGCCATGGTCCCCATCGCTTCCAAGACGTAGGCCATCGTGAGCGGCTCAGCGAACTCCCTCTGGGAGACCAGGATCTGTTGCAGCTGGGGAACTAAGTGTTTCTTCAGGCGTTCGTAGAGTCTGCGGGTTTCGATCGTGGGTTCCACGTCCAGATTCTCCCGTAGCGCACGAACGCAGTCTTCATAGACTTGTGCAATCTTCTCAGGGCGCCCGGCGTCATAGTGATAGCGCATCAGTTGGCGATACGCACGCTCGAGGACGGGTTTTTCTCGAATGGCACGCTGACACTGTTCTATCGCTTGAGCATACTGTCCCAGCTGCGCATGGCACTCGGCAAGGCCTTCGAGTGCCTCAAGAAAGAGGTCGCGGAAGCGATCTCGTGGCGCCAGGGTCCACTCTTCGTAGAGGTCATCCGCTAAGAAATCTCCGCGGTGGAGATGGATCGCCTTTTCATACTCAGCCAGGGCTTTCGACCAGTCGCTATCATCTTGCAACTCCTTAGCAGAGCGTAGGTGCTCTTCAAATTCCTCAGTGTCCAACCAGTACGAAGCCCGATAGTTAAAGCAATAATGACCTGAGCTTACACGGAGAATATATTGAGAATCTCTGCCCTGATTGAGTCTCGGTTCAAGGGCGCGCCGCAATTGGCTGATGCGCGTGCGCAGATTGGCAGCTGCCCGATTCGGACTCCTCCCGGCTGGATAGAGTGCCTCGATCAGTTGATCTACAGTGAAGATGCGTCTCGGTGCGGTGAGCAGCAACTTGAAAAGGGATTGGGTTTTTCGTCGGCCCCACTCCGTATGGTTGATGAGATCACCATCACGCCAGACCTCAAAGCGGCCGAAAAGCCGTATGTGTAGCTTGGCCTCCTCCAAGTCCACCACATACCTCCGTTTTTGAGCGCACCGGTGTTGCGAATGAGAAGTATACGCAACAGCGGCTACTCATGTCAAGTTTGGGCATGGGGACAAAATGGGGACACGCTAAATCTAGAATGTGTTTCCAGCAAAAAGACTCTAAAGGAGTGGGAAAAAGGGAGGGTCCGCAGGTGACCGTATGGAGGGTCGCAATCATCGGCCTTTTCTTCACAGTTGGAGGAGCGCTCACTGCCAAGGCGGATCTGACGGGGAGTTCCGCCATCACCCTTCTGGCAGAGCCCATCCCCTGCACGCTGGTGGGCGAGATCAAGCTCGATACACCTTGTGAGAAGACGCTCCTCAAGTTCGATATTGAAGCACTGATCAAACTCGGCTTCTCCGTCAGTGGCCTCGTCTTCACAGTCGACATGGCCGTCGGAATCCCGGGATTGGAGCACTTCATTTTCAACATCAATTCCAGCTTGGGCATGGTCGATATCCTTGCAGAGATGTGGTTTGCCACACCCTTTGAGAGTGTGACAGACATCAATAACCTGCCCAATATCGTCGTCATCCCACCTGGTCAGATGCTCTTTGCCAAGCAGCGCATCACCACCAGCATGACTCTGGGCGGCCTCCAGGTGAAGAACTTGGCCATCTTCGAAGACGTAACCTTCCCCAATCCCAATTCCCCCTATGGGGAGACGGACTGCGATGGCGATGGCGACCCAGAGGGCACATGTATCCGCGGCATCGAGACGAACCCTGCCACCCACTACCAGACGCAGAGCTTCGCCTTTGGAGATCTCATTACCATTGCAGGGGCGACGCCGAGCGGAATCACGATCGTGGGTCAACTTGGCATCTGCGCCACCAACGCCGGCAATGCCGTCAAGAAGTTCTCGGCGGCAGGGAGTGTCAATCCGGACTGCGTAGGTGAGGTCAAGCCGCAACTCTTCTTCGACTTTGAAACCATATCGATCAGCGGGATTCCCCTGGCAAGCGGCCTGCTTGCCAGCACCACGATGAGCTGCGCTGGCACCACGACGTGCCAATTGACGAACACGTTCAATTTCACCGGCGGGCCGATCCCGTTTTCCACGAGCGTCGTCTTTACGAATCTATTCTCCGTGAGCTTTGGCGGGCTGAACGTGGTTCTGAGCTCAGGCGATCTCGCGATCAATGTGAATATCGATAGCTCCTTCGGCCTCAACTCCGCCAGTATCCGGTTGGCGCGGGCCATCGTGGCGGGCAACTTGACGGCTCAAGCCTCTGCCAGTACTTCCTTTCAGAAGGGGCAGGGGATTACCGGAGCCACCTTCAGTCTGGCTGTGACGACCGGGGTCCTCAATGCCAATCAGGCGTTGACGCTTGTGCGTAGCGCCACGCCTGGGAGATTGGAGTTTGGCAGCTTCTCCTTAAGCATGGGGATTACCATTGCTCCGGCGCAGACCTCCATCCAAGTGGTCTTCGGAAAGGCAGGACTCACCCGCGCGGGCTTCAGTGTTGGGCTGGTCTATTAAGGTGTGAGAGAAATGAGCATGACAACCCGAGGAGGTGCACTCAAGGTGGGATCGATAGCCAGAACAGTCCGTGCGAAAGCTAAGCTCTTCGCGCTCTTTAATCTAACTCTTGTAGGACTTGTCTTCTTTGGAATCCTGATCGTCAACTCCAGCTCTGAGGCGTTTGCCACATCCAGCACGACTACAGTCAGCTGTACCCCCAATCCGGTGTTTATTAACCAGGCGACCACCTGCACGGCCACGGTGAGTGTTGAGACGGGTGGCGCTACGCCCACAGGCACGGTGACCTTCAATAACGGGGGCAAGGCGGGCAGCTTCACCGATCCCACTCCCGCTGGTGAGTGTACGTTGTCCAGCGGCTCCTGCAGCGTCACGTACGTGCCTGCTGCGGGCGACGCGGGCACCACCACCATCACGGGCAATTACAGCGGAGATGGGTTTCACCCCGCAAGCAGCGGCAATACTTCATTAGCCGTCAATTTGCGCACCACGACCACCACGGTCACCTGCTCGCCCGGCACGGTGGCCATTGATGCTAAGACAACTTGCACCGCCACCGTCGACGACACGGCGGCCGGGACGACATCCGCACCCGAAGGGACCGTGAGCTTCTCCAGCTCCGGGCCGGGCGACTTCAGCAACCCTCAACCCGGAGGCACGGCACCCAGCTGCAACCTCTCTGCCGTGGATGCCGATACCTCTTCTTGTACGATCGAGTACACACCCACAGGCAACGCCGGGACCCACACGATTACAGGGTCGTACACGCCCGCTGGTGCATCAACGGGCGTCCACGACACCAGCAGCGATACCTTTGACGTAACCGTCACGCTGCGCACGACGGTTACCACCGTGACCTGCTCGGCAACACCGCTTGTCGTCAATGAGCAGACGATCTGCACGGTGACCATGACCGACACCTCGCCGGGCACTCCGTCGTTCCCGACGGGCACCGTCACATTCTCCAATTCGCCCGCCGGGGAAGGCAGCTTTGACACGACGACGTGCACGCTCAATGCCATCGGGCAATGCACCGTTAAGTACACACCCAGCAGCGGAGATACCAGTCCCCACACGATCACGGCCAGCTACGGCGGCAGCAGCAAACACCCTGCCAGCAGCGATACATTCGATCAGGTCGTCGTCAAGCGCGCCTCAGATCTTCTCTTAAGCTGCACTCCCGTGGACATCTTCATCAACCAAGAGATCACGTGTACCGTGACTGTTGAAGACGACACGACGGTAGGGACAGCTTCAACCCCGACGGGCAATGTGAGCTTTGATGATGGAGGCAAAGCTGGCACATTCAGCGGCGCCCCTTGCACGCTAAGCTCTGGCTCTTGCAGCGTGAATTACACGCCCGCCGCCGGTGATGCCGGAACGGGATTCGACACGACCACGATCACGGCCACCTACGGCGGTTCTTCAGTACACCAGACCAGTTCGGACAGCAACCAACTGACCGTCCGCCTGCGCCCCACCAGCACTGTGATCATGTGTAAGAATTCGGCCAACGTGGATAGTGGCGAGCTCTTCGTCAATGAGACCGGTACTTGCACCGTGACCGTCAGAGATGAAGGCCCGACGGCCTCGGCACTCGCACCTACCGGATCAGCGGATCTTATGGTTGACACCACGGGCTCAGGGGGAACCTTCACGATCACCAACGACCCTTGCCCGCTCACGACAGGAACTGGCCAGTCTACGTGTATGTTCAACTACACCCCCACGTCGCTTTCAGTTGATAGTGGCTTCCACACGATTGCCGCAGTGTACAGCGCCACCACCACACATGCGAGCAGCAACAGCGGCTTCGGCCAAGCCGTCATAAGGCGCACCACCGAGACAACGATCAGCTGCGATACATCAGGCAACTGCACGGCCACAGTAACCGATACAGCACCACGGGGCACCCCATCAACGCCTGCGGGGACGGTCATCAATGTTGTGGATAACTCCACATTTTGCACCCTGAGCGGTGGTACGTGCTCATTCACTGTGTCGATCACTGCCATCATGGTCAACGTTACGGGTCAATACACCCCGTCGGACAACATCCATCTGAAATCCGTAGGGGGCGAGAATATCACCAGTCCCGCTCCCGTGGATGCCAGCGGTGGCAAGAATATCGCGCAGATAAAGACAGGTCTTATTAGCGGTTGCTTCGCTGCGTCGGTGGTGGGCCTTGCCTTGGATATCGCAGCACTGGCCATCGACCCATCGCCGGACTCTGTGGTTGGGGTGGGTGTAGGGGGAGGGTTAATTGTCGTCACCGTTGCCGTTGAAGGTGTAACTATTCCTTCGAGTGATATTGCCGCCACAGTTATCGGAATAGCGCGAGTCGTTCTGCAAACGTTCTCCCTGATCGCCTGCACGGATCTTGATGGCGATGGCCTGCCCGGCGTGATTGAGCTCGATATCGGAACCAGTGATATAGATCCGGATAGCGATGACGATCTTCTTAGCGACGGCGCCGAAATTGAAGCCGCTGGCGGCTTCTTCGGCGGGGCCAGTGGGGGCCCTGCAGCTCGACACCCCAAGGACAGACACTGCCCAGATCCGACCGATCCAGACAGCGATGGTGATGGGTTCACGGATCCCACTGGCAGCGTTGGCGGAGTGGGGACATCGGATGGGTTTGAGTCCACCTTCCAGCTCACAGACATGTGCGACAAGGACACCGATGACGATGGCAAGACCGATCCACAGGACTTGGCCCAGGGCACGAGCACCCTAGACCCTGATACGGATGACGATGGCCTATGCGACGGCGATGGCACGGTTGACGTCGATGGTGACGGTACCAACGGCTGCCCTGTGGGCTTTAACTTCTTCACCAACATGCCTACGGGAGTCACCCGCAGCGAGGCAAGCGCGGGCACCAACCCGCTGAACCCCGACACGGACGGAGACGGCCTCCTCGACGGCGAAGAGGATCGCGACGGGGATGGAGTCTTTGGGGTTTCGGGTTGTACGGTCGCTCCCTTTGGGGATTGCTCGGGAGAGGGTGAGCCGTCCCCGACAGACTTCGACACTGACAATGATGACCTCTCGGACGGCTTTGAGTTGGGCAGCGGCTCCGGCTGCAACCCGGCCGATCCCGACACCGACGGAGACGGTCTCTCCGATAGCGAAGAGCAGAACCGCACGTTCACAACATGTTCTGCAAAAGACAGCGACGGCGACGGTCTCGAGGACTACGACGAGGTCTTCATCATTGCCGGCACCTTCCCCGACCGGCAATTTGAACAAGTGGGCGATCCGCTCGATCCGGACACGGACGACGACGGACTCACCGATCCCACGGAGCTCCCCGGCGGCACCCAAGACGGGACCGTCAAGGACACGGAATGTCCTTTCATTAATGACGATGATTCCGACGATGACGCAGCCCAGGACGGGGCGGAATTTGCCGTGGCCGATGTCGCCGCTGCCAGCGGCAACGACGGCGAATTGAGCGACGATGCCATCGCCAGCATCTGCGACCCCGACTCGGACGGTGATGGAATCTTAGATGGCGTCGAAATCGCCCTCGCGGTGGATCACCTCGATTGGGACAGCGACGATGATGGGTTGAGCGATAAAGAAGAGCTGCAAGTCTTCTTCACCAACCCCAATAACCCAGATACCGATGGGGATACCGCAGACGGCGTCATCACCACACGCGCAGCCGCCAGTGCTCCAATCTTAAGTGGGTACGCAGGTCCTGACACGATTGACTGTCTATCCGATTGCGAAGAAGCATTAAGTGCCACTGCGCAATTCAACAGTCCGCCCGATCCCAGGGATCAGACGGACCCGTTGCAGATCGACACCGATGGTGATGGGATCAACGACGACGTTGAGTTTGGCCCTGGATGCAACGAGGGGCCTGGCGGACCCGGCACTGGAACCTTCCTGTTGGACGGCTATGCCAACAGTTTCGACTCCGATGCAGATGGTCTGCGAGATTTGGAAGATGCCATAGCCGACGTGGCTGCAGCCAGCGTGAATCAGACTCCTGTCACGCCAGATCCTTCCAACGCAGGCGAGCTGAATGATGACGACATAACGGGCATTTGCGATTCCGATTCGGATGGCGACGGATTATTAGACGGCGAAGAGTTCCAGATTGGCAGCAGCATCACGGACTGGGACACAGACAACGACGGCCGAGGCGATCGGGAGTTCTTAGGAGAAGGCCCGATTCCCACTGACCCGTTCGACTTCGACACCGACGACGACGGTCTGGGTGACGGGGTGGAAGTCTTCGGTGCGAACACAACCAATCCCGTAAACGCCGACACCGACGGCGATGGCTTGTGCGACGGTGGCGCGAACACACCGTCCTTCGGAATCGATGGCTCGGGAACGAACCCGCTCTGCAGCAGCGGCGTTAGTGACAACAGCGTGGGGCAGATCGGAGATCATCCAAATCCCAATGGGTTTGGCGAGGACGAGAACGGCAATGGCATGGTGGATGCCGGAGAGACAGACCCGAATCAATTCGACACCGACGGCGATGCCGAAGGCGACGGAGTCGAGAAATTGGGCTTTTCGACTTCTCGTCAATTCATGATTCCAGCGATCGATCTGCGTGGACGTCCGATCAACGTCTTCTATCCCACCACAGGCTGCATGAACCCACTTGACCCAGACACAGACGACGATGGCCTGGAAGACGGCTTTGAGGACTTCAACCACGACGGCAACTGGGATTTCTTGCCGAGCGACTTCGACCACGAGGACCCCATACCCGGTCCCGTCCGACCAGAACCTGAAGAGACCAACCCCTGCGATGCCGACTCCGATGACGATGGACTCAACGATTTTCTGGAGAGAAACCAACCCAACCCTCCTGCCGTCTTCCCGTTCAACCCGACGAACCCGCTCGATCATGACACCGATAACGATCTCATGTTCGATGGCGAGGAGGTCTTCTTCCTCTGTGCCGCAGCGCCAGCGATCCCCAATCTCGATAACGATGGCGACGGAGCTATCGACGAGGATCCCATCGATGGCATCGACAACGACCTCGATGGCAAGATCGATGAGGACAAAACGGACTTCACCGTCCTGCATATCGACTTCCTCGATCCGACGAACCGAGACTCCGATTCCGATGGCTTCATTGATGGTTTAGACGCGGACCCCTGCAACTCGCCACTGATCCCGATCCTGGAACCCTTCCAGGGTGTCCCACCGCCGGACACGGATAACGACGGCTTCGCCAATGAAGACGAACTGGCAGCCGGTACAGATCCGAACGATCCAGCCAGCCACCCCACTGCCTTCCCGGCGGCAGACCTGGATCGCGACGGCGAGGAGGACGACCGGCTGTGGTTGGAAGATCCCGACAAGGATGGTCTGGCAGATACAGTTGCCCTGGATGTCAATTCAAATGTTCAAGTAGACGCTCGGATCCAAGTCATCCACGCACGGGATTTCGCCAAGGCCGACTTCGATAGCGATGGAGCAGCGGATGACTGTCGTTATAAGATCGTCTACGCCTTCAGCAACCAACGCGTGCTCCAGCCGCGGGTCTTGCTGACCATCTTCGACTTCGATTGCGATCTTGTGATCGATAGGGTCGAATTCGAGAGCGTCACATAAAGCGACGGAGGGAGTATCTTCAAGCGCCGGGGGACAGGATGCAGCTCTGAGCGCTGCTTCTTCCCCAGTGACTCCTCTGTGAGAGAAGCCTTTCCCGTCACGACTTGCATCCGTCGTGAGGATGTATTACCTTGAAAACTCGGCGGTTGCCACAGAATTTTCAAGGTAACTTATATGATGCTCGAACGCCACAGAGAGCTTGCTTCACTCCAAAGAATGCTCAAGAGGTACAGGGCCGTCGGTATTGTCGGTGCGCGTCAGGTGGGCAAAACAACGTTAGCCCGTTCCTTGGCGGCGAAGACGAGAATGGCCGTCTCGTACTTCGACCTGGAGAATCCAGAGGACGTTGCACGGCTCAGCGATCCCATGCTGGCTCTCAAAGGAGTGAAAGGTCTCGTAATCATCGATGAAATCCAACGCCAGCCGGACCTGTTTCCCGTGCTACGCGTATTGATTGATCATCCCCGTTCCGCCACGAGATTCCTCGTACTGGGAAGCGCCTCGCCGCATCTATTGCGCCAAAGTTCAGAAACTCTCGCCGGTCGCTCTGATGCACACCTTGATCGGTCTGAGCACACTCCGAGATCTGGAAGGACATCCGAAGGTTGGTGCATCGTGGGAAGGATTCGTCCTCGAGCAGGTCATTCGTCAGTTACGTGCCCGGTCAGAGGAGTGTTTCTTCTGGGCCACCCATGGCGGGGCCGAATTGGATCTTTTGGTCGTGCGTGGTCAGCAGCGGTGGGGATTTGAGATCAAACGCACGAGTGCTCCGCGCTTGACACCATCGATGAGACAAGCATCCTCAGACCTCAAGTTAAGCCGACTCGATGTGATTCACTGTGGGGATTACACGTTCTGGCTCCGCAAGCAGGTGAGAGCTGTCGCCTTTACGCGCCTGCTAGAAGATCTTAGACCACTCCGCTGAGATTTTTGGGAGGGACGACGGGATTTGAACCCGCAACAGTCGGCTCCACAGGCCGATGCTCTGCCAGGTTGAGCTACGTCCCTCACGGGCGAAGCTTTCAGCGATCAGCATTCAGCTCTCAGTGTCTTTGCTGACAGCTAATCGCTGACTGCTCAGCGCTATTTCTGGTACGCCCGGCAGGACTCGAACCTGCAGCCTAGAGCTTAGAAGGCTCTTGCTCTTCCTTTGAGCTACGGGCGCACGCTGCGCGTGGGCTTAAGCGCTTCGCGCCGTTTTGGAGCGGATGACGGGGATCGAACCCGCGTCTTCGGCTTGGAAGGCCGATGCTCTACCATTGAGCTACATCCGCCAGTAGCGTGAACATTCTAACAGCAAGCTCTCCGAGCGTCAAACACGTAAGTGCTTGCAGACTTAAGGAGCCTTCTGGTAAGCTCCTCTGTACTAAGGAGGACGGAACGGATCATGCACCCCAAACATGTGCTCTTGCTCAACCTCAGCTTGGTTCTCGCTATCACTTTTGTAGCTGTGGCAGCTGTCAATCCGGTCTACTCTCAAGAAGAACTTCCCATCCCGGCTCGCGTGGACTACGTCTCCGATTACGCCCAGATCCTCGATGAGCAGGCCGAGGGCGAACTCAATCGGTTGCTCGATCAGGTGAAGCAGGAGATGGGTGTCGAGATCTACGTCTTGACGATCTTGACATTGAATACCGTGGGCATCAACGAGTACGGAAGTAGGGTTTCAGAGACGTGGAACCTGGGTGAAGAAGACGCCAAGCGCAAGACTCTGCTCTTCTTGGTGGCGGTGAACGACGGTCAATATCGACTCGTGACCAACAGGGGATTGGAGGCTGCCGTACCGGATGAGCAACTGAAGAAGATCAGCGAGACGGTCATTCAGCCGGCTTTTGAGCGGCAGCAGTTCGCGCAGGGCATCGTCGGTGGCATCAACCAGATCCTTCAGTTGGTCGCCCAGGGGAGGACGATCCAGGTCCCTGGCTCGTCCGGATCAGGGTTGATCCGTGAGGACGTATTGGGGATTCTTTTGGGGGTGGCTCTGGTTGTTCTGGTGCTGGGCCTCGCATATGTGCTGAGCACGTGGTTGTGAGCGGGTCGGAGAGGCCGGATTTGAACCGGCGACCTCAGCGTCCCGAACGCTGCGCGCTAGCCAGCTGCGCCACTCTCCGAGATGAAAAGCCTCAGGGCATTGTAGCCCCGAGGCCGTCGCCGTGCAACTGCTCCTTCTGGAGATCTTAAGGTGAGAGGATCACCAACCGTTTGACCATCCCATGCATGACACGCAATGCCACCAATGAGCCTTTCTTGAGTTGGCTCACGGTCTGGTTCCAATCGGCCAAGGTGCGGATGGCGCGGTTATTGACCATGACAATGGCCTCGCCCGGCTGCAACCCAGCGAGATCCGCAGCGCTGCCGGCTTCGACTTGAGTGATGACTACGCCTTCACTCGTGCCCAGCCCCAATTGTTGCGCGAGTTGTTGGGAGTTCGCCTGAACGGTCAGCCCCAGGGCCTGCTGGGCCTGCTCCTGGGCTGATCTGGATGAACCCATCTGTGCCAGCGCTTCATCACTGGGACGCTCGGCCAGTGGAATCTCAAGTGTGATTCGCTCCCCGGCACGCAGCACTTCCAGCTGAACCACCTCGCCAACTTGGCGATACTGAATGGCGTCCTGCAGGTCCCTCACGCGGGGAGTCGGCTGGCCATTGACGCTCAGGATGATGTCATCCTCTTGCAGTATCCCTTCGGATGGCCCGCCTGGGATGGTGTCGCTGATCAACACGCCACTGTACGGCTGGAGGCCGAAGTACTCTGCTTTATCTTGCGTAAGCTCCGCAATGAGGACTCCCAGCCAAGCGCGGGTGACCTTCCCCTGATTGACCAGTTGATCCAAGACCCGCTGGGCGCTGTTGATGGGGATGGCAAATCCCAAGCCGGCGGCATTGGAGACGATCGCGGTGTTGATCCCGATAACGCGCCCTTGGGCGTCGACCAGGGGGCCTCCCGAGTTGCCGGGGTTGATCGCGGCGTCCGTCTGGATCATGTCGCGGAAGCAGCAGCTCCCGTTGGGGCGGGGGATATCGCGGTGCAAGTAGCTGATGATTCCCGCCGTGACCGTGTAATCTAGTCCAAAGGGATTGCCGATGGCAACGACCCAATCGCCCACTTCCACTTGCTCGGAGTTGCCCAGCTCTACCACCGGCAGATCCTCCGCGCCGTTGCCTACGACCCGCAGGACGGCTAGATCCAGCTGGGCGTCGGATCCGATCACTTCGGCCTTGAGAGGAGCGTGATCAGGGGGCAGGATCTGAATGCTGATGGCTCCGTCGATCACGTGATTATTCGTCAATAGATACTTCTGGCCCCGATACGAGATGAAAAACCCAGACCCCAACGAAGATTGCTGCTGATCGCCTTCTGGGATGTTGAAGAAGCGTCGGAAGTAGGGATCGTTATTGAAAAACTCTTGAAGGGGATTGGATCCTTTCACGGTAACCCGCACCTGCACGACCGCGGGGGCGACGCTCTTGATGGCCGTCTTGATCGCGTTTTGTCCCGCGGCTGTGATCAAGCTCTGCAATTCTTCCTTGGTCAGGGTCTCGAGAGCTGCCGTAGTCTGGTCCGGGTTGGATTCCACGTTCGGAGCTGGGAGCTGAGCTGTGGAGATCTTGGGCTCCGCAGACTTCAGTTGTTCCTGCTGCGGCGCGGAAAGAGCATTCGGCGCTTGAGGATTGGTGGGCGTAGTGGGCGAGGAAGAGAAGATCGAAATCAGAGCGATAGCCACGGCGACCAAGGCGAGCGCGGGCAAGATGATCCATCGTTTCATATCGAAGATACCTCCTCTTGTTATAGTACAGTGCGGCTTAGTTCGCATCGCTCATGCCACAGACGACTCGTTGGACTAACCTGCATTATACACATTCCGTTGAGGTTACCGACAGTGAGGGGAGGTCACCTCAGTAGAGCAGAGGAGTGAGTCTCTTCTTGCAATGGATGTGCTAAACGGTTATAAATGCCCATGGCAATTCTCTTAACTCGGGGCGTGGCGCAGCCCGGTAGCGCACTCGCTTGGGGTGCGAGTGGTCGCCGGTTCAAATCCGGCCGCCCCGACCATCACAAAGAGGAGTGAAACATGGCGAAGATCACGTATATCGGCCATTCCGCTGTAGAGATCCAGAGTGGCGGCCATGCGGTCTTAATCGATCCCTTCATCAGCCAGAATCCAGCGGCAGTCCAGAAGCCTGACGATTTTAAGCCCAACGCCATTCTTCTGACCCATGGGCACACGGATCACGTGGGAGACACTGTGCCCATGGCCAAGAAACACAAGTGCCCCGTGATCGCCACCTTTGAGTTGGCAAGCTATTGCCAATCTCAAGGGGCGCCCCATACCGTGGGAATGAACACGGGAGGAGTCAAGGAGTTTGAGTTCGGTAAAGTGATGTTCACTCCGGCCTTGCACAGTTCGAGCATCGATGGGAAATACATGGGCCAGGCCTGCGGCATCGTATTCACGAGCAAAGAGGGCAAGGTGATCTATCACGCCGGAGACACGGCGCTCTTTAGCGACATGGCGCTCATCGGCAGAAAGGGTCTCGATCTGGCGCTGGTTCCCATCGGGAGTCACTATACTATGGACCCAGAAGATGCCATCGAGGCGGTGAAGCTGCTCAAGCCGAAGCAGGTCATCCCGATTCACTACAACACGTTTCCCCCCATCCAGCAGGACGTGGCTGCCTTCCAGCGAGCCGTTGAGTCACAAACGAAGAGTCAAGTGATCGTCTTGAGACCCGGAGAGAGTCATGAATTCTGAATCTTCTCACTCTCTTGTGGCTGAGGGTGACCGCTGCCGGGGTTGACCTCCGCTATCTCGAGGAGGTAAGATCGCCCCCGGAGGCGGCGGGTGAGAGTCTTCCAAGTTACATACTCCGCTTCTCACACTTTCTATAATGGGTAAGGAGCGATTCATCACCCTTGTTGATCACGCTAGGCTTTCAAAACGGCCTCGCCTCAGATACCATAAAAGGGGGATAGACAACCATGAGTGAGCGTGCTTCCGTGAAATGGGAGGGAGCCCAATTTCCGACGGAGACGGTGGAATTCTTTGGGGGCGATGAATTACGAATCCGCTGCTTTTTAGATAAGTACGCTCTTAGAGATGGAGAGGGTCAGGTGGTAGAGAAGACTCCTCTGGAGATGTGGAAGCGCATTGCAAAAGAGATGTCGTCCGTCGAGGCCACGAGAGAGAAACAGAAGGAATGGCAGAAGAAGTTCTACTGGCTTCTGGAGGATTTTCGGTTCATCCCCGGCGGGCGCATCATGTTCGGGGCGGGACAGCCGCGGAACGCTACATTGCTTAACTGTTATGTGATTCCCATTCATGAGGATTCCATTGAAGCCATCTTCGAATGGTGTAAGGAAGC
Source organism: Candidatus Fraserbacteria bacterium (assembly GCA_037442925.1). Taxonomy (GTDB): domain Bacteria; phylum Bipolaricaulota; class Bipolaricaulia; order RBG-16-55-9; family RBG-16-55-9; genus RBG-16-55-9. The sequence continues at coordinate 13,101 of JBBIPG010000029.1, read as the reverse complement.
CGCACGCACCTACTCGTTCGGAGGTGGCGTCGGAACAGATATTAGTGTTCTGCGCCCCAAAGGCGCGCCCGTCAATAACGCGGCGATCTATTCTACGGGTTCGGTCTCGTTTATGGATCTCTTCTCCATGACCACGGGCACCATCGGGCAGGCCGGGCGTCGTGGAGCCTTGATGCTCACGATCAGTTGCGATCATCCAGATGTAATGGAGTTTATTGAGATCAAGAACGATCCCTCGCGCACGAAAGTTCAATACGCCAACATCAGCGTGCGACTCACGGACGAGTTCATGGAGGCGGTCGAGAAAGACAGACCGTTCACGCTGCGCTATGAGAACGACGTGATCGGGCGTTTCACCAAGAAGGTTCGTGCCAAAGAAGTCTGGGAGAAGCTCATCAAGAATGCGCATGCCTCCGCGGAGCCGGGACTCATCCTCTGGGACAACGTGAAGCGCGAGTCGACCACAGAATATAATGGTATGGAAGTGATTACAACAAATCCTTGTAGCGAGATTCCTCTCGAGCCCTACGGCTGTTGCTGCCTGGGCAACGTGAATCTTGCCAAGTTCGTCCAGGGCGAATTCGAAAAGGGAGCCCAAGTCGACTGGGAGAATCTTGAATCGGCACTCCGTTATGCCACTCGCTTCCTCGACAACGTGCTCGACTACAATCAAGACAAGCACCCCCTGAGGCATCAGAAGACGACCTCGCTCCACTCTCGCCGAATCGGCGTAGGCTTCACGGGCTTCGGCGATATGCTGATCCGGCTGGGGTTCAAGTACGACACGGAGGCAGCTATCGAGTTCACGGATGAACTCTTCGAGAGAGCCAAGGACATCGTCTATGACGAGAGCACGCAGCTGGCTGTAGAGAAAGGGACCTTCCCGGCGTTTGAATTGGAGAAGCACCTCAAGAGTCCCTTCATACAGAGACTGGATAGGAAAGTCCTTAGCAAGATCAAGGCGCACGGCTTGCGGAATGCCGCGCTCCTCACGGTGCCGCCTGTGGGATCTGGCTCTGTATTGGCCGGCTGCACGTCGGGCATTGAACCCATCTTCGAGCTCAGTTACGTGAGGAAATCTAAATCCTTGAGCAAGGGGGAATTCCAAGTTCATCACCCGCTGGTACAAGAGTACATGGATCGCTTCGGCCTGAAAGATCCCAAGGAACTGCCGAATCTCTTCGTCACGGCGCATCAGATCAAGCCCGAGTTTCGCGTGCAGATGCAGGCCACAATTCAAAGACATATTGATCATGCGATCTCCAGCACCGTGAATCTACCGCGGGATATCACGCCGGAAGAAGTCGCGAAGATTTATCTTCTGGGCTGGAAGCTGGGCTGTAAGGGAATCACCGTCTATCGCGAGGGCTCGCGGGAGGGGATTCTCATCACGCAAGGAGAAGCAGCTCGCAAGCGGGCGACCATCACTCCTCGACCGCGGCCTCAGGTTGTGAAAGGCAAGACGTATCGCATGAAGACGGAGATGGGCAACATCTACGTGACCATCAATGAGGATGACAAAGGCATGGTGGAGGTCTTTGCCAACTTGGGCAAGTCTGGCTCTTCGGGCATGGCCTTCACGGAAGCGATTGGGCGCCTCATCTCGCTCGCGCTACGCTCCGGGGTAAAGCCCACAGTCGTGATGGACGAACTCAGCCTCATCCGAGGGTTACGGCCCGTGGTGCAAGAAGATGGGAAAGTCGTCTTCTCAGTGCCGGATGCCATTGCCAAGGCCATGGAGGAGTATTTGAAGGGAGGAGAGCAGCTGGCGCTCCTGGAGGATGTCAAAGCGACTCAAACCGCTAAGCACCCTGAGGTGGGAACCAACGGACACGACCACAAGCGTCAGGCAGAGCTTTGTCCGAGCTGCGGCGGCTTGCTCATGTTCACCAACGGCTGCTATATCTGCAGCGACTGCGGGTTCTCGGAGTGTGACTGATTTACCCTCTTAGCCGTTCTCGGAGAACTCGTGCTGCAACCTGCGGGTTCGCTCGTCCTTTCGTTTTGGCCATGAGCTGACCCACCAAGAACCCCAGCACTTTCTCATTACCCGAGCGAAAATCCTCCACCGCTTTGGCTTGCTCGCCGATCACTTGATCGGCCAATGCGACGAGAGCCGATTCATCGGAAATCTGAGTGAGGCTCTTCTCTTCGATGATGCTCTGGGGAGATCTTCCAGTCTTGAACGCCTCTTCGATCACTTCTTTGCCCGTGTTGCGGTTGATCGAGCCCTCTTCGACTTTCTGTAAGACGTGAGCAAAGTCTTTCGGCGAGATACGAATTCCCCCATCCGGAGATTCTTTTAGCAGACGAAGAAGCTCCGTCATCATCCAGTTGCTCACGGTCTTCGGCTTATTGAAATGCTCCAACACAGACTGAAAGTACTCGGCAATCTCTCGCTCTTCCGTGAGTACTCGAATGTCATAATCGGGCAGTTCGTACTCCTGCTTCCACCGACGTCGCTTCTCTGCCGGAAGCTCCGGTAGCCCGCTCAAGAGCCTCTTCTTCCAGGCATCATCTACGACCACAGGGACGAGATCGGGGTCAGGGAAATAGCGATAATCCTCGGCTTCTTCTTTTGAGCGCTGAGGCTCCACTTTGCCCGTGTCCGGGTTCCAGCCGAAGGTCTGTTGAATGATCTTCTCACCCCACTTCAGAAGCTCTCGCTGCCGCGTCTCTTCATACCTGAGGGCTTCTTCCACGGCGCGAAACGAGTTCATGTTTTTAATTTCCGTCTTGGTACCTAGCTTCCCATTGGTGCTGATGGAGATGTTCGCATCGCAGCGAAGTTCCCCTTTCTCCATGTCGCCGCTGGCGACGCCCGTGTAACGCAAGACTTGGCGGAGCTGGCGCATGAACTCCGCCGCTTCTTCGGGAGAGGCCAAGTCGGGTTCGGTGACGATCTCAATCAAGGGCACACCACAACGGTTGAGATCCACCAGACTTCGACCATCGGGCTCGTGGATGAGTTTTCCGGCATCCTCTTCTAGGTGTAATCGTCTTAGGCGAATGTGCTTTGTTTCATGGTTCTCGAGTTCCAGATCGAGGTAGCCTCCCAGCGCCAATGGCTCATCGTACTGTGAGATTTGATAGCCCTTCGGGAGATCCGGGTAGAAATAGTTCTTGCGGTCGAATTTGGAGCGCAGCGGGATCTCACAATGAAGAGCGAGAGCTGCTTTGAGGGCGAACTCGACAGCTTGCTGGTTGAGTACGGGAAGTGCGCCAGGCATCCCCAGGCAGACCGGACAGCAATGGGAGTTCGGCGGCGCTTGAAAATAATCCGCGCGGCAGGCGCAGAAGAGCTTCGTGCGGGTGGCCAGCTGTGCATGGACCTCCAAGCCGATCACAGTTCGCATGTGGATCTCTTCTATAGTGGCGTCAGGCTTTGTTTGGAGGAGGCACGTCGAAGTCTTTATATGGCTTGCCGAGCTTCTTAGCGATCACGTGGATGGCCGCCGCAGCCCCATCGCCTGCTGAGATGATGGCTTGAGACTTGCTACGAGTCACCCATCCGGCGGCGTAGATGTTCTCGACTGAGGTCTGCCCATGGCGATCTACCTTCACCACGTCACCGTCGTATTGGACGCCGAGCTGCTTCAAGAGCGAATCATCAAGACCTGTGGCGATGACGATGTACTTTGCCTCTTCCCGTGTGCCAGATGTCGTCTCGATGCGAAAGTGGTCTCCTGTGCGCTCAATCTTTGTGACTCTCTCGGTGCGCACTTTCGCCCCGAATCTCTCCACTTGCTTTCGGGCGATTCGTGCGAATTCAGTGCCGTGGATCTCTTCGATACCCAAGTAGTTATAGAGGTACGCGCTGTGCATTTTTGTCTCGTTGGTGTCAAAAAGAATTGTGTCTAGTTTGGCTTTGGCTGTAAACAGTGCCGCGCTATAACCCGCAGGTCCGCCGCCGATTACCACTACAACAGCCATTTCATGTCCTCCTCTGGTCCCGTTCTGGATGCCAAGTTCCGATACTAGATCATCGAGGGGTTCGAAGCAACTATCGACGTGAGTCACAATTGAAATTACCGTAGCGTTACCTTGACAAAAGTGGACTGATTTGGTAGACTTTTTGCGACTTCTGGCTTTCGTAAAGAAGAGGAGTGGTCATGACCGACCGGCTGGAAATTAAAGACTTGCGTGTGAGCGTTGAGGGCAAAGAGATCATCAAGGGCGTGGATCTCACGGTCCAGAAGGGTGAGGTCCATGCAATCATGGGACCGAATGGCTCCGGCAAGAGCACTCTAGCGATGTCGCTTATGGGGCATCCAAAGTATGACGTCACCCAGGGAGAAGTGCTCTTTAAGGGACAGAACATTTTGGAGCTCGAACCCGATGAGCGGGCGCGACTGGGACTATTTCTGGCTTTTCAGTATCCCTTCGAGATCAGCGGCGTGCCCCTCTCCCGGTTTCTCTTGCAAGCTATGAAAGCACGCCAAGGTGAAAGCGAAGGACAAACGAACGGTAAGACAACCAAGAAGCCAGCTTTCGGCGAGTTCCGCAAAACACTCAAAGAGAAGCTGGCGATACTCAAGATCGATGAATCCTTCGCAACGAGATATCTGAATGAGGGCTTTTCGGGCGGCGAGAAGAAGCGCGCCGAGATCCTTCAGATGCTCATGCTCAAGCCTGAGATCGCCATTTTGGATGAGACGGACTCCGGACTTGACATTGATTCCGTCAAGATCGTGGCTGAGGCAGTCAATAGTCTACGTGGTCCCCACTTCGGGTGTCTGGCCATCACCCACTATCAAAGAATTCTCAACTATTTGAAGCCCGATTTTGTCCACGTCATGGTCGCGGGCAAGATCGTAAAGAGCGGCAACCAGAAGCTGGCCCATGAGTTGGAAGAGCGTGGCTACGACTGGATTCTAGAAGAGCTTGGATTCGAGAAGGAGGGGGTGGCGTAACCGTGACAGATGAGAAGCATCTAGGGGAGAAGAAGCGACGCGGGAGCGCCATCGTTGTAGAGCAACCAAAGAAGGAGACCTTTGAGCGCGATTACACCAAATACGACTTCAAGTATTCCACAGATAGTTACGTCTACATCGGCAAGCCAGGGCTCTCGCGCGAGGTAGTCGAAGAGATCTCTCATTTGAAGGGCGAACCCGACTGGATGCGGGAGTTTCGCCTGCAAGCCTATGAGGTCTTCATGAAAAAACCGCTGCCCCTGTGGGGAGCTGATCTCACGAAAATCAATTTTGATGAGATCGTCTACTACGCTCGCCCCACGGATCGGCCCGCCCGCAGTTGGGATGATGTGCCTGAGGACATCAAGAAGACCTTCGACCGGCTGGGTATACCTGAAGCCGAACGCAAGTTCTTGGCCGGAGTGGGGGCTCAATATGACTCGGAGACCGTCTATCACAATCTGAGGAAAGATCTCGAAAAGAAGGGCGTCATCTTCTTGGGGATGGATGAAGGGCTCAAGGAATACCCCGAGATTGTCAAGCAATACTTTGGCACGGTCATCCCCAAAGAAGACAACAAATTCGCCGCTCTCAATAGCGCCGTCTGGAGTGGGGGCTCTTTCGTCTACGTGCCCAAGGGCGTTCAGGTGGACATCCCGCTGCAGGCGTACTTCCGCATCAACGCGGCGAACATGGGGCAGTTTGAGAGGACGCTCATCATTGCGGAAGAGGGTGCCAAGGTGCATTATATCGAGGGATGCTTGCCTGGAGGCGAGCAGGTCAGTCTGGGCGATCGCTGGACCAATATTGAACACCTCAAGCCTGGGGATTTGGTAGTCGCCAGTGATGGTCGTAAAGCCAAAGTTCGTGCTGTGATGGTCCGGCCGTATCGGGGCGATATGCTAACGATCCGGCCGCTCTCACCATATAACGCCTTTCGACTTACGCCTGAACATCCAGTATTGGTTGTGCGTCGCGCCGACGTGCTTAAGAAGCTCAGGCCGCGTAACGGCTGGCTTCCCGAGACCGACACTCAAACCCTCTTAACAGCAGAGCCTGAGTATGTGCCTGCTGGCGAACTTGCTATCGGTGATTTCTTGGTTTTCCCCAAGGTGCAAGCAGAGGACTATAACCCAAAGTACTCACCGGAGTTGCTCAAACTCCTGGGTTATTACCTTGCTGAGGGGTCAGCGTTTATCCACAAGACACTCAACATGCCGGTAGTAAGCTTCACGTTCAGCTCGGGCGAGGCGGAGATAGTTGCCGAGGTGTGTTCGTTGATCACACATGTCACCGGCAAGAGGGCTTATGTGACGGAGCTCAAGGGCAGACATGCTGTCAATGTGACCGTCTATTCAAAAGAGCTCATGGAGCTTTGCATCACTTCTTGTGGGAAGGGTGCAGCGAGAAAGCGGCTGAGCGATGAACTCATGGCCTTGCCCCCAGAGCAGATTGAACCGTTACTGGACGCTTACTTCCGCGGCGACGGCAACGTCTGCGACAAAGGCAACAGTGTGATGCATCGAGCAGCCACTGCTTCAGAAACGCTTGCCCAACAGCTGCAAGAGTTGCTTGCCAGGAGGGGCATCTTTGCCAGCATCCAAGTGCGCGAGGGCGGCGATGATGCAATCAACGGTAGAAAGATCCATCGCCGAGATCAGTACATTGTCGTTTACACGGTGGACAAGCATTGGAGCGAGACCCGCAAGACAGACACGCATTTCTTGATCCCAATCAGAGGAATTGAGCGCACGCCCTATGACGGCTTTGTGTTCAATCTGGACGTCGAAGGCCCGAACTCGTATCTGGTGCGCGGCTTCGCTGTTCACAATTGTACAGCCCCCGTTTACTCGAAAGAATCCCTGCACTCAGCCGTTGTGGAGTTGATCGCCAAACCCGGTGCGCACTTGCGCTACACGACGCTTCAGAACTGGTCGAACGACGTCTACAATCTCGTCACCAAGCGTTCGGTGGCCTATGAGGGGGCGACGGTCGAGTGGGTCGATGCGAACATCGGGTGCCTAGTCGGGGATTCCAAAGTTCTGCTCAACAGTGACGTGAGACCCATTCGGGAGGTGGAGCCGGGGGACCGCGTATTCACGCTGAACCCAAAGTTTGAGCTTGAACCTCGTCGAGTGGTGGACAAGAAGTACAGTGGACATCGTCCCGTCTTTCGATTAGTCACAGAGAATCACCGTGAAATTGTGGCCACGGCCAATCACCCTTTCCTCTCTTTGCGCAAGGAGGGGCGAGGAAATGTCATTTCATGGAGGAGATTGGACGAGCTGCGGGAGGGCGACTCGGTGGCTATTTCCGGTCAGATCCCGGACTGCGGGAAATCCCTGAAATTGCAGATTCCAACGGTAAAACGTACACGCAATCAGATCTGCGTACCAGAAGAGACCAGCGACGAACTGATGTGGTTGCTCGGGTTCTATCTCGGCGATGGCTTTTGCGAACAAGCTCGGCTCAATATCGCCATCGTCCCTCAAGATGAGGCCTTCCCGCGAGTTGTTCAAGCCATCCGAGGCCTCTTCGGCATCGAACCCCAGCTCTACAAAGGGCGAGTGCTTCGAGTCTGCTCCGCGCAACTTGTGGCTTTGCTCCAGGAGCTTGGTTTCAGAGGCAGGGCGAGCGAGAAGCGGGTCCCTTCCTGGGTCTATCGTCTGCCTCAGTCCCAGCGGCGGGCCTTCATTGAAGGCTACATCGCCGCCGATGGTCATATGCGCCGTGGGCATAAGAACGTATCCGTCACGAGCAGCCATCGGACGCTGCTGGAGGATATTCGAGACTTGGCTATCAGCTGCGGGCTAAATCCCTTGAAGATCAGCGAATGGCGGCGCGTGGAGCGGAAGCCTCTTGGGAAAGAAGAGAAAGAGTATCGACATTACTTCCTCTATTTCTCCAACTGGCAGGTTCCCAGCCCCGTGGCTTTCGTGCGCATCTCTCGCATCGAACCCGCTGGTAAGGCCGACACGTGGGACATCGAGATCGAAGGAGTGCACAACTTCGTGGCGAATGGATTCATCGTTCATAACAGCAGGGTCACTATGAAATACCCTTCGGTCTACCTGATGGGCAAGGGCGCCCGCGCCGACATTCTTTCTGTTGCCTATGCGGGTAAAGGCCAGCATCAAGATACCGGCGGCAAAGTCATCCACGCTGCGCCCTATACCACAAGCACCATCACGAGCAAGTCCGTCAGTAAAGACGGTGGGCGCACGAGCTATCGAGGCCTGCTCAAAGTTGCCAAGGGTGCCGTTCATTCAAAGTCCACGGTGCTCTGCGACGCGCTCTTGCTCGATGAGCGCTCTCGCAGCGACACATACCCTTACGTTGAGATCGACGAGGATCAAGTGACCGTGGGGCACGAGGCGACGGTGGGCAAAGTGGGTGAGGATCAGATCTTCTATCTCATGAGCCGCGGGCTCTCGGAAGCGGAAGCAGTTGCGATGATCGTGCTCGGCTTCATGGAGCCGTTTACAAAGACATTGCCCATGGAGTACGCCGTGGAGTTTAACCGTCTCATTCAGCTCGAGATGGAAGGCTCCGTCGGGTAACACGCTCCCATAAGGAACAGAACTCATTATGACTAAGATTCAGATGGCATTAGAGGGAAACGAGTCCTCTATCGAGACGGTCGAAGCACTTTCGCAGGCTCGAAATGAACCCGAGTGGCTGCGCAAGCGCCGCCTCGAAGCCTGGAATGCGTTTGAAAAGCTGTCGTTTCCAGGTTCACGATACACACAGATTCGTGGCTTGGAATGGAGTGAGATCACGCCCCTCGTAGATGAGGTCGAATCACCCGTGATCCCCAAAGAATTCAAAGAGCTGATTGGCGAGAGCGTAGAAGCCGCTGGGCTCCTGATCCAAGTCGACGGACAGACGGTTCGAGCCGAGTTGCCCGAAGATCTGACAAAGAAGGGCGTGCTCTTCATGGACATGACCCCAGCGATCAGGGAGCATCCGGACTTGGTCCGTCGCTATGTCGATCGACTTGAGCCACCTGGAGACAAAATAAACGCCTTACAGCGCGCGCTCTTTAGCACGGGCATCTTCCTCTATGTGCCCAAGGGTGTCGTGATCAAGCAGCCGCTTACCGTCATGAATCTCCTGACCCGACCGGGGGTGGGTCTATTCACGCAGAGCTTGATCATTGCTGAACCCGAGAGCGCGGTCACATGTCTAGAAGAACTCTACTCGCCGGGAGCTGAGTTCGACCGGTCGGCTATGCAGGCCAATACGACGCTCGTCCATGTCGGTCGTGGCGCTCAAGTGAACTTCGCGGGCGTACAGAACTGGAACACTCACGTGTACAACTTCAGTCGCCGTCGAGGACTGCTTGAACAAGACGCGAAACTGCGCTGGACGCTCGGCTGGCTGGGCGGGCGTCTGACCATGTCTCACGTCGAAAGTGTGCTCGATGGGCCGGGTGCAGAGCTTCAAGATGTTCAAGTCTTTTTCACCAATGGCCGACAACACATGGATCTCACATCGAACTTGAGACACCAGAAGCCCCATACGAAGGGTGAAGTGACGGTAAAGGGTGTCCTCAAGGACAAATCTCAATCCGTCTTCTGGGGATTGATTCGCATCGAGCCCGATGCACAGCACGCCAACGCCTTCCAGAGTCAGCGCTCGCTCATCTTAGAGAATGGTCCTCGCTCGAACGCCATCCCCAGCCTGGAGATCGAGGCCAATGACGTCCGCTGCACCCATGCAGCGTCTGCCAGTCAGATCGATGAGGAGCAGATCTTCTATCTCAAAAGCCGGGGGCTTAGAGACGACGAAGCTAAGAAGACCATCGTGGATGGCTTCTTTGAGCCCATTATTGCCAAGATCCCCCTGCCGCTGATGCAGGCGCGCATTCGGATTCTCATCGACCGCAAGTGGCAGACTGGAGTATAATGGGCCGAGGAACCTCCCATGAACGAACTCGGCCTAGAGCTCTTACTCGATCACTACAAAGACCCCCGCAATTTCGGACGTCTCGAGGACCCGGACATCGTGCGCGAAGAGGGGAACCCCTCTTGCGGGGATCAGATTCGCATCGAGATCAAACTCAAGGGCAGCATGATCGAAGATATTCGTTTCAGTGGTAAGGGATGTGCGATCAGTCAGGCCGCAGCCTCCATGCTCACGGAAGAACTGAAGGGCAAATCACTCGAAGATGTGAAGCGATTTGACAAAGACCAGATGCTGGAGTTGCTGGGCGTGGAAGTGAATCCCATGAGGCTCAAGTGTGCGCTCCTTGCGCTCAAGACGGTCAAGCTAGGAGCGTATGGAGCAGCGGCTTGGTCGGAGGATGAAGAGTAATGGCGGGACAGAGGAAGTGGATTACAGTTGCTAAAGCAGATGAACTGAAGCTGGGTCAACACAAGTCCATTCAGGTTGAAGGGGAACTCATAGCTATCTTCAATCTCAACGGGAGATACTATGCCATTGGAGATGTGTGTACCCACGACGGGGGCATCCTGACGGGCGGTACCATAGAAGGAAGAGTCATCACGTGTCCTCGGCATGGGGCGCAATTCGACATCACCACGGGCGAAGTGCTGAGAATGCCTGCCTTCGCTCCGGTGCCCACGTACGAGGTCCGCAGGGAAGGCCAAGACGTGCAAGTGCTCTTCGAGTATTGAAAGGGGTAGACAGAAATGGCGCAAATCAAGCAAACTTCCAGAGTCACGGCCTCGCTGGACCCGCTTGAGATTCGTCGAGATTTCCCCATCCTCGAGCGGCTCATTCACGGCAAGCCTCTCGTCTATCTGGACAACGCTGCGACCACGCAAAAGCCCCGCCAAGTCATCGGAGCCATGCAGCGCTTTTACGAGCAGATGAACGCAAATGTCCACCGTGCGGTGCACACACTGAGCCACGAGGCTTCTGTGGCCTATGAGAATGCCCACAAGAAAGTGGCGAAGTTCGTCAACGCGCGCAGCTGGCGTGAAATTATTTTCACTCGCAATGCCACGGAGGCGCTCAATCTCGTTGCCTATGGGTGGGGACTCTGGAACTTGAAAGCGGGCGATGAGGTTGTCATCACCATCATGGAGCACCACTCGGACATCGTCCCCTGGTTCATGCTGCGAGATAAACACGGTGTGATCGTGAGATTCGTCGATGTGGATGACCGTGGCCGATTGCGTTTGGATCAGCTAAAAGAAGCGATCACGACGAGGACCAAGCTTGTGGGAATGATCCATGCCTCGAACGTGCTAGGGACGATCAACCCTGTGGCGGGGATCATCGCGGAAGCCAAGCGCGTAGGAGCGCTCACGGTAATCGATGCGGCCCAGTCTCTACCTCACATTTCCGTTGACGTTCAAGCATTGGATTGCGACTTTCTTGCGGCTTCGGGCCACAAGATGCTGGGACCTACGGGATCGGGTTTTCTATACGCCAAGCGCGAGGTCTTAGAGCAGATGGAGCCGTTCCTGCGAGGTGGGGATATGATTTCGACTGTTACTCTGGAGAGCGCGACGTGGAATGAATTGCCCTGGAAATATGAGGCGGGCACTCCCAGCGTCGCGGATGGCATAGGTCTGGGAGCTGCCGTCGATTATCTGTCGAATCTGGGGATGGGAGCTGTTATCCAGCATGAGCGAAAGCTATTGGAGTATGCGTTGGAAAAGCTTTTGAGTCTCGAAGGCGTGACGGTCTATGGTCCCCATGATCCGGAGAATCGACTGGCTGTGGTGTCTTTCAATGTCGATGGAGTTCATCCTCATGATCTGGCGGGCATTCTGGACGAAGATGGCATCGCGGTACGTTCGGGGCATCACTGTGCTCAGCCGCTGATGAAACGCTTGGGAATGGACAACACGGCGCGCGCGAGTTTTTATATCTATAACACAGAAGATGAGATCGATGGTCTTGTTGATGGCATCAAGAAGGCAAAACTGATCTTCAAAGTATAGCAGGGGGAACGAGAATGGCTAAGCCGACTCACGTAGGACAGGCAAATTTCGAGGCCGAGGTGCTTCGCTCCAATCAACCCGTCTTGGTGGACTTCTATGCTGATTGGTGTGGCCCCTGTCGGGCGCTCGCGCCCATCATCGAAGAGATCGCCCACGATCTTGACGGACGCCTTAAGGTAGCCAAGCTCAATGTGGATGAGAACAATGAGCTTAGTATGAATTATGGCGTGCAGAGCATTCCAACGCTCCTTCTCTTTCAAGGCGGCAAAGAAGTCGAGCGAATTGTGGGGTTCCTTCCGAAAGCCCAGCTGATGTCGATGTTGGAGCGGCATCTCAATCCGGTGGCTTAGGTGCAGATCCTACTCAGTTGTTGGCTTTGATCTCCTGATAGCAGGGAGTTGCAAAGAATACAGAAAGTCCATGACGTCCTCAGCTGAGGAGAAGGGTCCAATGACACGCCCCGCTTGATATTCCGCCAAGGATTCTTGAAGGGCTTTCCTCAGCTCGGGGTCGCTCACCTGCTTCTTCGCTCTCGGTTTCTTTGTTTTCATAGGCACACGTATTCGAATTGTAGCATAAGGGGGCTTACAGAGCGCATGATGCTTTTGAAGAACAGCCTCACCATCCAGCCTTATTCCAAGTAGCAAAAACCATCCAAGGGCACAATCTCGGAATTCGTGAGTACCCGACGCATCTTGTCGCGTCTGTTCTCAATGACATTGAGGAGCTGCCTAAGCTCCGCTCGCGTGAGGTAGTAGATGGTGGAAGGGTTCATCGGAATGGTTCAAATCTCTTTTCTATCCAATGGATAATCCGCCATGCGGTGAGTCGGTACTTGGGACTAAAATATGACAAGTAGATGAGGATACCAAAATCCAGAATCAGAGTGAGAGTTTTATAGCCATTCCATGCTTCGGTGGTAGCGACGACCGCAAGTACGATCACTGATGTACCAAGAAGAAAGAGATTGCTCAGTTTCTCTTGGGTTTCTTTGTTGTACTGGACTTTCGCAAAAGAAGTACGGGTGGTGAGATCGTAAAAGAGAGTTACAAGGAAAAGTAAAAACAAGGCACCTTCAAAGATCGGAAACCAAATGGCATCGCTTAGGAGTTGCATAGTGTATCACCTGTTGATTAACCTTTGAAACAGAAAGTGTTCTGTTTCATTCTAGCAGAACCCGATCACGCCCTGTCAAGCAGAAGCACCTACCTCGAGGGGGCGCTGCGGCGGTGTAATGTTTCATAAAGGAGAAGATTATTCGCCTTTCTCCT
>JBBIPG010000028.1:0-28534 GCA_037442925.1 Candidatus Fraserbacteria bacterium | reverse complement strand
GCAACACAAGCAGAGCGTATCCCCCCCACCGCACGCGCTTGGGACTGGAAAACGGGCGAAATGCTGAAAGATCCCAGTGGCTCAGGACTCGAAGGCGAGCCCTATCGAGGCTATCTCGTCTATCTGGCGAATGGCTGTACGTACTGCCATACGCTGTATTTGCGCCCTCAAGATATTGAGACCGGCTGGAGCGAGGGCGCTCGACCAGAGGAAGTCTCACAGATGGGGGACTACGTAAAATACCCGTTCACGATGTTGGGAACACAACGTGATGGGCCGGATCTCACTGTGATTGGCCGCAAGATCCCCAACATGCAATACCAGATCGACCACCTCGTAGATCCCCGCAAGTTTAAGGCGCGCTCGATCATGCCGACGTATCGCTATCTCTCGGAGCAAGACTTACGAGATCTGGCGGCGTTCTTGGTGAGCTTGGGCAATGAACCGCAGAAATTGCGCACGGGGCAGCTGGTGCCTCCACCGCCTCCTGTAGAAGATCCCCGCATCGCCAAGGGTCGAGAGCTCTATAGCAGCGTCGGCTGCGTCTCTTGCCATACGCTCGACGGAACGCCCAGCACCGGACCCAGCTGGAAGGATCTTTATGGGCGCCCCAAGGAAATCATGCTACCCGACGGCACAACACAAACCGTGATCGCTGACGATGCGTATCTGACAGAATCGATGACGCAACCCGCCGCTAGAGTCGTCAAGGGCTTTGCGAACGTCATGCCAAGCATTGCACAGCTGGCAGGCCGAGAAGTGACCGAGGAAGAGATCCAAGCATTGATCGCCTTCATCAAGAGTCTCTCCACATCACGATGATCATGGACCCGCTCAATCTTGTGGGTGTTCTGCTTGGCTTGGGGGTGCTGCTCCTCATCGCGCTGGCCCTATTTAGAGGCGAGTTACGAGACATGGAGCGCCCCAAGTATGAGATGTTAGGACAAGAACCGCCGGAGGCCGTTGCTCCCAAACATCCGGGCCGCTTGGGCATTGAAGACCGCGTGATTCGACTGGGGCTCGTGGGAGCATCTCTCTACTATGCCGCGCGGCTGGGCTGGGTGCATCCCGGAGGTATCGCACTGGGAGTGCTGGGAGTATATCTTCTGCTCACGGGCTTAAGCGGACGAGATCCCCTGTATCGCTGGCGAGGTTGGGACACGCGCCTGCCAGAACATCGGCGTTAAGACCCACGATCTGCTTTACGTTCCAGAGAGAATCTGCTATCATGTCCTGCATCCATACCCATGAATAGTTTCGACATCGTCGTAGTCGGGGGAGGGCCCGCCGGAGCCATCGCCGCCAAGACAGCTTCGGAACGGGGAGCCCGCGTCCTGCTTCTCGAAAGCCGCCGCGAGATTGGAAAACCCGTGCAATGCACCGGGCTCTTGAGCGTCCGTGGCTTTCAAGAAGCCGGAGCCGATCCCACAGTGATTCTGCGCGAGATCCGCGGAGCGTTCGCCTATGCCCCTGATGGAAGACGCCTCGCTGTAGAGAAACCAGAAGTGCACGCCTACGTGATGGATCGCGATCGCTTCGACTGCGATCTCGTCCGGCAAGCCCGCGAAGCCGGTGTTGAAGTGCAGGCAAACGCACAGGCTCTGGGTCTTGAAGCAGGTCGACTGCGCTTCAAGGTCAATGGTCGAGAGAGCTCTGTCAAGACGAGCATCGTGATCGGAGCGGATGGTCCCCATAGCCGCGTGGCTCAGTGGGCGGGCCTGCCTGCGCCCAAGAAGAAGATCATTGCCATCCAAGTGACCATCCCGTATGGAGCCCCGCGAGAAGACTATGTAGAGGTCTTTCTAAGCCAGAAGCTCGCACCGAACTTTTTCGCCTGGGTCGTGCCCGCCGCGCCGGGTTACGCGCGGGTAGGACTGGGCACGGACGATGGCCAGCGGGCTCAAGCCTATCTGGATTCGTGGCTCAAGGAGCGTTTCCCCAACAAGAAGGTCGTAGAGAGGAACGCCGGGGCGATTCCCATTGGCCCTGCGGCGCGGACGGTCGCGGACGGCGTCTTACTCGTGGGTGACGCCGCGGGACAAGCCAAGCCTACATCCGGCGGAGGGATCTACACGGGGGTAACCTGCGCCCGTATCGCGGGGGAGGTTGCCGCGCGTGCTGCTCAGGAAGGCGATACCTCACGTGAGGCACTGTCAGAGTACGAGCAACGTTGGCGAGCGCTCTTCGAGAACGAACTGAGGTTTGGCATGCTTGCCCATGAGTTATTCTGCTGTGTGAACGACGAAGATATCAACAAGATGTTTGCCGTCTTGGACGATCCGCAGATTCTGAAGCTCATAAGCGAATACGGGGACATTGACTACGCGAGCTATGTGGTCAGTGCTCTACTGAAGCGGCCAGATCTTTGGGGTAAGGTTCTCTCGGCGTTCCCCTTCCATGTGGAAGTGCTGTTCCAAGCTCTGAAGCATCTCCCATAGGCCAGAGATGAAGCGGCGACGAAGAACACCCCGCAAGCGCAAGCGGACAGGGAGCGATCTCTGGGAGTCCCTTCAGAACGCCATCTGGCCCAAGCTTCTCCAGCCTTGGTGGTTGAAATCCATAACGACTATCGTGCTCGTGCTTGTCTCGTTGCCGCTATTCTGGACATTTATCTCACAGCAGGATACCAATGCTCAGTATGTTCTTGCCCTCTCTCTTATTTCGCTCATTCTGGTGATCTGGGCGCTGCCGAACCTAAAACTAGGGCTTGCCGCTGTCTTCTTGTTTACTCAGCCACTTCTCATCTATTTGGGGAACACTGAATATGGCTACACGAAAGCCATTTACTCGCTCGGCTTTATATCGCTGCTCGCCCTCATATGGGTCGGAGAGATGGCACGTAAGGGGCGCGCAGATATAAAACGTACAGCGCTCTTCTGGCCAGCGATCTTATTACTTGCAGCCGCTTTGCTCTCGCTCATCAATAGTCAGACTCTTCTCGGAGATCTTCAGTATGTGCTTCTCTTCATCTACTTCTTTCTACTCTATCTATTCTTAGCGAATATACTAGAACATCCCGAGGAGATTCATTTTCTCTTGGGGGCATTACTCATCTCAGCTGTGTTAGCATCGCTCTACGGCCTGCTGCAATATTATGGAATACTTCCAGGCACCCCCGGTGCGAACCGCGGGACGTGGAATATCATCTCCACCTTCGGGAACAAGAACTATCTGGGTGGATTCCTCTCCTATCTTGTCGTCCCAGGGCTACTTCTGCTCTTTTCCGCCCACTCGCGGTGGATCAAGATCTTCACCTCGATCGCCGTGGCGCTGCTTTTCATTACTCTACTGGCCATAGATTCAGACTCGGCTTGGCTCGCCAGCATTCTCTCGTTGGGCATCCTTCTCGGTGGCCTCTGGCTCCTGCGCGGATTCGAGCCACTACGCCAACAGTGGAGATGGAGCGTTGTGCTGGTCAGCGTAACCGGGCTCCTCACGCTCTGGCTGCTTTTTAGTACGGCCGTTTGGGTTCAGGGTGTGAACGTGAGCATGCAGACAATCAATCGAATCGCTGGAACCTTCTCACCTGTGGCCTGGGCAGGGCTGGCCATGGTGGCCCTCATAGCTGTGATCGCTTGGTTAGAGAAGCTCTTCCGCTCACGGCAGCGGCGCTGGGGTTGGATCGGACTGGCAACCGCGGGGCTTGCCTTACTCATCGGGGCACTAACCCCACTCGGCCAAGATCTAGCCGCCACCCTCTATCAACAAGCGGTGAGGAGCTCGGCCAACGTACGAGCTTGGGACTGGTGGGTCGGCTATCACATGTTTGAAGATCATCCCATCGTAGGGATCGGCCTGGGCGATTACAAACGTGAGTTTCTGCCCTACAAAGCCGAGTTTCTCACGACCGAGCGCGGTCAGAACTATGCCAAGACCGTGGGCTACATTGTGAGAGCCGCTCAGGCCCACAACGAATACGTTCAGATCATGGCAGAGATGGGAATTCTCGGCCTCCTGGCCACAGCTTTTTTCATTGCCACACTGATCTGGAGTACTCTAGCTCGGCTTAGAGCCAGCACATCCTCCGAGGGCACAGTAATGATTATAGCGCTCTTTGCCGGCGTGGTGGCTTTCATGAGCGATTCGCTCTTCAGCTTTCCTCTCCACTTGCCTGCCAATGTGCTCGTACTCGTCTTTCTTTTAGCGGCCCTGCAATCTCGGGCGTTGGACAACCCAAAGCAGCCACCTCTGCACTTGTCACTGGGAAAGCGCATGAGCTGGGTGATGGCCGCTGTAGCCTTCCTCGTGGCCTCTACAGTAAGTGTCTTCGCGTATCGTGATTGGCAGGCGGATGTCTACCTCGACCAAGCCCAGCGACTGGTCAAAGGAGGGGGATCACGTGATACAGTCCAAGAGGTCAAGGAATTGCTCCAGAAGAGCTTGACGTTAGATGTCGATCCGGGCGAGGTACTCTATTGGCTAGGGCTCATGTACATGGAAGAAGGCGACTTCTTGAAGGGCAAAGAGCTCCTTGAGCGCTCTCTGCCTCGCTTTGCGACAGAGACCTCCTATTTGCAGCTGGCCAGTGTGAATCTCCGGTTGGCACAAATCGAAAGGGCCAAAGGTGGAATGGCAAATCCCGAGCTCATCAGACGCTATCGCGAGGACGCGAGGGACTACCTAGAGCAGTTACTGGCCATTGACCCAGATCCCTCCCTCAAAGTGGAAGCTCTTCATCTGAAAGCACTCGTGCTCTTTGAGGAAGGCAAAGGGGACGAAGCACTCTCGCTGCTCGAGGACCTCCGACAGCGCAATCCCAATGCGGAAAGCCTTCTTGTCACATCAGGGCAGATGTACCTCAGCCGGGGCGAGATCGGGAAGGCACGAGAGGATTTTGAGCAGGCTCTTAGGATCATCGACAAGAAGCTGGCCCAACTGCAAACACAGCTCTCTGCTGTGGGCACGCAGGTGCCGCTCGATGACTACTACCGCTGGAAAGCCGAGCAAGAGAAACTGGAGACTCTGAAACGCAATGTGGAAGAAGCGTTGCGTAGACTACCCCAGTGAAATCCTCTTCCTTGTAATTGGTCAAGCTCTTTCCTAGAATCGTTCCGGAGGGACATGGACATTATGGTGTTAGAACTCGTCAAGCGCACGGTCGATCGCATCTTCGGCGAGACCAACGAACAGAAACTCCGACGCCTCGAACCCGATCTGGAACGTGTCAACGAGTTGGCCGACGAGACGAAAAGGCTCAGTGACTCAGAACTGGCGGCCAAGACTCAAGAGTTCAAGAAGAGACTACAAGAGGGTGAGGAGTTGGATGATCTGCTGCCCGAAGCGTTTGCCGTCGTGCGCGAGGTGGCAGAACGCAAAGTAGGACTGCGCCCCTATGATGTTCAGGTCCTAGGGGGTATCGTCCTCCACCAGCGACGGATCGCCGAGATGAAGACCGGAGAGGGCAAGACACTCGTAGCTACCATGCCGGTCTACCTCAATGCGCTTGTGGGTAGGGTGCATGTCGTCACGGTCAATGATTATCTGGCCAAGCGCGACCGGGAGTGGATGGGTCCCATCTACGAACACTTGGGACTTACGGTGGGCCTCTTGCAAGAAGACATGAGTGTAGAAGAGCGCAGGCGCGCCTACCAGTGCGACGTTATCTATGGAACGAATACGCAATTCGGCTTTGACTACTTAAGAGACAATCTCACCATCTCGTGGGATCAGCGAGTCCAGACGGGCCTCGATTACGCCATCGTCGATGAGATCGACAACATTCTCATCGACGAAGCACGCACGCCACTGATCATCTCGGGTTCGACGTCGGAGTCCGCCAAGCTCTACAAGCAATTCGCGAAGCTCTCCCCGCGCTTTCAGAAAGACCGTGATTTCGAACTCGATGAGAAGACCCGTCGCATCCACCTGACGGAAGAAGGGGTCAAAAGGGCAGAAGAGCTGCTGGGCATCGAGAACATCTATGCCCCCCAGCACATTGATCTCTTGCATCATCTGGAGCTGGCACTGCGTGGCCGGCATCTCTACCACAAAGACGTCGACTATATCATCAAAGACGGTCGCGTCGTGATCGTAGATGAGTTCACCGGGCGACTGATGGAAGACCGACGTTACAGCGAGGGATTACACCAAGCGCTCGAAGCCAAAGAGGGCATGGAGATTCGCCGTGAGAGTCAGACGTTGGCTCAGATCACGCTGCAGCACTACTTCCGTCTCTATAAGGGTCTCGCCGGGATGACCGGCACGGCCGCCACGGAAGAAGAGGAATTCAAAGAGATCTACGGGTTATCTGTGGTTGTCATCCCGACGCACAAACCCATGATTCGACAAGATCTGCCGGATGTGCTCTTCAAGACGGAAAAAGAGAAATTCAATGCCGTAGCAGATGAAATCGAGAAGCTTAACAAAGCAGGGCGGCCAGTGCTCATCGGGACGACGTCCATCGAAAAATCGGAATACTTGAGCGCGCTGCTCAAGAGGCGCGGGCTCACCCACAACGTGCTCAATGCCAAGCATCACGAGCGCGAGGCCCAGATCATCAAAGATGCGGGACAACGAGGAGCCATTACAGTAGCGACGAACATGGCGGGCCGAGGCGTGGACATCAAGTTGGGCGAAGGAGTTGCCCAGTTGGGAGGCTTGCACATCATTGGCTGTCAACGTCATGAGAGCCGCCGGATTGATGATCAGCTGCGTGGCCGGTCGGGTCGTCAGGGAGATCCCGGCTCCTCGCAGTTCTATGTCTCGCTGGAAGATGATCTCTTGAGATTATTCGGCGAACAGAAGCTCCTCCAATGGGCGATGGGCAGTCTGGAAGAAGGGCAGAGACTCGAACACAGCATGCTGACCAAGGCCCTGCGCACAGCGCAGCAACGGGTCGAGGCGCATAACTTCTCCATCCGCAAGAGGCTGTTGGAATACGATGCCGTGATGGCCCGCCAGCGCGAGGCGATCTATGCCCTACGCAATCGCTTCCTCTTGGGCAGGCAAGACGATCCAGCTCAAGCGGATCTCGATGAGTACATACGGGGGATCTTGGAGACATACACCCAGACGCTACTCGAGCGTTACTGCCCCGAACCAAACCGCCCTCATGCCTGGGACCTTGAGGGTTTAACGAAAGAACTCGCCAGCTTCCAGAATGCGCGCTTTACGGGATCATTTCAAGAGGGAGTGAAGCTACCGGAGCTGGAGGATCACGTTCACGAATTCTTGATAGAAAACTACGGTGCCCAAGTGGCACGAACAAATCAGCATTTCCCCCGACTGGCGCGTTTTATGATCCTCAACATCCTCGACGAGAACTGGCGGCAGCACCTCTACGCCATCGATGATTTGCGAGAGGGCATCGGCTGGCGGGCCTATCAGGGACGGGATCCCTTGGTGGAGTTTCGGAGCGAATCGTTCCGGCTCTTTCAGGAGATGCTGGGCCGCGTGGAGGAGCAGATCATCAACTATCTCATTAAGCCTGCCCTCAAGGTGGAAGTCGCTCCGGTTGCGGCACAGTCGTCGTTGGGGGATCTACGCTATCAACATGAAGGAGTCAGCGCATTGGATACTGCCAGTAGTCCGAACGCTCAGTCCGCAACGAGCACGGCGACTAAAGTGCAGAAGCCCCGGAAAGTAGAAAAGGTGGGAAGGAATGACCCTTGTCCGTGCGGTTCAGGCAAGAAATACAAGCACTGCTGCGGGGCATAGCCAAGAAGATCGAAACTGTCCCTTCATCGTTTTGTCTTGTCATCTTCAGCCTAGTTGAAAGGTGTAGGTGCTCTCTATCAATAGTACGTGTTTCTATGTCTTACCCCCCCCCTTGACATTTTAACAATCTTATGCTAGTATGACCCTGCGATCAAAAGGGGGCGCATCATGAAAAAACTTCACGGGCTCGGTTTCGGCGGACTCCTCCTGCTCTTAGGAATCCTCACCGGATGTTCCCAGCTCTTTCCCAACGATCCACTGGAAGACTCCTCAGACACCCCAGAACTCTCAGGCACGTCTACTTGGCTTATTGCCGCTCAAGGTCAGGGCGGACCTCCAGCCTGTGTGAGGGATCTCGCTCCTGGCCAAGCCAAGAAGCTGGCGGACAAGACTCTGAAGGAAAACCCAGAGGTGCAGGCGCTCGCTCAACACCTGAAGGGCAAAGGCAAGAAGCTCAATACCTTCAAGGCTCATGGGTGCAAGGTGAAGAACGACAATACAAACGGTCAGGAACTGAGAGCCATGCAGGACACAACCACCGAAGCCACGCTAGTAGAAGTGCCTGCAGGGTCAGATGCAGCTCTGTATCTGCTCGAGAATGAAGCGCTGGGTGAGAGCAACTATTGGGCTTCAATCAAGGAAGCGAACGAGGGTGGAGAGAGGCTCGTTCACATCGAAACAGGGTTGAGCGAAGGAACTGAGGAAGCGCGCTTGTTTCTGCCCGACGGCCAGGGCACTCAGGAGGTAGCCACAGGTCTTCAACAGCTACTGGGACAATCTGCAACTACAAGCGCGGGTGTGCAGGCCATGCAGTCTGAAGGGGTGGACTGGTCTCAAGCCCAGGTGATCTTGGATGAGAGCAACGCGGTGATCGCAGAAGACGGCTCGGAGGAACTGGAGGCCTTGGTAGTGGTGCCCCTGGCAGGATAGAGCGGACAAGCTTTGTGGCCAGGCGGGGTGCAGATCGATCCGGAACTGGCGATCTATGCCAAGGTGACAGTGAAGAAGACAGTTCCCCAGGGGAGTACAAAGCCCACGTTGCAGGTGAAGCCTCAGACGCCAGTGGTGAGGAAGGGAAGCGATCTGCAGCAAGTGTTTCAGTACTGCCCATATGCGCATTATGGGGCGGTGGCTTCGTTCAGCAACGTGCTATGCGAGAACTCTCGGGACAATTGGTATCGTAAGCAGAAGGAGAGCGGAACCGTAAACCACAGGATCTATTCCATGGCTGGCGGTGCTTCCAATCCGACCTTGCTGCGTGATCCGGGACAGCCTCCGGCAATATTCGTTCAAGACGTGGATGCGAATGTGCTGCTCTTTGGGTTTACCGGACTCAGCAGAGAGCAGATCATAGGCCTCAAGAATCTCGCAAACGCGACTCAGGCTTCAGTTAATAGCTATCAAGTAACAGATGCAGAGATAACGGCTTTGATAGCGGCGATAGGAGCCACAGTAGAGTTCAATAGCGGTCCAATAGACGCTACGAGATTCGTCTCCGCGGCAACTACTGTATTGGTAGCTATCAATAGTTGCACACGATGTGACATCGAAAAAGTCAAGCAACACTATCGAGATAGATTGGATAATGCACTGCGTCAGATGGAAGGGAATTTTTGGGCAGGATTCAATGGGATAATGGCTGAAGTTCAAGTAGCATCGATAATGTATGCTAAAGGCTGGCAAATTATTGACTTTTCCAAGCCTAACCAAGAAGTACAACAAGAAAGTGGAGGCCTCGCGAATACGGAGATCGATATAATCGCCAACAAGTATATAGAAGGTCTTGGTCAAGTGGTAGCATTTGTTGAAGTAAAGTCGGGGGGAATACCTATAGGAATGCCCGTTGATGAAGCAGTGGACCGTGCTTCCCGCATCATAGATCAACTTAATGAATATGCTAAATATGCCGCCTCAGTCAAAGCGAGCGGTTTGGTCCCAGCTGACATGTACCCTGTCGTATTGATAATGGGTGGGGCTACGAATCCAACCGTTGCTCAAGGGATTGCTAACGTGGTAGAGAACCAAGGGCTGCCCATCGTCGTAATATATTGCGTCGAAGCCTGTGATAAACCCGCTTTGGCCTTATTCAACGTTGCGTGGAGCTCAAACACCACGGAAATCGAAGCTAGAAAGATTGCTTGCGAACTGTATCTCATCTGTCTCGGAGCTGATGGGCAACTTCACTATATTGGACCACCGGAGCAATATCCCTTTCTAGAAGAGGGTGACGCGATGGTAGCACCAGAACCAGTGAGTTCCAATGGCAATAATTGTAAAAAGACATTCTGCCTGCAATAAGTGCTTGCTTACTCAATTCTGGCGCATGCCAGCTGAGTGAGCTAGAATTGCATCAGTGCGCTGAGAGGTTCGCAACTAAGTTCAGCAAATCTTGAGGAGGATCAAGAGCAGAACTGGAATTGAGCGGAAGGATGATGCTAGCAACATATGATCAACGAATAACCTGGCTGGGCATCTTCTTAATCTTACTCTCTGCGACCCTTGCTGCAGACATGACAAATCAGTCGCGTGAACTACGGGTACCTCAAGACTTCCCCACGATTCAGCATGCGTTAGAAGCTGCCGCAAATGGAGATATTATCGTAGTAGATTCTGGTACTTATTATGAGAATCTAGAGATCCGCAAAGATGTAAGGTTGAGAAGTGCTGATCCCGAAGTGAGATCAGTGAATTTGGTCAGCAATCTTGAAGCGCCAGCCATTCGAATCAGTGGTGCAGTCCATACTAGCATAGAGGGTTTTCAGATTCGGTTCTCCAGAGAGCCTCCGGCTGCCCAACGCGCATCGCAAGTACCATCTGGGCCGCGAAGCGCGGAGGACATCCAGAAACTGTTGCGTGACATCACAGAAGGCAAAGCATTCTGGGGCTTTTCATTCGCTCCTGCAGGGGGTGGGCGTAGCGACTTGATTGAACCTCGTGGGATTGTCGTGGCGGAAGGGGCCAATGCGATCATGAGAAACAATGCACTATTTAACTGCTCCACATGCATCAGCGTGTCTAGCGGCCAAGCTGTGATTGAGAACAATGCCATCTATGGAGCAGTACAGTATGAATTCCTGACAGGAGTCAGGGTCTATGATGCTCAGGCAGAGATCAAGAACAACAGCATTATGCTGGCAGGCTCTGCCCACAGTGCCACTGGAATCTCTTTAATTAAGGCGCAAGCTACGGTTGATCAGAACAAGATCTTGAGCCTGGATAGTAGTAGGGGCATCAACGGAGTCAGGGTTCGCGATCAGCGAAAATCTATCATTCGAGGGAACATTCTCTTTAATGCTGCGATTTCATTGACTAACAGTCCGTCATGGCAAGGGTCCGACCCTGTAGTCATAACTGGTAATACTCTCTTAGGGGGGGACAGCAGCATCTTGTTGTCGGGTTTGGAGGCGGAAATTCTGCAAAACACGCTGATTGGAGCTAACATCATAGTCAGTGATGGTGTAATACTCATTGAAGGCAATATCATTTCTAATAGCGAATGGGATGGCATTCGTTTAGATCCGGGGACATACCGGGTGACGATCAAGGACAATCGAGTCATTAACAATGGTGGATGGGGAATTGCCCTTTACATTCCTGCCTGTCATCCCCAGCTTAAGGGCGGGCAATTTGAGGGCCATATACAAGGCCAACGCAATGAAGTCTGGGGCAACAGCAAAGGCAGCCTCTGTCCAGCCGACTACCCCTGGCCCCCAAATTTCATCAGGACGCCTTAAATCTACAGTCAGAGCTCGAAGGATGCGCCACCTTAAGCTGACTCTTATACTACTGATGTCCTTCGCTGGAGTGAATGCCCCCTCATGGTCCCTTTCTGGGGGCGCACAGCAAGAAGCGACGCTGCCGGCTGTCTGGTCGGTCTGCCCGCAAGGGCCTCCTCTATGCCAATTCTCGAAGATCCAAGAGGCCGTTGCGCAGGCCAACCCGGGAGATCTCATCCAGATTCAATCGGGAACCTACAGCGAGACCCTAGTGATCAGCAAGAACCTGCGACTGGTGGGGGCAGGACGCGACCTGGTGCGCCTGCAAGGAGTCGAAGCGGGCAAGCCGGTCATCACCCTACAAGTGGCAGGGGAGCTTAAGCTGCTGCTCGATGGGCTGACGATCGCAGGGGCTCCTCCCGCTAGCGCTGAAGAAGCCTGCTTCAACGCATCCGGTGCAAGCTGGGAGCAGATCTGTCCCAATGGGCTAGTAGTCCGAGGCCAAGGGGCACTTGCTCTTACTCTGGTGGATTCGCAGATTATTGAGAGCTACGGGTCAGGTTTAGTCTGCAGCCGACCTGGATTTGAGGGGTCAGCTGTGCAGCTCACTATGGTGCACTCACGCATCGCTAATAACAGGGGGTCAGGAATGGACTGGGGTTGTGCTGAGGGTGAAGCTATCTTTATCAAGAATACCACAATTTCTGGCAACGGAAGCCATGGGCTTTTTATATCCGGCGTAGGGAGCGAGATCGACATTAGTGGAAGCACGTTTTCCGGCAATTTCACGGGGATGTCTTGGAGAGGATCTAATGTCAAACTCACGATTTCCAGATCTTACTTTATGCACAATTTCGCCGCTGGTATTGAAATAGAGGCAAGGATGCAAAGCTCTATCAATCTCGCTCAGCTTATGGTTGTCGGAAATGGAGATGGTGCTATCTTCTTGGGGGATGAAGAAGCCACGATTCGATTGCAAGACTCTACCCTTCAAGAGAATGCTAGTCGCGGAGTAGAGGCAGCAGCGATAGGTATAATTACCTTAGGAACTGGCATAACAGTTCTTTCAGGGGCAATACAAATACAAAGAGCTCTAATTAGTAAGAATCAACATGGCATTGTGGTGGTTGCAGCCAATCCGGCTCAACTTGATGACAATCGCATTATCGAAAACGAAGGCTGGGGTGTGGCCTGGCTGCAACCTCCTTGTTTCGAGGCGCCTGTTGATACGGGGGGGGTCATACAAGGTATAGACAACGAGATCCGAGATAACGGCAGAGGAGATCTCTGTCCCGAGGACTACAACTGGCCGCCGGACTTCATCAAGAAGCCTTAAACCGCTTCAATCTGGATCAAAAGGTGCAAAGACAACTCAATCCGGTGAGCAATCGAGCCCAGTGGCAAGTGCTGCCGGTGGAGTTGAACGAGCTGCCTATCATACAACCGGAACCCAATCCGCCTGCACCCCAACTGCCCGCGCCCAAGCCCCAACCTCCGACCCCACAGCCACCTCCGAAGCCCGCAGTCAAGCCGGGAAGCGAGTTACCGGATGCCTTCTCGTACTGTCCGTATCAGTACTATAGCAAAATAACGACACTGCAGAGGACGCTGTGCCAGGGCTCCTGGAAGCAGTGGTATAGAAAGCAGGTGGAGAGTGGCAAGGTTGCGGAGAACATGCTCAAGGCGTATAACGTGGCAGGGGCTGCTAGAGTCGGAAACGGGACGTATGGCGTTATTGGAGCTTGGGACAAGAACCGAGATTATGATCTACTCTTAGGCGGTCTATCTGAAGTCGATGAGAACACACTACAAGAGATGTGGGCGGTAGCAAGCAAGGCTTTAAGTGTACCTCACGAGGAACTGGATCCGGCTTTGACACAATTCCTGCGAACGTTGGGGGATAGTAGCTCAAAGTTGGATGAGTGGATGCTCACCTTACGAGAGGCTATCAGCCAGGGACGCTTCGAAGAAGAGTACAATCGCTTACTTGCTGAAGGATCAGACAAACTGGAGCGGGCTGTCCTCGACCTTTTGCAGTCGGATGATCGCAATCAGGCTAAGGATCTCATACGCCAGGCAGCGTCGCAATGGCCAGCCCACATCACCTTACAATCGGGGTTTCTGGAGTTTGATGACTTGCGGGATGCCGTTCGTGAACTCCTGCGGGATAAATACGCATTTCAGCAATTCCTGTACTCAATCTGTGGATTCGCACCTGGGTGTGGAGAGTTGCAGGGCTTGGCGGAGGCGATAAACACATTCGTCGAAGTGACGACGTGTTTAGGACCTTACGCTTGTATCGATGCGTTTATACAAAGTTGGACTGACGCCTTCGCTGTAATGCGAGACACCTTCGGTCGTGAAGAGGCAGTGCAGCATGCAAAAGCGGTCCGTGACTTGATCTTCCATGTATGGGAGGTTACATATCCAGTCTGTCTGTCAGAAGCGGATCCCAATGTGTGTTTCAATGCAGCTGCTGACGATTGGGTATCGGTTTGGGGGATCATGTCTTGGATGACTAACGCCACGAACGAAGAGCAGCTGCGGTATCGTGCGGAACGAGTGTTTAGCACGATCTTAATCGCAGGAAACGCGGTGACTCAGTCTCCAGGCCTCGACGGTAGCCGCTGGTTTTTCTTCGGCCTTCAGAAAAAGACTTATCCCTATGGCACCTGGTGGGGAGCTGTACTGGTATACTACCCGTCCGTGCTAGCGGCACCGAATGCTCCTGCGCGAAAGGTTGCGGTTGTAGCAGGCGGTGATCATTGTCAAGATTGCTCTGCCAAAGCAGCTGAAATCGTGGAGTGGGTGCGTACAGCTTTGGGCGTCTTGCCAAATTACGTGAATTCCGGTCATGGGGACAAAGGGTTAGTGACCTTTGCCTTCACTCACCCAGGAGCTCAAGGCGTAGATTCAGTAATCGCTGCCTTACAAGAAAACTTTGGAAATAGTGCGATCCCCATAATCATCTCATGGATCGAAAACGGGCAGATCAAGTATCAGTGCATTGGAACTCAGGCGGCGTGTGAGGAAGCTCGACGCAATGGATCGGCACTTCGTGCTGCATGCTTGCAGCAAAACCAGTCTACTACCTGCCCAGCTCAGGAAGTGATCGAGCAACAGTCATACAACTCATCGACAGAAAAGGTGGGAATTAGCCCAGTAGCTGCATGTGAGGGTCCGATATGTCTTGTAGAATGAAGAGAATGGATACGCAGTGACGGAGGTAGGCCATGAAGCTCCATAGATTATTGTTCGTCATCGGATGTCTGGCCGTGCTGACATCACTAGGAGCAAGCCAGGAAAGCAGAGCAGTCATTCAGGTTAGTTGCTCTGATGCAAATGGCTGCTTTCGTCTCCTCGGCCAAGCAATCGAGAGCGCTCCCGAAGGTGCTACCCTTCAACTTGGCTCAGGGGTATTCTATGAACTCCCCATTGTCATCGACAAAAGCTTAACCATCCGGGGTACTCGAGGCTCGGACCCTGTGGTCATCGCCACAATCATCTATGCTTTCCAGGGAGGAACTCTACTCGCAATCCGAAGTGCCAGTCGTCCCATCAGCATCAACTTAGAGGATCTCTCGATCCAAGGAGGCTTCACGATTCAGGGTCCTCCTGAAGGCAACCCGGAACAGCTGAGAGTTCTCCTGCGCAACAGTGCATTAACAACACGATGGACAGCAATCTATATGCAGGGAAAAACTCAGCTGACCCTCCAAGGGAATGACATCCGATCAGAGTCAGGGTTTATTTATGCGGAGGATGGCAGCCAACTGATCGTGCAGGACAACCAGATCTTTGTGAGTTTGGAATCCGGCAGCACGAGCTTTGGTGTAGCAACTCTTCAAGATATCAAAGCCCGGTTTGAGAGGAATCGCATCAGCCAAGGGCCTAGGAGCCGAAGGACAGTCGGCGTACTTGCTCTGGGTGGACGATACGATTTCGTAGAGAATCTGATTGAAGGTCATATCGTGGGAGTCTCCTTGGGTGGTAAGGCTGTGGCGGACTTCCAGAGAAATCGCTTTGTAGAGAATGAGATGGGTATTTCTCTGGCGATTCCTCCTTGCATTCTGGACCCAGCGCCGGAACTCAAACTAGAGGGCTTTATCAGCGGTGCGGACAACGAGTTTGCTTTCAATAGCAAAGCCGACCTTTGTCCGGCATTAGATGAATATCCTTGGCCTCCAGGTTTCATCAAGAATCCTTGAGCGATAGTGCCCTAAATGACCCGAACCTCCCGATCCCCAGGGACAGAGATCTCGAACCTGGGCGAAAAGCTACTCACGATTCCCGCAAGCTCAAACGCGCCAGCCGACGTGCCCGAAGGCACCGTCACACTGTAAACCACCTTGAGCGTGTCACCGGGATTGAGCGTCTGAAACCAGAGCCATTGGGCCTCAGAACTCTTGAAAACCGCTCCCGCACCCTCGGCCGAGCTTACCCTCCAGCCTTGCGGGACGTCCTCATCCAAACCCAAACCATTCACCGTCTGGTTGATCTTGATCGTCACCGTCACCTGAAAGGCGCTTCCGGCAGGGACGCGATTGGGCGCAATCGGGCCGCTGATCACCCGACGGACCATCACGACAGCGGAGCGCACGAAGATCGTCTTGGAAACCGTCATCTGCTGGCCGGCTTGGTCCGTGACCCGAAGCGTCACATTCCAAGACCCGCTCTCATCAAATAGATGAACGATCTTCGACTCTTCCAGGCTCTCCTCATACTGGCCATCTCCATTGAAGTCCCACTCGTAGCGCATGATGCGCCCAGCCTCCGAGCGAGAGGCTCCGGCATCGAATGTCACCTCCGTGTTAACATCCACCTCCGCAGGAGAGAAGACGAACTCCGCAAGAGGCGCGGCTTCACCATGCATGAGAGCTCCATAGAGAAGCCCCAGATACCCCACAACAGTCACGAGTAGATGCCGCTTCATCACTGGTCACAGCTCCTTTGCACTCAATTCGATGAAAGATGCTACTCCTGGGGCAGCGGGTCGAATACCGATGTGTCTGTCAGCCAGTAGGCCACCAGGGACTGCATCGTCTTGAAATCGATCTTCTGCCTCTGGCCGGTCTCGCTCTCTGTCGAGGGGACATCGCTGCCCTCACGCCACCACGAGATGGCGCGCAGGATCTGATTGAGATCGATCTTGTGTGTGGGGAATCCCTTTAGATCGAGAGTCTGGTTGCTGACATTCCAGTGGGCTACCGCCACCGGGATCGAAAAGCCGGAGAGGATTTCGATCTCACTGTCCCCGGTCACCGGAAGGTTCAGCTCCGGCAGAGCGCTGCTGGCTGTTCCATCGATGCGGAAGATCCCGGCTCTACTAGACGCAGGTACCGTGACTTCGTACACGATCCTCTTGGCCGTGCCCGGTTCCAAGACCTCGCTGAAGAGCCACTGCGTATCCTCTAGACGCAGGTCAGCGGTGGAGTTCTCTATCGACTTGACCGTCCAACCCGAGGGGACGTTCTCATCCACGCCCAAACCTGTGAGTCTCTTGGTAACTTGAATATCCAGAGTGACCTGGAAGGTTTGACCCGGGATGCTCTGGTCGAGAGGAATGAACGTATCGATGGAGCGGCGGACCGTCACCTCCGGTGTGAAGACCGTGATGATGGAGCTACTGGAAGCCTCCACACCCTCATCGCTTCTGACCGTGAGCTTCACGCGATATTGGCCATCCGCAGCGTAGCGATGGCGAGGGTGTTGCTCTATCGAGGTCGTGCCATCACCAAACTCCCACAGCCAGCGAGTGATGTCCCCGCGCTCGACCCTGGACTTGTCCGTGAAGGTGATCTCATCAAAGCTGGTCGGGTTCCGAGGCGAGAAGCTGAAAGCCGCCGTGACGACCCCAGCACGGGGGCGCACTTCGACTACAAGCCCCAACGGCAAGTCTGTCTGGAACTCTCGATTGCGGAAATCCGTGAAACGAACGAAGGAAGGAGATCGGTGGAGTGCGATGAGCCCTTCCTGCGCCCCACTCACCGTGTAGCGAATCGTCCAGATCTCCGCTGGCTGCAGTGCGTCTCTTTGCCACTTGAGCGTCGTTGTGCCATCGGCGTTCCGAGTGACTTGTGTGGGCGCGTTCTCCAGTGCTTCTTCGTAGTTGAGATTGTTCGATAGAGTCTCGACGACCTCAATATCCCTTGCAGTCGGTTCGTTGGCAGGCACCGTGACTCGAAGGATCTGATCGACAATCGCGTCGTTGAAAGCCGGGAAGAACTGACCACCCGTCATCTCGGCAATCTGCTTGAGCAGATCGCGATGGACGAATCGGCCAATCCCGACGGAGTAAATGACCACCGCTCGCTCATTCGCTTTCCGGGCCTCCTCCACGGGATCTCGTCCAAAGTTGCTGCGGCCATCCGTAAGGAGAATCTGGATCAGTGCGGCATCTCGGCGACCGGAGACGACGAGTTCATCCGTGGCTACGGCGATTCCCTCTCCGAGAGCTGTCTTCCCTTCGGTTGTCAGCCTGGCGAGAGCATCGCGAACCACCTGGGCTTCGGCAATGGGGGTGAGCCGAGCATCGAGCGTGGCTTCCGTCGCGAAGGAAACGAGACCAACTCGGTCATCTGGACCCAAAAGATCAATGATCCGTCGCGCAGCGGTTGCCGCTTGATCCAACTCAAAGCTGGCTGAGCGATCCACCACCAAGATCAGATCGGTCATCAAACGTTCGGCGCTCCGAGGAGCCTGTAGCTGTATCGTCACCGTGGCCGTCTGCGGATCAGCCCCAGAACCCTTGAGGAAGATGCGTTGGGGTTCGACCGTCTGGCTGATGCCGAGCGTCGAGAACCCTTGATCGTAGCCAATCAGTCCGGTTGCTCCCACCACCATGAGCGCTGCCACAAGGGCCACTGCTGATCGCTCATACACTCTAGCCATGAGCATTTTCGCCCTCCTTAATTCCATCGCTCCTTATCTCCTGCCTTACGATGGTTTGCTTTCTTTACTTCATCGGCCTGGAGGCAATGCCGCCCCACCCGGCAGCGGTTGATCCACAGGAGTGTCCGTCAGCCAATGGGCGATCAAGACCTTCATCACCTCGAAGTCGATGGTCAGCCCACAGGTTCCCGGGACGGTCACGTCTTCTAACCAGAAGGCAATCGCTGCCTGGATCTGATCAAACTTGATGAGGTTCGAGAGCATCACGTCAATCGTGTTCTGACGGGTGTCCAGGTGCGCCACGGCCACGGGCACCGACAGGCACTCGACCAGTTCTACTTCGGTGTCTCCGCCGGTGGGTACCTCAAAGCGAGGCATGATCCCTTGGCTTTGGCCCTGGAAGCGGACAACGCCGGTGCTCTCGCCCTCGGGCACGACGACTTCGTAGATGATCGTCTTGTCAAAGTTGGGCATGAGCCTCTCCGTGAACACCCATTCCCGGGTGGCTTTCTTAAAGACAGCGTTGGAGTTCTCGAGCGGTCGGATCTCCCAGCGTATCGGGAAGATCTCCTTGACGCCAAACCCCATCAAGTCCGTGAGAACGTCAATATCCATCCGGACTCGGAAGACCCGTCCGGCGTGGTTGCCGGGGAGATAGACCTGCGCAAAGGGTAGAGGTGTCAAAATCGTGCGCGTGACGGTCGCTCCCTGACCGGCGTTCGGCGGAATGACCTCATCCACCGGGATGCCCGCCAGTTGACGGGCTACCATGTTCTTGAGCATCTCCCACGTGATGAGCGCATTGCAGGTAGCTGGGATCCCAGCTTCCTCCAGCCAGAACGCGACGGCTCTCTGGAGTTGATCTGCTGTGATGAACTCGTCCAAGCGCAGATCCACCACGTCCTGAGGCGTCAGGTGTGCGATGGCCACCGGCACCGAGAGACAATCGACCAAGTCGATCTGTGATTCCCCACTGATGGGCGTAAGAAATGCAGGTGAGGCGCTCTCGAGAGATCCTTTGATATCAAAGCGGCGAGGCAGCGGCCCAAGTACCGCCTCAGGCTTAATCGTCACATCGTAGACGACACGTCGGATCTCATTGGCCTGGATCATCTCCGCCCAGACCCACTGCGTCTCGGCGCGCTTGAAGGTCGCTCCTGCATTGTCTACTGGCGTGACCTCGAAGCCTGGAGGCAGATCCTCATCCAGCCCCAGACCGTTGGCATTCATACCCACTTGGATCTCGATGGTCACCCGGAAGGTAAACCCTACAGCCGCTTCCGGTGTGGAGATGTTTCGAACAGATCGGGCACTTACTTCCACGATCCGCACGGTCTTTGATATCGTAGCACTGACTCCTTGATCGTCCACGACTTTGAGCGTCACGCGGACCTCACCGATTTGGTTGAACGTGTGCTGGATCGTGGGAGAGGCACTGCTCATCTCAAAGATGCCGTTGGCATCGAAATCCCACTCGTAGCGCACGATCTGTCGACCGGGTGCCGGGCGTGAGGCTCTGGCATCGAAAGTAATCGGGATGCCCACGCCGGGAGAGTCGGGACTGAACGTGAAATCGGCCATCGGGGGCACACCCACTTGAGCCCTCAGTACAATGGATTCTGTCAGGCTGGGAATGAAGATCGTTTCTGGGTTGGGCAGTCCACCGCTCAGAGCCGCCCAGTCTGTGATCCCAGAGTTGAATTGCGGCGTGATGGTAATTTCGAACGTTTGTGACAACGGTCCAATGGCATACCCGTCATTGAACCCGGGCTGCCAGGTCGATGTGACTTGCGCCGTAGGTGGCGTCAGCGAGTACGTGTCATCTGGGTCATCTTGCACTTGGAATTGAACCCCTTGCGGCAAGCCAGAAAAACTGAAAATGACGCTGCCACCCGACACGCCACCTGCGCGGCTGTGAATCACGACGAGGCTCATGGAGCCTGTTACCGTGTCTTCGTAAACGAAGAGAAGACTCCGCTCGTTCGCTTCAAGTCCTTCTGCCGTATTCGACTGGAAGTTGGCGTAGTTGTAAAAACCAGCCACATCTTGAGCTTTGCTTACGGGCAAGAGGGTAGCACTGAATGTCCCTTGCTGCAGGGTGAAGAAGACGGTGGACGTGGGCGCTTGTTGCGCCACCGTCGGCCCATCACCAACCAGCGACAATAATAATAGCAGCAAGCCAAGTAGAGGAGCCAAGCCAGTACGACCTCTCATCACAGGCCTCCTTTGCATTGCATCTCGGGCGAGTGTACTCATCCGGTCTCCCAATGGAGTTAATCTACTATAGCACCACACTGCCGACTGTACTGTGATGTAGACCACTTCCGCAGTTTTCCCAATGAGACACCGAGCATTGTCTCTACGACCAAGAATACAAGAGGAAGCCTCAGAAAGGCAAGTGGCCCTGAGCCGAGATCCCGAAGCTTCCGGAGGAAGGACGATAAAAGGGGTGAGCTACAGCTCGAGAGGTTGGGGGTTCTGGACGGCGTGAGGGTGCTCCGGACCCGCGTAGACCTTGAACTTCTTGAGCATCCGACGGCCCAGAGTTGTCCGGGGCAGCATTCGCTGTACGGCTTGATAGAGCGGCTGGGCGGGATGCTTCTCCATGAGCTTCTCAAACGTCCGCTCTCTAAGGCCCCCCGGATAGCCCGAATAGTTGTAATACATCTTTTCGGCGCGCTTCTTGCCCGTCACGCGGATCTTGTCGGCATTGATGACGACGACGTAATCTCCCACATCGACATGGGGTGTAAAAAGCGGCTTATGCTTGCCCCTGAGCACATGAGCAATGCGAGCCGCCAGCCGACCGAGCGTCTTTCCCTGCGCATCGATCAGATACCAGTTTCGGTTCCATTCTTTTCCCATCTCTTCTCGCTTGGCTAAAACCGTCTTCTGCATAGTCTCCTCCCCATGGAATGCCCTAACTATAGCGAATTCTTACAGTTGCCGCAACGTGACAGCTGCTCAGCGGGCCCTGCACCTTCCTCCCATTCACGGAGGTTCCCCAGTTGCACCTTAAGTGCGCGAATCTCCTCCCTTGTGTGCTCCAGAGTCCCTTGCAACTCCATCAGTTCATCGAGTAGGGGATTCCCGGCTTGATCGCTCTCTTCCAACTTCCTCTGACGCACTCGCACGATTCCCAAGCGCTCCCTTGACTCTTTCACTCTCCGGCCCCATTGTTCCAGCTTCTGCTGATCCTTCAGCCTCTGGCGGATCGCCGCTTCGGCCAAATCACGGTGCTTAAGCTTGAGGTGCTTGCGGGCTTGCTCCTCGTAGCGTTGAGCCAGGCGATGGAGCCTTTCCGTCTGTTGATCGAGATGCTTCTGCACTTCGTCCAGCTCCTGCTGTGCCAGCGCGATCCGATGTGCGGTGTAAGACAGCTCCTGCCGGTAGGTCTGGAACCCGCGAAGACCACGCCTCGTCGCAACTCGTTGCTGTAGAAGCCCGAACAGTTTGCGTACCTTCTCCCAGACGCTTCCCATGCGTTAGTGGCTCTTCTGATCAAGCCAGATGGTGTCTTCGAACGCGCGCCCTACCGAGAGGATGGAAACGGGAACCTCAAGATGCTCTTCGAGAAATCTCACATACCGCTGAGCATTCCGCGGCAGATCCTCCCAGGAGCAGCAGCGTCGCAAATCCTGAGACCAACCGGGAAGAACTTCATAGAGAGGCTCGCACTCACGCAAGATCTCTGCGTCTGGGGGGAAGTCTTCTAGTCGTTGGCCCTGATAGCGATAGGCCGTCGCAACTTTAATCTCATTCAGTCCCGAGAGCACATCGAGCTTCACGAGAGCCAACTCCGTGAAGCTATTGATCCGGTTGGCATACGTTAGTGCCACCAGATCCAGCCATCCGCAGCGGCGAGGTCTGCCGGTTGTGGTGCCGAACTCATCCCAGGGGTTGGCCCCGCTGCCCCGCAGCCGCTCTCCCATAGGGCCTCTCTCTTCGGTGGGGAATGGTCCTGCTCCAACCCGACTGGTGAAGGCCTTGGCGACCCCGATCACCCGTGTGATCCAGCGAGGGGATACTCCGGCTCCCACGCCGATGCCGCCAATCGTGCCATGGGAGGATGTCACGTAAGGGTACGTCCCGAAATCGATGTCAAGTAGACACCCTTGAGCCCCCTCAAATACGACTCGTTGATCCGTGGCCAGAGCCTCGTGTAGGAGCACTGTCGTGTCTACAATGCGTTTCTTAAAACCCTGGGCAGCGCTTAGGATCTTCTCCGCAAGCGGCTCGGCCTTAAGTTCCATCAGAGGTCTTGAGCTGGGATGGAGTGCTTGGAGTCGCTCCAGGTTGCGGCGTAGCTTCTCTTGAAATCTCTTTGGCTCCAGCAAGTCTCCCGCCCGTATCCCACGGCGCGCCACTTTGTCTTGATATGCCGGTCCAATGCCCTTGGCTGTTGTATCCAGCTCGCTCGCTGCTCCTTCAATCTTTTCTACTATGGGGTGGTAGGGCAGTATCAGATGGGCATTCTGACTCACATAGACTCGCGGAGGGCCTTCGAGCGTCCGCTCCAGTTGGATCAGCTCTTCTGCCAACGAGAAGGGCTCAATCACCATCCCATTTCCCAGGACTCCTGTACACTGGGGGTAGAGAGCCCCCGAAGGGATGAGATGGAACTTGAACTCTCCCTGCTCACTAGCTTTGACCTTGCTGAAGACGACCGTATGACCCGCGTTGGTTCCTCCGTTAAAGCGCACGGACATCTCTGCATCCCGGCAGATGAGATGGGCGATCTTGCCCTTGCCTTCATCTCCCCATTGAGCACCGAGCACGGCGATCCCAGGCATACTCTTCTCCCTTACTCTTCGAGGCTTACGGTGACTTCTTCTCCAACGAGCTCTTCGATGCGACCTTCCCGTTCTACTACAAGTTTCCCTAGCTCTGAGAGCCCCCTCACGTGGGCCATGAAACGCTCTTCACCCTTTTGCACACAGACGCCATCCTCCAGCATAGAGAATTCCCTCCAGCACTGTCGAATGGGCTCGAAGCCCTCTCGCACGAATCTCAAATATGAGCGAGCAAGCGCTTTCAAACTCACACGGTAAAAATCCTCCAGTTCAACGGAGCGCGTCAAAGCAACCGCCAGCGAGATAGCAGGGACTCGTGTCTTCTTGGGGAGTGGATTGTTCACATTGATGCCCACTCCCAAGATCAACCAGTCGATGCGCGAACCCACGGAGGATAGCTCAACCAGAACCCCGCCAAGTTTCTTGCCATATAAGAAGAGATCGTTCGGCCACTTGACGCGCACCGGAAGACCATACTGTTCCCTCAATGCCTGAGCGAGCGCCACAGCCGACAGCACAGAAATGCAGCCAGCTTGACCCAGATCTCTCGAAGATCTCAGTAGGAGCGAAAACCAGGCGCCTCCCGGAGGAGATTCCCAGAAGCGACCGAGGCGTCCTCTGCCGGCTGTTTGTCGTCCGGCGATCACAACGGTTCCCTCAGGAGCGCCCCTTTCTGCCATCGCTCGTGCGATATCCAGAGTCGAGCCCACACTCTCTTGATAGAACCATTGCGTGAAAAAGCCCTCACCCTGAAGTTCATTCCCCAAACGGACGACGTTCAAGGCCATGATTAGCCTACGTTCACTTTCTTTAGGCCGACCCGAACCTGTAAGCCGTTGACATTGAGGTTGTCTACATGATCGACGGCACCGGCATCGGGTTCTTTCGTATGCAGAACAACAGCCAATGTCTCCTCTTGGACGTGTTGCTGATGAGCAGCGACCGCCTGCGCCAACTCTGCATCCGCATCCAAGAAGAGTTCAATGCGATCCGTGACCTCGTAGCCTGCCTCTTTGCGGAGTTGTTGAATGCTGTGGACCAGCTCGCGCACGTACCCTTCTGCGCGCAGTTCCGGCGTGATGCGCGTATCCAGCACTACGACACATTCGGAATCAAAGGCCACTGCTGCCCCCGGCTTGGCCTGGTATGACACGTGCAACTCTTGCATCGTAAGCAACACCTTCTCGCCGTCCAGAGTGAGCGAGAAGGATCCCTTTCGTTCGAGATCCTGAGCCACTTGGACAGGGTTCGCCTGCATGACCGTCTGCTTGATTCGAGGTGCCAGTTTCCCAAACTTGGGGCCTATGGCAGACATCTGTGGCGCGACGCGTACGACGACATATCGCTCACGTAAATTCTCGCTTGTGAACTTTACCTCCTTGACGTTCAGCTCGGCCTTGACCAACTCACTCAGTCCCCTAGGCAATTCTTGGGCTGTTGTGTGCTGGATGGTCATCGCTTTCAATGGTTGGCGAACTTTGATCCCGCAGTTCTGGCGCGCAGCCCGTCCGAGCGATACGACCTCTCTTGTCAGAGCCATATCTTGTTCTAATTGACGCTCTACGAGTTCTGGCTTAGTCTCCGGGTAAGCACACAGATGAACGCTCTCTCCTTCCGGCGCGCCCAGCCCACGATAGAGGCTTTCTCCCAGAAAAGGCATGAAGGGCGCGATCAGTTTTGAGAGACCGAGAAGCACTTCGTAGAGCGTGGAGTATCCGCAGCGTTTGTCATCAGAAAGGCCCTCACCCCAGAAGCGCGGTCGCGAGACGCGAACGTACCAGTTGCTGAGGTCATCGATGAGAGCCTCGACGGCCGCCGTGGCAGCAACGACATCATAGTCTTCCAGAGACTGGGTCACCGTCTGGACTACATGCGCGAAACGCGAGATCATCCAGCGATCCAGCAACGGGCGCTCCTGCAAGTCCTTCTGATGTTTGTGAGGATCAAAGCCATCGATGGATGCGTACAGCGCAAAGAAGTTGTAGACGTTGATGATGGTGTTGATGAATCCGTGAAGCACTCTCCCCGCTTCCTCTTTCGAGAGTGGCCGGTCGCGCCAGGGCGCACTCTCGGAATAGAGATACCAGCGAAGCGCATCGGCTCCGAAATCGTCGACGAAATCCATCGGGTCGAGCACGTTCCCACGGGATTTGCTCATCTTCTTGCCCTGGGCATCCAGTCCCATGCCCGTCACGATCACATGGCGAAACGGATGCGGGTATTCATGGTCGGGGTAGAGCAAGGTGCTCGTGACAAGCAGCGTGTAGAACCAGCCGCGGGTCTGATCCATTCCCTCACAGATGAAGTCCGCGGGGAACTGCTCATGGAACAACTTCTCATTCTCAAAGGGATAGTGCCACTGAGCCGTGTGCATCATGCCTGAATCAAACCAAGTGTCGATGACTTGAGGAACTCGCCACATGCGAGCTTGGCACTGAGGGCAGCGGAGGCAGACTTTATCGATGTGCGGCTTGTGGAAATCCACAGTTTCTGCCAACGAGGGATCTTGCGCCAGTTCCGTGAGTTCTCGTCGGCTCCCCACACACACCCGATGACCGCACCTCTCACAGATCCAGATGGGCAGTGGAGTTCCCCAATAGCGATCTCGGGAAAGCGCCCAGTCCTTCATGTTTTCTAGAAAATTCCCAAAGCGGCCGTCGCACATGTGCTCCGGATGCCAGTGGATCTCGCTATTGTTGGCCATGATCTCTCGCTGACGCGCCGTGGTCTGGATGAACCAGGAGTCCAGGGCGTAGTAGAGCAGCGGAGTATCACACCGCCAGCAGAACGGATATGTATGCGTGTATTTCTCAGCTCTATACAGCTTGCCTTCGTCCTTGAGAGTGCGAATGATCTCACGGTCCGCGTCTTTCACAAACATGCCGGCCCAAGGTTGGACTTCGGGCTTGAAGCGACCATCTAGATCGACCGTGTGGTATTTGGGTAATCCCAGACGCTCGCCCAGTTCATAGTCTTCCTCACCATACATGACAGCAGTATGAACTACGCCTGATCCCTCTTCGGTGGAGACCATGCCGGAGGTTGCCGTCACATACCAAGCGCGCGGCGCCCCGGGACCAAGAGCGTCCTTCAAGAAGGGAAAGAGGGGCTCGTACTCCCAGCCGTCCATCTCGCTTCCCTTGAGCGTCCCCAGAACTTCATACTCCCCTTCCAGCACATGCTGTAGACGCTCCCCAGCCAGATAATAAATCTCAGCGCCCTGTTGAACTTTCGCATATTCGATCTCGTCGCCCACGGCGAGCGCGACGTTGCCCGGCAAGGTCCACGGAGTCGTCGTCCAGGCTAAGACGTATTCATTCGGGCGATTCTTGAGTTTGAACTTGATCGTGATGGCCGGATCGGTGGCTTCATCGTAGCCTTGAGCGACTTCATGGGAGCTTAGCGGCGTACCACACCGAGGACAATAAGGCAGCACTTTGTGACCCTTATAGAGCAAGCCTTCTTCCCAGATGCGCTTAAGAGCCCACCAGACGGACTCGACGTACTCGTTCGTGTACGTGATGTAGGCATTGTGGAGATCGATCCAGAAGCCCATGCGCTCGATCAAGCGCTCCCACTCCGCCTTGTACTGCCAGACGCTCTCTTTGCACTTTTGGGCGAACTGTGCCACGCCATATTTCTCGATCTCTTGTTTGCTGTTGAGCCCGAGGGCTCTTTCGACTTCCAGTTCCACGGGCAGCCCGTGGGTATCCCAGCCGCCCTTTCGCAGGACGTAGTGGCCGCGCATCGTCTTATAGCGCGGAAAGAGATCCTTGTAGACGCGGGGCATCAAGTGCCCAAAGTGGGCTTTGCCATTGGCGGTAGGCGGACCTTCATAGAAGACGTAGCGTGGCCCGTTCCGGGTTTTTTCGAGCGACTTCTCAAAAATCCGGTGGGATCTCCAGAATTCGAGGACTTCCGATTCTCTCTTTGTCACATCATTCTCAAGCTTGGAGTACTTCATGTTTGTCTCACTCCGGCTGGAACAGCCCATGCATCATACCTGGCGTGAGGCATCAAGTCAACGAAAGGAACAGGGAGGCCCTGAAGGTTTCAGCATAAGAAAAGGAAGGGTAGAAGTATCCAGGGCCTCCCAAGACCCTCGCAGCGAGAGCGAGATGGGGTTATTTCTTCTTCTGCGGCTGCTGCGGCTTTGTGGGTGATGCCGTCGGAGTCGGTGTGGCCCCTGTGGCTGTTTGAGCGTACTTCGCCGGGTTGCTTACAAACTGCTGGCGACAGGCCGGACCGCACGTGTAGAAGGTCCTTCCCTGATGATACACGGTGCCTACCGACTGTTTGGGCATTGTCTTCTTGCACACAACGCACTGGACCTGCTCAGTCATCTATACTCACCTCCTCTCACGCCTTGCTGCCTTGCGGTGGAATTCATTTTGACTTCCCCTCAACCGGCGTGTAGCGGTTCAATATGACAAGCAACCGCTCACGGCAGCGGGGACTACAGGTGTAATAAGTCAGCCCTTCATGAATGACTGTGATCGCTTTGCTCTCCTTGACCGCCTTCTCGCAGAACGCACACGTTTGATACACTGTCTTCCTCACGGCCATCATCCACCTCGCAGTTCTTTGAGAATGCGAAAGAGCTCTTCGCGCTGAGGGAACTGTCTTAGATCGAGATCGGAGATCAGTTGCTCAAGTCTGATGGCCAGCTCTTCTCTCTTCTTCAACTGGGCAAGCGCCTGTTCGTAGAGTGTCTTGTAATCCACGTAGTGACCTTGACCGGTCTCACCGATGACAATGGCGCCGTGACACTTAATTGCTGCGGCCATTCTCTCTGGTCTCCTTGATTCCTTGGCTGGCTGATCGTTTCTCGACCGGGCTGCTCTTGCCGTACTTGGGAGGCTGTCCGGCCATCACTCGGCTGTAGTCGGCGATCTCTCGCAGCTTGATCCAAGTTTCGATACCACGGGGAAGCCGGTAGCATTCCAAAGACTCAATAATTGCGTCTAGCTTTCGGGCGATATGGAGATAGCGTTCATCGTCGTGTCTGAGCAGCTGCAGGGCCTTCTCGAATAGCTCCCGGTAGTCTATGTTGCCGCTCTGAAGGTCGATGAAGAGGAGACCGCTCCTCTCCAGTTCAGGTCTAGCCATGATAATCACCCCCCTTCAGTAGCAGAAGCAGATAGTGGGGTGCATTAGCCTTCCTTTGCGTCCGTGGCAAGTGGGGATTCACCAGTGGGCTCAGCTGCTTGAGGTGGAACGTCACAGGGTTAGCTGGATCTGCGAGAGCGGCGGCGGAGGCTACTTCATCCTCGGACGTAGGGGGTCACTCCATCTCCAAGCCCTATACTTGTATACTTGCGCACTTGCGCTAGTAAGGTGTTAAGTATTATAATGCCTTAACCCCCCCTTGTCAAGGGGCTAGCTCATCCAGAGAAAGTAGGGGGAGAGAACGATGGTCTACAGTCGCTACGTGTATCTATTCAAGTGCTTCTCTCATCGCTCGCGTCTACGCATGAT
>JBBIPG010000027.1:0-28713 GCA_037442925.1 Candidatus Fraserbacteria bacterium | reverse complement strand
TGAGAACCTCCAGGTGGGAGCGCTGAGCGGGGGTGAGGCAAAGCGGTTTCATAGGTGAATTCCTCCTGGCCCCAGCTTAGCACCGCAGCCTCTCTTCCTTCAAAAAACATTCGACGACCTACTTAGAGTGTTGGGTGAAGGACCCGAAAACGGCAAACCCAGCGAAGGCTGGAGACGCAAAACCACGGGCCTACGCTCTAAGGAGGGACGCGTATGCTAGGGGTACGCAGGGGTGGGTTGCTCGGCATCGTATTGCTTTTAGGATTTCTCACAGGATGTTCTCTCTTCCTGCCGCGCAACACCGTCAATGACGATACATCTATAATCGAGAGTTCTTCCAGTTCGTGGCTGGTTGCCGCCCAAGGACAAGGTGGACCTCCCGACTGTGTGAAGGATCTGGCTCCTGGCCAAGCCAAGAAACTGGTGGAGAAAGCCCTCAAGGACAAACCGGAGATCCAATTACTCAAGCAGGCTCTCGAACGCCGGGGCAAGAAGCTGGTCTTGAGTAGAGCCCACGGCTGCCAGGTGAAGGGCAAGGCCAAAGGACAAGGACTCAGCGCTCAGCAGGAGACCGCAACAGAGGTCACCCTCATCGAAGTCCCTGCGGGCAGTGATGCCGCGCTATATCTTCTGGAGAACGAGCCCGCTCAAGAGAGCAACAGCTGGGCTGCCTTTGTGGGAGCGGACGAGGGAGGCCAATGGCTCACTCAGCTGGAGGTGGGGCTGGAGGTTGATGGGGCTAGCCCTGAGGAGCCCGTGGGCGTGGATCTCTTCCTGCCGGATGATGCAGGTACACAAGAGATCGCCTCGCAGGTGCAGCCGCTGCTGAGCATGACTGCAGGATCGCAGGGTGTGCGCGCCCAGGAGCTGGACTGGTCCCAGGCCCAAGTGGTCATTCTTGATGCCGACCAGGAAGAAGCCACGGCGTTGGTGGTCGTACCAGAGATGTCTTCCAGCACAGGGCAGACGCTGCTGCCGGGCGGGATGAGCTTCGATCTGGATCGAGCTGTGCACACGGCCGTGAAGGTGCAGCGGGTCAGCACTGAGAGTGGAGGAAGTGGGAAGTGGCAGATATTGCCGACTCCTGTGTCGCAGCTGCCGGTGATCAAGCCAGTGCCCAAGCCGACTCCAACCCCGCCGAAGTTGCCAGCACCCAAGCCAGCTCCGCCGAGTCCGCCTCCACCGCCAGCTCCTCCAGTGCAGCTGGGGACTGCCATCAAGCCGGTGTTCGACTACTGTCCGTATGGCTACAGTGGGCCGGTGACTGCGCTGAGCAAAGTCATGTGCCAGAACTCCTGGGAGCTGTGGTATCAGAAAGAATGGAAAAGCGGGAGAATAGCGGCCAGATCTCGAGAGATTGCGTCAACTGCTTCCAGTGCCATTTATCAAGAAATGAGCACGCCTCCTGCTATATTTGCCAGAGGT
This sequence comes from Candidatus Fraserbacteria bacterium, assembly GCA_037442925.1. Classification (GTDB taxonomy): domain Bacteria; phylum Bipolaricaulota; class Bipolaricaulia; order RBG-16-55-9; family RBG-16-55-9; genus RBG-16-55-9. The sequence goes on along the minus strand of JBBIPG010000027.1, from coordinate 27,288 downwards.
GAAGGGGCAAATGTCTTAGCTTCCGGTCTAGGAGCGTTGGAGAAGTGGCAAATCGAAGAGCTCCTCCGAGATGCTCAAGCTGTCCTCGTTAAAGCTGCGCGCATCGAGACTGCCAGAAGCACGCAGGGCAGCCAACTATCGGCAGAGGCGGTTCCCATTGCGCCCTGCGGTGATACACCACCCGACTTGGTGTTTCAGGCTCAGGCAAGGATAGCAGCTGTTGCACTTATACCTGTGATTGTACAAAATCCTGAAGTCGCAGCTCTATTCACAGCTCGTGCAGAAGCAGTGCTCTTCGCTATCTGTACCAATAGTGACGCAGTCGCGCACTTCATCGGAAGATTAGATCAGATTCTTACAAATCCACTCGAGTTCAATAGCCTATTGGGGGAATTGACAGTTGCGAGTGAAATGGTGTTGCGTGGGTGGACCCTAGTCGATTTCTCAATGCCCAAAACCTGGCAACAGGGAGTATTACCGGGCTTCAGCGGAGGATCAACAGTTATAGATGTCGTAGGAACCAAAGAAATCCCCGGGCTCGGCAAAGTCGCTGCCTTCATTGAGGTTAAGTCTGGGCCAACCAGTGGAGTCATCTCGCCGGAGCGCAGTCAGCAATTCATAGACTATGCCCGACAAATCGATCGATACATTGAGGCGGCCAGTGTCATCAAGAATACCAAGGAGATTGCCGCAGACACATACTCGGTCGTGATGATCATGGATGGCCTAACCAATGCTGCTGCTGCTCAGAGACTAGCAAACCAGTCGGCAGACAAAGCCGCTCGCAACGGTATAGTCGTTGTAGTGGTGTATTGTGTAGCCAATTGCGGCACTCCCTCAGCCCAATTCGCTTTCGCAACTAACACACAGGATCCTACAGGAGTTGCACAAGCTCAGCAGATTGCCTGTGCCATCTTCGCTTTTAGCTTTTGTGCAAGTCCAGCAGCAGATATCGCGCCTCCACCAAGCTCTGATTCGCTCACCTCTGGACTTCCTGGCGTAGTCATTTCCTCTACAGCTTGTAGCGAAGAGGGACTGCGGACTAAGACCTTAAAGCTCTGTGCGCAATAGGAGCTTGAGCTTTGCTGAGACGGGGAAAGCTACAATATCAACCAGTTGAGATCTTCAAGAGTGACCACATGTTTGACACCGTTGCTGGGTGGACCAGATCCCTAATACTTGCAATCCTACCCCTGCTTTTCCTAAGCTCGGGTGATGCCAGCATGAACTCTGGACTCAACATGGCTCGACAGCTTTTGGTACCTCAGGACTTCACTAGCATCCAAGCTGCTATTGACGAGGCTAGCGAGGGAGATACCATTCAAGTTGATGCCGGTATCTACAGTGAGAACTTGGAAATTAACAAGAGTTTAGTGCTCAAAGCATCCACTGCCGGGGCCGTCACAATCATAAGCTCCCCTATCAAACCCGGGGTCCTCGTCAGAGGTTCCATCCAGGTTCATATCGAAGGGATCCGGTTTCAAGCGGAGGTCGGAGCGGGTGTCGCTTCGACCACGCCGGGGAAGTCATGGCAGTCGTCGCCTGAAGGTGTTGTCGTTCTCGGAATTCTCATTCAGGACAGAGCCAGAGTTACCCTGCGCAACAATTCCTTCCGGCATTATCAAGGAGCCATCGAAGTTGCCGAGGAAGCCCAAGCTGTTATCGACAGCAATAAGATTTACCTGACCCTGCCGTTCTCGGAAAGCCACTATGGGATTGGTGTAAGTTATGCACACGCCGAGATCAAGGACAATGTCATCCTCTTGCAAAGCCACGGTGATCCGGCTATAGGCGTCTCTCTGATGAACGCTCAAGCCACGATCTCCAACAATTTGATCACAGGCATGCACCTTGAGGGAGTCTATGCGCTAGGCAGTCGAGGGCTCCTAATCAAAGGGAATCTCATTGTCCATGATCGAGGGGGAATATTTATTCAGCGATTACATCCGGATGATGAGAAGGGTACTGTGATCATCGAGAGAAATGAGATTCTCGGGTCGAAGCACTCTCCGGGAGTTACCATCGCAGACATCAGTGTCAGAATCCGAGGCAATGTTTTGCGAGACAATGGCATTGGTCTGAATGTCATCGATTGGCGAGTCGATGATGACACTTTGAATGTGAGGATCGAGGATAATCTTGTCTCATTGAATCAGAAAGGAATCTACGTGGGAATTACCGGAGCGGCCCGAATTACGAACAACTTGGTCGAGCGTAATGAGGAGCTGGGTATCGAACTAGGATGGAATTACATGGACGTGGAAATCACAGGGAACAGAATTATGTTGAACGGAAGAGGCATTGCACTTTTGACCTCTGAGTGTGCCCCTCAGGAAGCGCTGATGTTTGGCCACTTTGAGGGACAGATCCGAGGTTCAGGAAACGAGTTATCAAATAATGATAAAGGCGACCTCTGTCCCTCAGACTACCCCTGGCCTCCCGACTTCATCAAGAATCCCTAAATGCAGCTGGCAAAGCCGCCAAGATTTGCGCTCCTTGTCCTGCTCTTGCTCACAGTTCCCCCAGCTCTAGCTGCCCCCAGCCTCTCCTTAAGCGGCTTCACTCCACCGTGACGCTCTTGGCCAAGTTTCGCGGCTGATCCACGTCCGTGCCGCGCAGCACCGCCACATGGTACGCAAAGAGTTGTAAAGGCACGGTGAAGAGCATAGGTGCAATCATCGGGTCGGCCAGTGGGATCTCAACAAGGTGGTCCGCGATTCGCTCGAGATCGCGGGTGCGCTCATCCGTGAGCGCGATCACGATCCCCTTGCGCGCCTTCACTTCCTCGATGTTGGAGAAGACTTTCTCATATATGCTGTTCTTGGAGATGAGCACAACGATGGGCATCTCCTCGTCGATGAGGGCCAAGGGACCGTGCTTCATCTCACCGGCCGCATAGCCTTCGGCATGGATATAGCTAAGCTCTTTGAGCTTGAGAGCTCCTTCGTAGGCAATCGGACACAAGAGATCTCTCCCGAAGAAGAGAAAATTCGTCTTGTGGTAAAAGCGCTGAGCCAGTGCCTCTACTCCAGCGTTGCTCTTAAGCACCTGTTCCAAGAGCCCTGGAGCCGCTACGAGTTGCTCTAGAGCCTGTCGTATCGCTTCCTTGGAGAGCCTTCCCCGCAGCTGTGCGAGACGGAGCCCCAAGAGGGTCAGCGCTGCCAGCTGTGCCAAGAAACACTTCGTCGAAGCCACGCTGATCTCCAAGCCAGCCTGCGTATAGAGCGTCCAGTCGGCTTCACGACTGATCGCCGATCCCACGTTATTCGTGATGGCCAGAACGGGCGCACCTTTCTCCTTCGCTAGCCTCACCCCCGCCAGCGTATCCGCAGTTTCACCCGATTGTGAAACGGCGACGACCAGCGTGTTCTTGTTGAGATACGGTTGGCTGTAGCGAAACTCAGAGGCAATCTCTACGCCAATGGGTAGATCCAGATATCGCTGCCAGAGATATTTCGCGGTCCAGCAGGCATGCCAGGCCGTCCCACAGGCGATGAGCGTGACGTGTGCGAGAGCGCGAACGCGATCCGGCTCGAGACCCAGTTCATCGAGGTACACTGCACCCGCTTCCAAGTCCACCCGACCGCGCAGCGTATGGGCCACCGCTTGCGGTTGCTCATGAATCTCCTTGAGCATGAAATGCTTATAGCCTTGTTTCTGTGCGGTAATGGGATCCCAGTTGATGTGCAGAGGCTCGCGCTGGACGTCGCGTCCTTCGAGGTCAGTGATCTTTACTTTATCTCGAGAGATCACGGCCAGCTCCCCGTCGTTGAGAAAGATCATGCGTCGGGTGTAAGGCAGAAGTGCGGGGACGCCCGAAGCCAGAAAGTTCTCGCCTTCGCCGAGGCCAATCACTAAGGGGCTTGCCGTCTTGGCGACCACGATCTCGTGGGGCGACTTAGAACAGACAACGGCGACGGCGAACGCTCCTTTCACCCCCTGTAGGCCCTTGCGCACCGCTTCCGCTAAATCACCCCGATAGTGCTTCTCAAAGAGATGCGCCAGGACTTCCGTGTCCGTTTGAGATCTGAACTTGTGCCCCTCGGCCATCAAGTCCGCTTTGAAGGAGAGATAGTTCTCGATGATGCCGTTGTGGATGACCGCTAGGGTGTTCTTACAATCGCAGTGGGGATGGGCATTCTCATCGGTCACGCGACCGTGGGTGGCCCAGCGAGTATGGCCGAGGGCGGTCGTGGCGGACGAGGCGTGAGCGCTGATCTCACGGATGAGTTCCTCGAGCTTGCCTGCGCGTTTGGCCACCGAGAGTCTCCCGTCCTCGATGGCGGCAATCCCTGCCGAGTCGTAGCCACGATACTCGAGTGTCCTAAGACCACTCAGCACGGCATCTCTTGCCCGAGGCTTTCTCCCCACATAGCCCATGATGCCACACATGTTTCGTTCACCTTCTGTACCCCGAAGTATACTCGACTGCCCTCGCTAGTCCAAAGACCATGCGTAAGGTAACGTGGGCCTCTTTGTCAAGGCACGAACCCTCTGTTATAATGACGCCGGCTTCGCGCAGCGAAAAAGACCCTGCAGCGGGAGAGGAGGTCATGCCGATGCGAGAAGTCGAGATCAAGGCTCTGCTCGTCGATCCCTACCAGAATACACCCGTGATCCTGCTCAAGGATCAACAATCCGAAAAGGTCGTGCCCGTCTGGATCGGGAACCCGGAGGCGACGGCCATTGCCATTGCACTTCAGGGAAAGCCCTTCCCCAGACCGCTCACCCACGACCTCCTCCAGACGATGATCGAGACCCTGGGTGGTGAGCTCGACATGGTCGTGATCGACAATATCCAAGATGCCACGTACTACGCCACTCTCTTCGTGCGCGACCGCAAAGGCGAAGTCCACGAGATCGACGCTCGCCCCTCGGACTCCATTGCGCTGGCGCTCCGTGCAGAAAGCCCTATCTACATCTCCGAGGAGGTCTTCAGCGCCTCCGCAATCGAGATGCCCCTCTCCGATGACGACCGGGAGCGCGAGGAATTCCGGGTCTTTGTGGAAAAAGAAATGAACTTGGCCGACTTCAAAAAGTTCATTCAGTAGCCGAGTGATCTCGCTGGAGCTCGGATACTCTTGAGACTGCGAACGATCAAAGAGCTCGACTTCCCAGGAAAACGTGTACTCGTTCGGGTCGATTTCAACGTCCCCCTGCAAGGAGAGCAAGTGACGGATGATACCCGTATCCGCGCCTCTCTTCCCACTCTCGCGCATTTGCTACATCAGCAGGCAAAGCTTGTCTTGATGTCTCATTTGGGGCGACCCAGGGGCCGCCCTGTAGATGAACTACGGCTGGACCCGGTGGCGCAGCGATCATCCCAGTTGCTTCGTCGACCCGTCACGAAACTGAATGAATCCGTCGGGCCTGAGGTCGAAAAAGCAGTCCGTAGCATGAAGCCGGGAGATGTCATATTGCTGGAGAATCTCCGTTTTTACCCCGGCGAAGAAGCCAATGATCCCCAGTTCGCTCAGGCGCTCGCCCGCCTGGGAGACGTCTTCGTCAACGATGCCTTCGGTACGGCTCACCGAGCGCACGCCTCGACTTATGGAGTTGCACAACACTTGCCATCGGTGGCCGGTCTGCTCTTAGAGAGAGAGGTCCAGATGCTGAGCAAAGTGCTCGATTCTCCCGCGAGGCCCTATTGGGCGATGGTGGGCGGCGCGAAGCTATCCGACAAGATCGACGTGCTCAAGGACCTCCTTCCACGGGTGGACGGTTTTCTGATTGGAGGCGCAGTCGCCTTCAGCTTCTTCAAGGCCCAAGGGCTCTCTGTCGGCAAATCCATCGTGGATGAAAAGATGATCCCTGAAATCCAGCGTTTCCTGCAGGATGCCAAGACGAAGGGCGTTCAAGTCGTCCTCCCCCAAGATATCACCATCGCACCAGAGCTTAAAGCGTATGCCAGCCATACGTTCGTAGCAGTCCCTGAGATTCCGTGGGATAAGATGGGTCTGGATATCGGCCCTAAGACCATCGAAACATTCCAGCAGCACGTGAAGAGAGCGAAGACTCTGGTGTGGGCTGGTCCCTTGGGTGCCTTCGAGACACCGCCGTTTGGCGAGGGCACATTCCAAGTGGCGCGGGCCATTGCTGAGTCGCCGGGAGTATATGCCGTGATTGGTGGTGGCGATACGGCCTCGGCGCTCAACACTGCCGGCATTGTGGCTAAGAACATCTACTTTTCCACCGGCGGAGGTGCCGCGCTGGAGTTCCTGGGAGGACGAAAACTTCCCCCCCTGGAGATCCTGAGAGCGGAAGCCTAAGTTTGTCAGGGTTGCCCCGGTACGGTTATAATTTGGGTGAACTACGCGGGCGTAGCTCAGGGGTAGAGTACCAGCTTCCCAAGCTGGGTGTCGCGGGTTCGAATCCCGTCGCCCGCTCCCGCCACTCTGCAGTAACTTGTCTTCACTTTTCGCGCGCACTACAATCGGCTCATGTCGGATTTCGGGTGATGACATGCGATCCCTTTTCGATGAGCAGAAGGACGACTTCAAACGACTCCCCTTTCAAGAAGTGGAAGCGCGAGCGAAAGTCTGTACTCTGTGCCGTCTCAAAGACAGCCGCACTCAGGTCGTCTTCGGAGAAGGTCCGGTCCCTTGTGATCTGCTCTTTATCGGTGAAGCCCCGGGTGAAGTGGAAGATCAGACAGGCAGGCCCTTCGTGGGACCCGCGGGCAAAAAATTAGATGAGATATTGGCTTCCGTCGGGATCGCACGCGATCAAGTCTATATTTCGAATACCGTCAAGTGCCGACCTCCCAATAATAGACTCCCCCAGAAAGATGAGATGGAGACCTGCTGGCCCTATCTCGAAGCCCAAATCCACCATCTCCGGCCCAAAATCATTATCACCCTGGGAAATGCGCCTACCCAACTGCTCCTCAACACACAAGAGGGGATCACAACTCTACGTGGGAAGTTCATCGCCTGGAAGAACGGGATAGAAATCTTCCCCATGTTTCACCCCAGCTATTTGCTGCGAAACCCCTCGAAAGAGAAAGGTAGCCCCAAGTACCTGACATGGCTGGACATTCAAGCGGTGAAAGCGAGGCTCGATGAGCTCCGCAAGCGATAAGCGAGCTGAAGTCGAAACTGCCCTCCAGCGCGCGGAGGCATTACGAAAAGAGAAGCGTTACGACGAGGGAATTGCCGTCTTGCTGGACGTCCTCAAGCATGGTATGGAGCAAGCTCAGATCCACTATCGCTTGGGCAACATCTATTACGATGCCAAGAAGTACGAACATGCCGAATACGCCTACCGTAGAGCGATCGATTACGATGCACTGCACGTCAACGCGCATTACAACCTCGGGGTGGTCTATCGCAAGCTGGGACGGATTGATGAAGCACTCAAGATGCGACGCAAGGCCAATGATCTTGCCCGACGCCATCCCGAGCGCGTGAAGGTGCAGCCGGAACAGCTGGATCATCTGCGCCGCTTTGCGCACCGAATGCTCATCGCCGTGCTGATCGTAATTGCTGTAATCTTGTTGTTAGTCTTTGTTTTGTAGTGGTTATTCCTCTATTGCTTTCGCGATCATCTTCTGCACTTCACCCAAGCTGCGCTTCGATGGCCCGCGAATGATCGAGTGAATGGTCCCTCCCCCGTCGCCGGGGAAGCGCGGAACGATGTGAATGTGCAAGTGCGGGACGACTTGCCCGGCCGCTCTTCCGTTGTTGATCCCGATCGTCGAGGCTGGAGCGTTGAATGCCTTCTGGATCGCTCCCGTCACTCTACGAACCGTCTCAAAGATCTTTCCGGCTTCTGTTACCGGGACATCTTCCAGTTTCTCATAGTGCGGCTTGGGGATGACCATGGTGTGTCCATCAGCAAGCGGATGAATGTCGAGGAACGCGAGAGTTGCTGCATCTTCGTAGATCTCATGAGCTGGGATCTCCCCGCGCACGATCTTGCAGAAGATGCAATCTGCACTCATGTCAGTCGCCCTGGTCCGTGTCGATTTGAATCTCGGCAAAGCGATGCTTGCCTACACGAAGAAGCATCCCGTTCTTGACTTGCACATTGATCTGAACAGCATTGACCTTCTGGCCGTCGAGTTCGACTGCACCTTGCTCGATGAGCCGTCGTGCATCCGAGCGGCTGCCCACGAGGCCTGAGGCCTGCAGCAGATCGACAATCCAGATTGTGCCGTTGGGTTTAAGCTGATGTCGAGCAATCACGATCTTTGGCACATCTTGAGGGCGCTCGCCTCGGCTGAATATCCTCTCGAATTCTTCCATGGCTGCGCGGGCGGCTTCTTCACCGTGATACATCTTGACAATCTCATGAGCCAGCACGCTCTTCTGCTCCTTGGGGTGCTCCTTCTTTAGTTGTGCCCAATTGAGATCCGTAAGCAGAGCCACGTACTTTTCGATCATGGCATCGGGAATCGACATGAGCTTGCCATACATCTCAGAGGGAGGCTCGGTAATCCCGATGTAGTTGCCATAGGACTTGCTCATCTTCTTGACTCCATCGGTCCCTTCCAGAAGAGGCATGATCACGACCGCTTGAGGCTCTTGCCCGTACCGCTCTTGGATCTCACGGCCGACGAGCAGATTGAAGCGCTGATCCGTGCCTCCCAGTTCCACATCGGCTTGGACAGCCACCGAATCGTATGCCTGAGCCAGTGGGTAGAGAAACTCAAGCAGGGTGATCGACTGGCCTTCACGGAATCGCACGGAAAAATCATCGCGTTCTAACATGCGGGCGACAGTGTATCGTGAAGTCAACTCCATGATGTCTTTAAAGCTCATGCCCTCGAGCCACTGGGAGTTGTAGCGGAACTCTGTCTTATCGGGATCGAGAATCTTAAAAGCCTGCTCCCGGTAGGTCTTCATGTTGTGCTCGATCTGCTCGACCGACAGTAGCGGGCGGGTAGTATTTCTCTCGGACGGATCGCCGATACGAGCAGTGAAATCTCCCACGATCAGAACAGCCGTGTGCCCCAGATCCTGAAAATCTCTGAGCTTTCTAAGTGGGATTGAGATTCCCAAGTGAATGTCAGGAGCCGTGGGATCGACTCCCAATTTCACCCTGAGAGGCTTGCCGGAGCGCTTTGAGCTCTCCAGCTTGCGACGCAAATCTGCCTCAGGGATGATCTCCACGGCGCGGCGCTGGATCACTGCCAACGCTTCGCTTACGGATTTCTTGCTCATGGAAGCTCATTCGCCGTTTGGGCCGTTCTCGGAGGGTTCATCCTCTTTCGTCTGAGATTGTCGCACGATGGATACCACTTTATCACCCGGCTCAAGATCGATCACTTTGACACCCAAAGCGTAGCGGCTGACCACGCGCACATCGTTTGCCAAAATACGAATGATCTTGCCCTGTTCGGTGGTGATCATGACTTCATCGTCATCTTTCACTTTCTTAATTGCCACGACGTTCCCAGTCTTCTCGCTCACTTTGATGCCCAAGACTCCCTTGCCGCCCCGGTTCTGACGCGGGAACTCATTGAGCGGCGTGCGCTTTCCAAAGCCATTCTCCGTGACAAGCAAGAGCTTGTCCTCAGGATCCCCCGCTTGCAGCACGGTCATCGCCACCACGGCATCGCCAGGGTTGAGCCGCATGCCAATGACGCCCTTGGAGGGTCGCCCCGTCAGACGCGCTTGCTCCTCGGGGAAGCAAATAGTCTGACCTTCTGCGCTGGCTAGGATCACTTCCCCCTTGCCGTCCGAGACGACTACATCCACGATGTGATCGCCTTCCTCAGCGTTCAGGGCGATGATCCCGTTGACGTGAGCGTTCAGATAATCCGCCAGCTCGTTACGGTTCACGATTCCGCCTCGGGTAGCCATCAGACAGTAGAGCTTGGAAGCCTCTTCTTCCGAGCGCACTTTGAGCGGGATCAGCGAAAGGACCTCCTCCTCCGGGGACATGCCAATCATGGCTCGTAAGTTCTCACCCTTGGAGTCGCGGCGCGCGGAGGGCATCTGATACGCCTTGAGCTTATAGGCCTTATGCGCACTCGTGAAGATGAGCAGATTGTCAGCTCTTCCGATCTTGAAGATGTCTTTGATGGTGTCGCCTTCTCTAAGCCTCATGGCGATGACGCCTTTGCCGCCTCGATGTTGACGCCGAAAGACTTCCTCAGGAGGAGCGTTCACGTATCCCTTGCTCGATACGCCTACCACCAGATCCTGATCGGGGATGAGCGACTCATCCGTGAGATCCATGCCATCGGTATCCGCAACGATCTCTGTGTGGCGCTCATCTGCGTACTTCTTCTTGATCTCCGTAAGCTCCTGCTTGATCAGAGCATCGAGGCGTTCGGCACTTCCCAGGATCTCCTCGTACTCTTTGATCTCACGCTTCTTCTGCTTGTACTCCTCCTCGATCTTCTCGCGCTCCAGTCCCGTCAACTGGCGAAGTCTCATCTTGAGGATCGCATCTGCCTGGATCTCGGAGAGTTCGTACTTCTTCTGTAGCCTGGCCATGGCCTCTTCGGGATCTTTCGCCTTGCGAATGAGCTCAATGATCTCATCTTGATTCTTGAGCACGACCCGCAAGCCTTCGAGAATGTGGGCCTGCTCACGAGCGATGCGAAGACGATAGTTCGTCCGGCGGCGCACGACGTCACGCCGATGTGCAACGAACGCGCCCAAGATCTCCTTGAGGGAGAGCTTACGCGGGTTGCCGTCGATAATGACCAGAAAATTGGCTCCAAAGGTCCACTCGAGCGGCGTGTACTTGTAGAGCTTGCTCAGCACAACTTGCGGGTTGGCTGTCCGCTTGATCTCCACGACGATGCGCAGACCCTCACGGTCAGACTCATCTCGCAGATCGGCAATCTCATCGAGATCTCCCCCGCGAACTTTTTGGGCGATGGTCTCAACAATCGTGGACTTCCTCACCTGATACGGGATCTCCGTGATGATGATCTTGTCCTCTTCGACGGTCGCCCGACCGCGCACACGGATCTTGCCTTCGCCCGTCCGGTAGGCTTGCTCGAAGCCATCACGCCCTAAGATCATCCCACCTGTTGGGAAATCCGGCCCCTTGATGAATTTCTTAAGTTGATCCCAGTCGCTTTCCGGGTGATCAATGAGATACACCAGAGCATCGACGACTTCACCCAGATGGTGAGGTGGGATCTGGGTAGTCATCCCCACCGAGATGCCCCAAGAGCCGTTGATGAGCAGGTTCGGGATCTTGGCGGGAAGAACGGCTGGTTCTGTGAGCGAGTCATCGAAGTTAGGGACGAAATCGACGGTCTCTTCGTTGATCTCAGATAGAAATTCCTCGCTGATGGCTGAGAGTCGGGCTTCGGTGTAGCGCATAGCAGCCGGTTCATCGCCGTCGATGCTTCCGAAGTTGCCCTGCCCGTCGACCAAGGGGTATCTAAACGAAAAGGGCTGGGCCATATTGACCATCGTGTCGTAGACCGCCTGGTCACCATGGGGGTGGTACTTACCCATCGTCTCACCGACGATACGGGCGCACTTCTTGTGGGGTCGATTCGACGGTAGACCCAGCTGGTGCATGGAGTAGAGAATGCGCCGTTGTACGGGTTTCAGGCCATCGCGCACGTCGGGGATGGCACGTCCCCTAATCACGCTCATGGCGTAGTTGATGTAGCTTTCCCGCATCTCGTCTTCGATGTGGGTACGCTCAATGCGACTCATAAACCACGCTCCTCGGGGTAGAAATCTACAGCAGGCCAGAGAGGCTCTGCCGCACCGCTACACCATAATACGATTTTTAAGGCAGGGAATGCAAGAAGCCTCGCCGCAGCACGACAGAGGAGTCGGCTGATAAACTTGACGGGGCTTCGGAACAGTCGTTAAGCTTCCGGCATGAGAATGTCCGGGTGATGGTCATCATTAAGAGCCGCATAGCAGCCGCGCAAGACTTGCCAGGAACCCCAGTCTTGCGCTAGGCTATAGGAACTTCATATCCCGAAAGGGTAGGGGTGAGAACGCATGAACAAGAGTCAGCTGGTAGAGATCGTGTTTCAAAAGGCCAAGCTCCCCAGCAAGGCCGCTGCACGACGGGCGGTGGATGCTGCGTTGCAAGCTATCATGGATTCCGTGGCAAGAGGGAATTCGGTCACACTCGCCCGCTTTGGCACCTTTCGACCTGCCACGCGCAAGGGCGGCAGGCGCTTTAACCCGAGGACCCGGCAGCCCATGGAAGTGCCATCAAAGAAGGTTCCCCGGTTTAAGGCCGGCCAGAGATTCAAGCAGATGGTGGCAAGGGGGTAGCGCAGTTATAGGTGGATCCCGGGCCAACGTTCTAGGGGATCTATAGAGCGGACTACGTGCATTCCCGCGTCTGCAAATCTTTGGAAAGCTGTCTCGGCCTGCTCGGTATAGTCCACAACGCCAGGTACGACGACAGGCGAGGTACAGTCTTCCAAGAGATAGACTTTCTTGGCCAGGCGCTCATCGCGAGCTCGAACGCCTTCTAGGAGATCGTCAATAGTCCAGGCCACGCAGTGGCTCTTCGCTTGCCCAGCAACGATCACGGCATCAAAAGAGAGCAACTTCTGAATGAAAGCGTCATTCTTCTGTGCGATGGGCCTGCCGTCCGGGCCTTCCAAGACCTCTGGGCCCAAGACGGAATAATGCTCCGTCAGGGGATGATTCCCCTTGATCTGAAAATCCGGCTGGCTGTAGCGAGCAATCGAGTGGAAGAAGATAGCCTCCTCCACAGATGAGACCAAAGCATGGCCAATTCCGCCCAACATCGCGTGGTAAGGCCAGATGGTTAGATCATATTTCCCACGAGATGTAAGAGCACGCGTGTAGTGCTGAAGATGGCGTTGACCATACGTGGCATCAAGATCGAGGCTCTTTGCCATAGCTGGGTTGAACTTCCAGCGACCCTTCTCAATATCTTCGTAAGATATGAGAGTATAAGGCGTCGGATGCGCGCCCTTTTCGTTGATGAGAAAGATGGAATGGAAGATCTGCATCGCTTGGTGCGTATCCATGGTAGGAGCAATCTGAGTGATCACTCCCAGATTGCGATAGATGAACTCACACAATCGACGGTTATCGTCCATGGCCGCCGTACCCGAGCGCCCAGCCACATACAATTCAAAATCAGGGATGCAGAATGTGTTCTGTACGTCCACAGCTACAAGGCAGATCTTGAATCGATCCTCGGCCGCCGGACGTATTTTGTACTCGTTCGCCCACCGACGGGCTTCTTCCGCACGTTGCTGATAAGGCACCCTCCAGACTTGGCCGATTCGATTTGGGTCGAAGTGTGAAGGAATGGGCAGTTCTGCCATAGACGGTTCCCCTTTAGTGAGTCGCTAAGGACGAAGCCGGTATCAGTTCTACCAAGCGATAGGCAGCTCTGGAGAAGGTCACACCTCTACGCATCAGTTCCGCTCCGATGAGGAAGGCCTGAGGATTGCCCAGCTTGTCTAGAGGCAGGCTGAGCCAGTAGAAATTCTGACGCACATTCTGCACGACTTCGGACCCCACGAACGGCTCGCCGTTGAGATAGAGCTTGCCACCGGTACGCAGGAATCGCCACTCTGTTGAGGTTGAGGGCGCTGCTCCCAGGGTCTTAAGATGCACAAGTACATCGCTTGTGGAGCGTAGGGGCTCGAAGAATTCGACTTCGATGACCAAGCGATCCTCTGCCTTCGTTGTAAGATGAACCGCTTTGATGTCGTTGTAGCCTCGCAGACTCCCCAGGAAGATCGACTGCTTCGGATCGGGGTAGGAGAGGGTGTAATCTTCTTGAGGCAGTTGCAGGGTGGGGACTTCCCCGAAGAGTTCATTGCGACGCGCAAAACTCATGAGATAGAGCAGCATGTATTGGACTTGGGAGTGATAGTGCAAGATGGCTTGATACTTTCTCCAGGCATCTTCTGGGGGGAGAGAGAGAGCCAGCCACCGGGTATCGAGAAGCGAGAGCGAGCGGGGCAGCTTGATCTGGGCATTCAGGAATACCCCCCGGGGCATGGGCCACCGTCCGTAGTGGACCAGATACGAGAACAAGCGAACTTGGCTGTAGCTGGGGTCATCTGGGTGCTCCAGTTTGAGTTGTTCGAGTGCGTACATCGTGAAGGTATATGCGCTCCAGTGGTCCGGATGAGTATCGTTCGGATGCGGCAGATAGAGGGTCTTCGGCTTTTCACGTTCCAGAATGGCCTTCAGATCACGCACGACAGACATCCCACAGTAAGGCGCCTGGAGCGTGTAGCTGTTCGCATACGGTGAAGAGTTCATGCCCGTCTGGGGAGAGGTGTATAGGCGGTTGCAGCTCCAATAGCTGTCCCAGAGCTGGGCCAGTCCGCGATCGGGGTAACCTAAGAAGTACACGTTCGCCTCGGGAACTCCCAGGTGTTCGAGGGCTTTACGTGTTTCCTCCTGGCGATGATAGCCGAATTGGATGGCTTGCGTCCGGCTCCGGAACGGACCGCGATATTGGCCATCCCCATTGGTGAGTAAGACCACCGTTACGCGATCGCCCTGGCGGCTGTGATGTTGCAACGCACCGCCAGCGCCTAACACCTCATCGTCGTTGTGGGGGGCAATGACCAATGCCGGTCCCTGCCAATCGTCCTCGTAGATGGCTGCCACCTCCCCCGGGCTGCTGAAGTACCCATAGTACATGCCACTCACGGCGCCAAAGGCAATGGACACGACCACCAGAGCACGCCATGATCTACGCAGTTTCCATGCCGAGCCTGCGAGCCGTGTCTTGATCATATCATACTCCCCTCGTCCTATGCTCCCCCATTCTGTCGGGATTTCATTTTACAAGTTGTGCTTTGCTTTCTGACGGCATGGGTTATACTTGCGGCAGGCGGCGCCCTGTTATAAAATTGCGACCATTATGCAGGGGATTGCTCTGGCAATTGTTTCTATTCTGTTCGTGGTTGTAGCCGTGGTGGTGACCGTAAGCGGGATCTGGTGGCTGCCTCCTCTGGCTTCGAACTGGGGCGCCTTGGACACGATGCTCATCATCACGCTCATCGTGACCGGAGTAGCGTTCATCGGCGTGAATGTGGCTCTAGCTTACTTTCTCTGGCGCTATCGTAGTCGCCAAGGAATGAAAGCCACGTTCTTGCCCGAGCATCACAGACTGGAGAAATGGCTCATCGTCCTCACCGGCATCGGCATTGTCATACTGGTTGCTCCGGGTCTTTTCGTCTACTCCAACTTCATCCGGCCACCCCAGGATGCGTTGGTAGTAGAGGTCCTCAGCCAGCAATGGATGTGGAGCTACCGTTATCCCGGCCAGGATGGGAAGCTGGGCGGCGCGAACCCAAAGCTCATCAGTGCCGAGAACCCATTTGGAATGGATCTCGCAGATCCAGCCAGCCAAGACGATGTGTTGATCTCGCCTGGCGGTCAGCTCCATCTGCCGGTTGGGAAACCTGTGCTACTGGAGCTGCGCTCCAAGGACGTCCTTCACAGCTTCTATGTGCCCCAGTTCCGCATCAAGATGGATACCGTGCCGGGCTTGGTGACCCGCCTCTGGGTTACCCCCACGGAGACGGGCACCTTTGAAGTTCTCTGTGCAGAGCTCTGCGGCATCGGTCATTTCAATATGCAGGGCCACTTGATTGTCGAGAGTGAAACAGAATTCCAGAAATGGCTCACTGAGCAGCCCACCGTCAGCCAGACGATGGGCGCCACAATGAAGTAAGTACGAAGTGAGGGGGAAACGTAGCATGGCGCAACCGGCCTCAGGACACGAGGTTCATGTGGAACACACGGGCCATCACGAGCCGACGAGTCTTTGGAGCAAATACATCTTCAGTCAGGATCATAAAGTAATCGCCCTGCAGTATACGATCACGGCGCTGCTGGTCGGGGGTGTAGGCATGGTCTTCTCCTGGTTGATCCGCTTGCAGCTGGGCTTCCCCGGACAGTTCTCGTTCATTCAGCCGGAGAACTATCTACAGTTTGTCACCCAGCATGGCATGATCATGGTCGTGTACTTGCTGACGGCGCTGCTTCTGGGTGGGTTCGGTAACTACCTCATCCCACTCATGATCGGGGCTCGGGATATGGCCTTCCCCTTCTTGAACATGCTGAGCTATTGGACGTATCTCATCTCGGTGATCTTGCTGTTTGTCGGCTTGTGGGATGCGACCGGAGCCGGCTGGACTCTCTACCCGCCGCAATCGGCTCTGCCGGGAGCCTCGCCGGGTGCGGAGTGGGGCATCCGCTTCATGCTCATCTCGCTGGCTGTCTTCGTCGCATCGGCCACCATGGGAGGTCTGAACTACGTGACGACAGTGCTACAAGCGCGTGCGAAGGGCATGACCCTGATGCGCATGCCCCTCTCCGTGTGGGGTATTTTTGTGGCTGCGGCGCTGGCTCTACTGGCTTTCCCGGCGCTCTTTGTGGGTGGCGTCATGCTTCTGCTCGATAACATGGCTGGCACGAGTTTCTTCATCCCCGTGGTCAATCTCTTCGGGAGGCAGATCGGCCATGAGGGAGGGAACCCCATTCTCTTCCAGCATCTCTTCTGGTACTTCGGGCATCCGGAAGTCTACATCGTGATTCTGCCGGCGATGGGCATCGTCTCGGACATCATCGCCAACCGCGCCCGCAAACCCATCTTCGGCTACAAAGCCATGATTCTCTCCATTCTGGCCATTGGTGGGATCAGCTTCGTCGTCTGGGCCCATCACATGTTCGTCAGCGGCATGAACCCTTACTTCGGTTACTGGTTCGCGGTGGCTACGCTGGCCATCGCCATTCCCTCGGCTGTTAAGACGTACAACTGGCTGCTGACTCTCTGGAAAGGCAATCTGCACTTCTCGACCGCCATGCTCTACGCGATCGGCTTCGTCAGCACTTTCGTCGCAGGAGGACTGACCGGACTCTTCTTGGGTAACATCGTCGTGGACGTGCCCCTGACAGATACCTACTTCGTCGTGGGGCATTTTCATCTCGTGATGGGGGTCTCGGCCATCTTCGGCATTTTCGCCGGGATCTACTATTGGTTTCCAAAGGCTTGCGGGCGGATGATGAGTGAAGCCATGGGGAAGATCCACTTCTGGGTCACCTTCATCGGCGCCTATTTGATCTTCTTCCCCATGTACTGGCTCGGCTTTTCGGGTGTGCCACGCCGCTACTACTCCTTCAGTGGCATTGACACATTGCCCCCTTCTCTCAACGGGCTAAACGCCTTCATGACCGTGGTTGCGCTGGTGGTGGGTGCAGCTCAACTCGTCTTTGCTTTCAATCTGATATGGAGTGCGATCAAGGGTAAGAAGGCTTCTGCGAACCCATGGCAGGCCACGACCTTGGAGTGGCAGACGCCCACGACCCCGCCACCCCACGGCAACTGGGGACCCAACGAGCCGATAGTCTATCGCTGGGCCTACGATTACAGCGTCCCTGGTGCTGACGAAGACTACATCCCACAGACGGTAGACGGCGTCCCTGCCAGAGCCGGAGCAAAGCGATGACACTCAAGCTACGAACAATGCCTAGAGAAGAAGCGGGCGTCGTTCTTACGGGCAACGACGGAGACGGAAGCTGGGGAGATGGCTTCCGAGGCGGCGGAGGATGGGGATCTTCGCTGCCCGCGGGCAAGATCGCGCTCTGGCTCTTTTTGGCTACGGCCACGGTCGTGTTCTTGATGCTGCTGAGCGCCTATACGGTCCGTAGGGGAGGACCCGACTGGCGCTCGCTGCCCTTGCCGGGGATCCTCTGGCTGAACACCAGTCTGCTTATGATAAGCAGCGGCGTGTGGGAGTGGGCACGCCGGTCCTCTCGTCGCAGAGATCCTTTGACGATGCGCTTCTTGTTGGTCACAGCGGGAGTCTTGACTGTTCTATTTCTTTCTGGACAGATCATGGCCTGGCAGCAGATGAGTCTCGCGGGATACTTCTTGGCCACCAACGCGGCCAGTAGCTTCTTCTATCTGCTTACGGCGCTCCATGGCATGCATGTTCTGGGGGGCATGGTAGCCTGGGGCTGGACAACAGCCACGCTGATCTGGCACAAGAACGCTACATCTATGATACATCTGCGCATCGAGTTGTGCGCCATCTACTGGCATTTTCTTATGCTGATCTGGCTTGTGGTTTTCGGCGTCCTTTGGTTTGAGATCTCATAAGGGGAGGGAAGAACGAGATGCATCACGAGCAGCCGGAGCGGATCACTCCGCTTCGAGCGTTCTTTGCGGACTGGGCCTCGGACCGCCGGGCCTTCCAGGTCCGCTGGAGCAAAGCCATGATGTGGATCTTCATTCTGGGAGACGCCTTTGTCTTCGGAAGTTTCTTATCGGCGTATGCATCGGCTCGGCTTGCCGCTGCGGCGCCGTGGCCGAACGCGGGCGAAGTCTTTGCCTTGCCTATCGGCGGGGCTGAAATTCCACTTCTCCTTGTGGCTCTTATGACGCTCATTCTCCTAAGCAGCGGAGGCACGATGGCCCTTGCCGTGCTCTATGGGCTTCGACATGATCGTGCGAAGGCGGCACTGTTTACGGCGCTTACGGCACTACTGGGAGCGCTCTTTGTCAGTTTGCAGGGCGTGGAGTGGACGAACTTGATCCGCGAGGGTGCCCGGCCGTGGTCCAACCCATGGGGCGCACCGCAGTTCGGAGCTTCCTTCTTCACGCTCACTGGCTTCCATGGCCTTCACGTAAGCATTGGAGTTCTTCTTCTCGCCATCGTGGCTCTACGCATCGCTCGCGGTGTCTATGACAAGAAGGGGGATTATCTGGGTGTAGAACTCGTCGGGCTCTACTGGGGCTTTGTGGACCTCGTGTGGGTCTTCCTGTTCCCGTTCTTCTATCTGTTCTAGCAAGGGGAAATCGCATGAACAACAACGACGAGAAGAACTTGCCGATCGGTACATATCTCAGGGTGTGGGGCATCGTTGTTGCCCTCGTCACTCTTTCCTATGCGATCTTCCTCTTAGAGATCGAGCCTTTGTGGCTTCGGCGATTTCTCTTTACGGCCATCGCCCTCCTTCAGGCTACTTTAGGAGTGCGGTACTTCATGCAGATGCGCTGGGAACGACCCAGTCTTGTCTACGCCATCGTGCTGCCGGTGACGTTGCTGCTGGCGCTCGTGATCTTCGCTCTCAGCGAAGGCAAGTATGTCCTGGGTGTTCGGCAGACGGAGTATGCTGCAGAAGTGTCTCAACAACCTGTGAGAGAAACGCCTAGCGCGCAATCGGGTAATCTTGTCGAGCTGGGAAAGCAGCTGGCGCAGAGCAACGGCTGTTTGAGCTGCCACTCGAGCACGGGCAACAGACTCGTCGGCCCTAGCTGGAAGGGGCTGTACGGAAGTACACGCGAGCTGGAAGGCGGCGCGGCGGTGATCGCCGACGAGGCATATTTGAAAGAGTCAATTGTGAACCCTGCTGCCAAGATCGTGAAAGGTTTCTCGCCTGTGATGCCTCCCTTTACCTTCCTCAGCGACGAAGAGATCCAGGCCATCATCGAGTATATCAAGAGTCTCACCACGGAGAACTGAGATGCTGAAACCTCTTGTGCTCGGCTCGGCGATTTCCGTCTACTTGCTACTCCTTCTGGGGAGCATTGTGAGCAGCACGGGCTCCGGCCTAGGTTGTGGACCCGATTGGCCTCTTTGCCGTGGGCAACTCATCCCGTCGTTCAGTGAACCCGCTGTATTCATCGAGTGGTTTCATCGTTTGATCGCGGGACTCACGGGGATACTCGTACTCTTGGCGACTATCGTCGCTGGGAGACAGGCACCCAGCATTCCACCCATGTCGGCTTTGGGAGGAATCGCCGTTCTGCTACTCTTGGCGCAGGTGATCCTAGGTGCAATGACAGTGCGCCTGGAACTACCCCAAGAAGTCTCTACAACTCACTTGGCTGTGGGTACGGCGCTCTTTGCTGTCTTGATCGCGATGAGCACCCTTGCGTTCCACAGAGGGGGATCATCAGAAGCTTTCACAGCCAAAAACCCGCAGATACTCATCTGGCTGGCGGCCGGGGTCACCTTCGCGCAGATGGTGTTAGGAGCGTATGTCCGCCACAGTGGAGCCGGGCTTGCCTGTCCCGATATATTCTTGTGTCTGGGGCTTCCCCATAAAGGTCCCGTCCTGATCCAACTGCTGCATCGAGTGGGCGCTTTGGTCGTACTGGGCTTCGTTCATGTAGCAGGCAGTCGGACGCTGCGCGCCACTCAAGACCCAACGCTACGGAAAGCCGCTTTGACAGCGATGGTTGCTGTCCTCGTTCAGATCGGGCTTGGCATGCTCTCCGTTGCCACCTTGCTATCTACCCATGCGACGACCGCCCATCTGGGAGTGGCTCTCATCTTGCTTGGGACGCTCGTTTTCCTGGGAACGCGCATGGCTTTATGGGCGCGTATACCAACGGCTGCTGCACAGGAGGCTGCTCTCTGATGCAAGCTCAAGCGCTTCCGCTTCGTCAAGTTCTGGCAGATTATGTAAACCTCACGAAACCGCGCATCACGTTTCTTGTGCTGGTCACGACTCTGGCCGGACTCTGGCTGGGCGCTCGCGGCGTCCCCTCGTTTGAGTTGGTCTTCTTTACGCTTCTGGGTACAGGGATGGCCTCTGCTTCGGCTGCTGTTCTGAATAATTTCATTGACCGCGATCTGGATGCTGTCATGGAGCGAACGCGGCAGCGACCGCTTCCCTCCGGACGCCTACGACCTTCGGAAGCGTTGGTCTTCGGGGGGTCTCTAGGCCTGATTTCCTTCGTGATGCTGGCCATTTTCGTCGATCTCTTGAGTGCACTGCTGGCGCTCCTGGCAATTCTCTTTTACGTGGGGATCTACACGGCTTGGCTCAAGAGGATGACACCTCTATGCACTGTAGTGGGTGGAGTTGCGGGCGCGCTCCCTCCCGTGATCGGCTGGACTGCTGTTACGAACCAGATCGAGCCGGGAGCCATTGTGCTCTTTGCCATTCTCTTCTTGTGGCAGCCACCACATTTTTGGGCTCTTGGGCTCTTGCGAATAGACGAATACCGTAGGGCAGGGTTTCCCATATTGCCCGTCATCCACGGGCCGGACATGACATATCGTCAGATCCTGCTCTATGCTGTCGTGCTGTTGCCCGTTTCGCTCATGCTCTATCCCTTGGGTGTCGTGGGATGGGGTTATCTGGTGGTCGCTTCGATTCTGGGATTGGGCTTTGTGGCTTTAGCGGTCCTCGTGCTTGTCAGCCCACAACGGGATCGCCTCACGCGGTCGCTCTTCCTTTACTCTACGCTGTATCTGGCAGTGCTTTCGATGCTTATGCTCGTTGACGGCCGTGGCTAGTGATGTCACTTCATGAGATCTTACCTACTCTCGATGCGGCGTTCATTCTGACAAGTGGCTTCTGTCTTGTCCTGGGGTTCATCTTCATCAAGCAGAAAAAGATCTCATGGCACAAGCGCAGCATGATCACGGCTACTATTTTTGCCGCGCTGTTCTTGATCTTCTACGTCCTGCGCTGGGCGCTATTGGGTTCTAAACCCTTTGAGGGGCAGGGCACGATCCGTCTGGTGTACTTTGCGGTGCTCTTCTCTCACATGCTTTTGGCCATTGCCATTGTTCCTTTGGTGATCATCACGCTACGTCGCGCCTTGAGAAGCGACTTTGCGAATCACAAGAAGATTGCTCGTCTCACTCTGCCTCTCTGGCTTTATGTGGCCGTCACGGGTTGGCTGGTCTACTGGATGCTCTATCACATGTGAGGGGAACTTCGGTAGAGGGTAGATTTCAACGTTTAGGGTTCTCGCCACGGCGAGCCCACAGGATTGCTGCTACGCTTATTGCCAGTGCGGACAACCCAATGGCGAGTAAGAACCAACTCAACTCGGTCATTGTTCTTCCTCCGCCCCCAAGTATAGCAGAATCGATCCCAATAAATAAAGACCAACAAAGATAGTTCGCCAATGATCAAAGCCGAAGTTGGCACCTCTTGGGGGGCGAGAGCCTTGCCGAAGAGCAACGCAGCTGCCGCAAGGTTTCCCAGGTCAAAGAGCTTTTCACCCAAGGTCTGTAGCACTCTGCGTCGCTTCATGCACTTAACTTTAGCCCATGCCCAAACCAATGGTCAAAACAGAGCAAAGCCCTTTTGGCACGCGTTACATTGTTGAAGGGGCCCTTCAGACACCAAACGGACGAACGCCATACTTACGGGTCGTCTGGTTTGTGGAACGTGGGCAAACTATACCGCGTTTGGCCACAGCCTACCCGTTGAAAAGATCAGCTGGTTGAGGATAGAATTCATCGGACACCTGGAGGAGTGCAGAAAGAGAAATGCGAGAACTCGACAGTATTGTACTGACAACCGACCTGCCCGAGCACGGATTGAAGCGCGGCGACATCGGCACAATCGTCTTAGTGCATGAGGGCGGCGCAGGCTATGAAGTGGAATTCATGACGCTCGATGGGGAAACTGTCGCTGTCGTATCGCTCTTCGCTTCTCAAGTACGCCCCATTGGTCCCCGCGAGATTGCCCACGTCCGCCCGGTGGAGCCGGTTTCTGCATAATCGCGAAGTCCACACTGGCTCGTCTACTAGATGCTCTATCACACACATGAATGGCTAACTCAACAACCATTGCCCCGTTTCATGATCTAGATCATTGTGCACTCACAACTCTTCACTTAGAATAGGCCCACTACCACCGGAATGAGAGGCGAGCGAAAGGAGCCCTAAGCGTGTTCGTACGAATGTGGATGACGAAGGATGTGATCACCGTCCCTCCAGAAATGCCCATCCTCGAGGCGCGAGATGTGATGAAGCAGCACATCGTGCGCCGACTGCCCGTGCTCAAGAAAGGCAAACTGGTCGGCCTCATCACGCAAGGGGACATTCAGGAGGCCGGACCTTCGGGTGCCACTTCGCTCAGCATCTGGGAGCTCAATTACTTATTGGCTCGCATCACGGTCGAAGAGACCATGACCCCCGCGGATCATCTCATTACCATCTCGCCGGATGAGACCATTGAGCAGGCAGCGCTCCTCATGAGAAAGCACAAAGTGGGCAGCCTCCCTGTGCTTGACAAGAACAAACTCGTCGGCATTATCACAGAATCCGACATCTTCGGTGTTCTGATCGAGGTTATGGGAATCGGGCGTGATGGGACTCGCCTCACGCTCGAGTTGGAGGACCGCCCCGGAGCGTTAGCCGAGGCTCTTAACGTCATCAAATCCTACGAGGTCAACGTGCTGAGCGTGGTCACCTGTGACAAATGCCCTCACGAAGAAGGGTATGTCTTGATTGTCATCCGCATGGATCACTACGATTGGCGCCCCATCGTGAAGGAGCTCAAAGACAAAGGGATTAACGTGATCGACGCGCGGACGTAGAATCTAGGGCAGAAGAATGACCTTGCCGCATTGGCCAGAGATCATCAGCTCGAAGGCCCTCTCGAAGTCCTCTAGAGGGAATCGATGAGTGACTACAGGGCTTAAGTCGAGTGCTTTGGCACGCATCAATCCGCGCGCCTGGTACCACGTCTCCCACAAGCGCCGGCCGATCACGCCATAGACAGTAAGTCCCTTAAAGATGAGCAAGTTGTCGAAATCGAACTCCACCGGGCGACCGGGCAGCCCTAACAAAGCCGCATCGCCTCCAGGCTTGAGCAGCTGAAAACCCTCACGCAGTGCAGAGGGTGCACCGGACATTTCCAATACCACATCCACACCCTCGCCTTCCGTGACATCGCGAATCGCTTGGACCACATCGATCTCGCGCGAGTTGAAGGCGCCATCGGCTCCCATCTCGATAGCGAGCTGCAAGCGATAGGGACTGATGTCTGTTGCGTAGACGGCCCGCGCTCCAATGGCCTTGGCTACGGCAATGGTCATAAGACCTACGGGTCCGCAGCCGGTGACCAGCACTTTCTTAGCTCGCACATCGGCTGTGAAGGCGGTGTGCACCGCGTTCCCGAAGTTCTCCTGAAGTGAGGCGATCTCTGGAGGCATATCCGGGGGATTCTGCCAGGCGTTGATGGCCGGGATCGCCACGTATTCCGCAAAGCAGCCATCGCGATCGATCCCGAGAATACGCGTGTTTCTACACAGATGTCCCCGCCCCGTGCGACACATATCGCAGATGCCACAAATGACGTGGCTTTCGGCAGAGATGTAGTCCCCTACTCTTACTTCCGTGACGTCGCGGCCAACCTCGACGATCTCACCGCAGGCCTCATGTCCCATCACGAGCGGAGTCTTGATGCGCGCTTGAGCCCAAGGATCCCAGCGGTAGATGTGCAAATCCGTTCCGCAGATCGAAGCTGCTTTCACTTTGACCAGAACATCGCGGGGGCCTATCTTTGGCAGCGCAACATCACGCAGCTCCAGCCCGGGACTGGACTTGGCTTTTACCACCGCGCGCATAGTCTGTGTCATGGTGTTGAGTATAGTACGGCCAGGATACTTGGCCAAATGAGCAGCGTCATGGTATGGTGCCATGAATGAGCACAATCGAGTAGGGGGATGCTCAATGCCGTCACGAACTCAACTGCGATTTCCTTTGCTGGCACTTGGCATGGTAGCTCTCTTGGCAGGGCTATGGGGAGGGCTTGTGCGTCTGGGTTGGAGCTTGCCCGTGCTGCAACCCCTATTGACTCTGCATGGCCCATTGATAGTTGCGGGGTTCGTCGGTACGGTGATCAGCTTGGAGCGGGCCGTCGCATTGGGGAGCCTTTGGGCGTATGCAGCGCCCTTGCTCACTGGGTTGGGTGCTTTGATCTTGATTGTGGGTCTGCCAAGTTTTGCGGGCGCATTGTTGACGACTCTAGGCAGTGTGGGATTGGCAGTCATTTTGATGATCATCTTTGCTCGTGAGGTAGCCTTTCACACCGTGATTCTGATTCTCGGAGCGCTGACGTATCTTGTGGGGAATAGTCTTTGGCTTGCCGGATGGCCGATGCACACTGTTGTCGTCTGGTGGATTGGCTTCTTGGTCTTGACGATTGCGGGAGAGCGACTGGAGTTGGCTCGTCTGCTTCGCCTATCCAAACTGAGCCGAAGCGTCTTTGTGGTCTCCGTGGCTCTCTTGCTGGGGGGACTGATCTGGGTCAGTGTGGACTTGAATGTGGGCGTTCGCATTGTCGGCGGGGGCATGGTTGCTCTCGCACTCTGGCTGTTGAGCCATGACATCGCCTTGCGCACAGTGAAACAATCAGGCTTGCCTCGCTTCATAGCCATCTGTTTGCTCGTAGGCTATGTGTGGTTAGGAGTAAGTGGAATCTTGGCATTCACATTTGGTGAGGTCATCACGGGGCCAAGATATGATGCAGTGTTGCACGCTTTCTTTATGGGTTTCGTCTTCTCCATGATCTTTGGGCACGCGCCGATCATCTTCCCCGCCATTCTAGGGCGGGCTGTAGCCTTTCGATCCACCTTCTACGCTCACGTAGCTCTCTTGCACGTTTCGCTGCTCTTGCGCATCACGGGAGATCTGTTGGATTGGTTTCCGGGACGCCAGTGGGGTGGGCTTCTCAATGTGCTTGCGTTGCTGTTATTCTTTGCCAATACAGGGGGTGCGGCATTCGTCTCAACCCGCAGGACTCATTCGTAATCGATTTGAAGAAAAAGTCATACCTCACTCATTGAAAAGCTGTTCTATAGTCTTCATGGGTAGGAATAATCTATCCGGACGATCCTGGAAGGGTTGAACCCCAAAATGGAGATAGAAGCGTCGTGCATTTTCATTTATGGCATCCACTACAACGGCAAACGAAGCTACCTTATCCGTCTGGTTTAGACTTCGCTGTAGAGCGTCCATGAGCAGGAACTCTCCCAATCCTTTTCCCTGACGCGTCTGGTCTATCGACCCTCCTCAACAAGCACGAAGGGGGCAGATATTTTGCGCTTGAGATCTTGGGTTACTTGCTGATGCAGATAGCGATCCAACGACTCAATTCCACAAGAGAAACTTGAGCGATCATGTCGGCCCTTGCGAAATGGCTCAACGACATATCTCGGTGCATCGGATTCGGGCATTCAGTGAGCCAGAGCTCTCTTGTAACGTCTTGCCGCTTCTCTGAGGCGAGGAGCAGGTGTGGGAACATCAACGAGAGCTGTAACGAAAGCGACTCGATCACGCTTTGTGAGGCTCATTTCCTCGTACTCTTTCAAAGTTCGTTTGGCCGCTTCCTGAACAGCGCTGATTACAAAGTCTGTCGTTGAGCGACCATTGATAGCAGCAGCTTGTTCGATGAGTTCCTTCTGTTCTGCTGTCACCCGTATTTCCAAGCGAGCTTTCTTGGTATTCATATGCTTTTGCGCTCTAGTGGCAGTCATTGCCAACTCCTTTCTGGCGTTGTCAATTATACGGCAATTTGCCGTACATATCAAGCCCTTGTGTTCACAAGCCCTGTACTCCTGTTCCCAGTCGGGCAATCAACTCTCGGAGCAGTGTGGTCAGTTTCTAATGTCCTTGGGAGACTTCCTCCTCCCGAGCGCGTATAACCCCAAAGCAAGCCATAGGCTTGTCAGCTCTAGAGGAAAGCGAGGAAAGGCAATTGGTGAGCTTGTTGAAGAGCTGGCTGTGGAATCCATGCAAATGGCAATGCCCGATCCATAATTTGGAACGGATGTTACTAGCGTTTTTTCACCGGAAGGGCTGATCTTGAAAAGAGCATTGCTAGTGACTGCCCAGAGGTTATCCTGCGAATCAAAGGCAATCGCTACTCCTCCACTTCCCACCGTAACGAAATCTCCTAAGAAGCTTCCATCAGGAGCGAATCTGGTTATGTAGAATAGCTGTGCACCAGCGTTAGCAACGAAGATCTCGCCTTGGCTATTGGTTGCAAGCCCGTACGGGCGGTTCAGGTTTTCCCGAAGAAAGACTTCCGGTCGTCCGCAGTTAGTCTGGCCAGCAACGGTGCAGAAATCAGATGGCTTGACCTTATAGACAGCATCATTTTCTAGGCTCGCCACGATTACATCACCAGCATAAGGGCCTTTCGTAAGAACAGCTGTTCCTCCGCCAGCAATCCAACCACCGGGAACACCGAACTGGCGAACTATCTGAACTGCTTGATTAGCTGGGTTCGCCCCCTCCAGTCGCCAAACTCCACCTATGCCTGTATTCGTCCAGTAGAGATTGCCTTGACCATCGAAGCTAGGGCCTTCGGGAGCATCCCATGGATCTTGTCCTAGCGTCTTGAAAACCTGCGTAACCTGCCGACCATCTTGGCTCACCCTAATGATCCGTTGCTTTCCGCGCTCTGCCCAGTAGAGGTAGCCATCAGGGCCACAGGTTCCAAGGACCAGATGGTCAAACCCAACCGCGATGGGACCCGCGTTGAACAGTCCTGAGGCACAATCGAGCCCTTGATCTTGGCTCAAGGCGCTTGTTTTCCCTACCTGGGGTAGACAAAACCCGCAATTTTGTAG
>JBBIPG010000026.1:0-29095 GCA_037442925.1 Candidatus Fraserbacteria bacterium | reverse complement strand
AACGGATGGTTCTAGGCAGCTTAATTTCGTTGACATCCTCAAGAGAAGGAAGTAGACTCCAAGCGGTGATCGCTCATGGGAGAAGTGCAGACCCCAATCAAGTTCACCTATGAGGACTACAAGAACTTGCCGGAGTCGGAAACCCGGCGCTATGAGCTGTTGGAGGGGGAGTTGGTGATGGTCCCAGCACCCAGCTGGTTTCATCAATCGATCTCTGCGGCTTTATTCCGATTTCTCGATTCACATATACGCGCAAGAGGGCTGGGAGAAGTCCGCTTTGCCCCTCTGGACGTCGTGCTCTCCGAGCATGATGTTGTGCAGCCGGACCTGATGTTCATCTCGAAGGTGCGTCTGGGGATCGTGCGCGAGGGCGTAGTCCAAGGCGCACCAGATCTGGTGGTGGAAATCTTCTCACCAGCCACGACTCAGCGGGACCGCACGCTCAAGCGCACCCTCTACGCCCGCTATGGCGTGAAAGAATACTGGCTGGTCGACCCCGAGATGGAGACGATCGAGGTGCTTCAGCTGGGAGCAAGGGGCTATCGGCGGGCGGGACTCTACGAGAAGCGGCAAGTCTTGAGATCTTCCCTGCTGGCGGGGTTGGAGATTCCTCTGGCGGAGATCTTCTAATACCTCTACCTCGGCCAGGCCAAGGGCTACGACGGCCAGGTCCTCCGCACTGAGGTCAGAAAGCTGGTCGTCCAGCGGTAAGAGCTGTCAGCGGTCAGCGATCAGCAGTCAGCAAAGGCGTAGCTGATCGCTAGCTGAGGGCTGAAAGCTGACAGCTAAATCACGGACGGAACTGAGAAGCCCCCGGGCGCACGCTCGGGGGCTTTGGTTTTCCCCTCTTAGTGGCAGGGGGATCTCCCCTTGATTATGATGGTTGCAGAGGTGGTGACCTTATGAGCCGAACCGGCTTAGATACGAAAGTACTCATGGAGAGAATCCGAGCCATTGAAAGGGAGTTAGAGTTCTTGAAGCGTGAGCTAATCAGGGATACCAAATTGACCCGCCATAAGAGAGCATCTTCCCTCTATGGCAGTGTGAAAGGGGGAGATATCACTGAGGAGATGATCGAGCAAGCCAAACGATCCCTCTTTCGGGATTTGGAGGACCTCTAAGTGAATTACGTGCTGGACACCCATACGTTAATCTGGTACTTCATCGGCAGCAAGAGGTTGAAGCGCAAAGTCAAAGAAGTTATTGATGAATGCCTGATACAAGGCGGTAGGCTCCTTGTACCGACCATTGTGCTTTCAGAGTCCTTAGATATTGCCGAGAAACAAAAAATCGAATTCGATTTTCCAGAGATGTATAGACTCATCAAGGAGAAGCCAAGTTTTGAGATCATCGGCTTTAGCCCGGAGATCTTCGAGGAGACCGTGAAGCTAAAAGGCATCGTAGAGATTCATGACCGGATTATCGCAGCAACAGCACGCTCCTATGCAGCAGCCATCATCACGAAGGATCGGATCATCAAAGAGTCCGGCGAAGTGGAGAGCCTATAAGGTCCTCCGCACCGAGGTCAGAAAGTTGGTCGTCCAGCGGTAAGAGCTGTCAGCGGTCAGCGATCAGCAGTCAGCAAAGGCGTAGCTGATCGCTAGCTGAGGGCTGAAAGCTGACAGCTAAATCACGGACGGAGTTGAGAAGCCCCCCGGCAATACGCTCGGGGGCTTTGGCTTTTGGGGCTATCTGTCAACGGATGTGAGATGAGAACGGATTAACGGATGGTTCTAGGCAGCTTAATTTCGTTGACATCCTCAAGAGAAGGAAGTAGACTCCAAGCGGTGATCGCTCATGGGAGAAGTGCAGACCCCAATCAAGTTCACCTATGAGGACTACAAGAGCCTGCCGTACTCAGAGCGTGAGCGGTACGAACTCTTAGAAGGAGAGTTGGTCCCCATGCCCCCTTCGCCGGGAGAGCCCCATCAGTGGATCTCGATCGGACTGGCCTCGTTTCTGTATCGATTTGTGCGGGAGCATCAGGTAGGCCGAGTCTACGTAGCACCTTTGGATGTGGTGCTCGGAGAAGCCGGAGACGAACGTGTGGTCCAACCGGACATCTTGTTCATCTCTGAGGCCAGGCACGGCATTATCTATGCAGATGAGATCCGAGGCGCACCGGATCTGGTCGTGGAAGTCCTTTCGCCTACTACCGCAGAGAAGGATCGCACGTACAAGCGCACCCTCTATGCGCGCCATGGGGTGAAGGAGTACTGGCTGGTCGATCCCGAGATGGAAACGATCGAGGTGCTTCAGCTGGGGACAAGGGGCTATCGGCGGGCGGGACTCTACGAGAAGCGGCAAGTCTTGAGATCTTCCCTGCTGGCGGGGTTGGAGATTCCGCTGGCGGAGATCTTCTGAGGCAGCAACTCACGAAGCCATGAGACCAGCTTGGTGTGCAGTGCTTGTGGTGTTCCTTCTGCCCTGGAGCGGCTTGGCAGAAGAAAATGCACGCCTGGATGCCGCTTTGGGAGCGAACTTCACTGTGGGTTCCGGAGTGGAACTCTACGTGGAAGCCACGCTCAGCCAAGGAATCTGGAGCTTCTTTGCCCATGCGGGCTATCAGGGAGAGCGTCTGCGCTGGAGCCTATCCGAGACGCTGAACTTTGGGGAAGACCGCGTGGGATTGGGGCTGAACTTCCAAGAGGGGCTCGTCTTGCAGCTACAAGCCTCCCGTCAGCGACCTGACTTCCAGCTGGACCTCCAAGGGAGCCTCTCTTTCCAAGAGGGTTGGACCTGGACCCTAAAGAGCCTATGGAAGCCCCCGGGCTTTGGGCTAAGTCTTGAAGGACAGGCACAGGTTCTGGAAGGCAAGGCCGCCACATGGAGTCAGAAGTTCCATTGGGAGAGCGAGAGCCTGACTCTGGACGGGCAGATCGATCCCTCCGGTTGGAAGCCTCTTCAGTTCTCCGCTCAGCATTCGTTCAATGAGATGACTTTCGGACTCTCTGGGCAGTTGGATCTCCTTGCGGACGATTCGCAATTGCTAGATGCAGCGCTGAGTTTGAGTCGCTCCCTGGGGGAGTTCGATGCGGATGTGTCACTGCAGTTCACGCCTTCGGGCTGGCAGGAGCTCAAGGTGGGTGGGACGCGTAAGTTCGGGCTTGGCGCTAATCACTTGGGAGGGTCTCTGAGCTTCAGCCCGGAAGGCTGGCAAGATCTGAGCGTAGATGGCTTGTTGATGCCCACAGGCACTGGTGATCTCTGGCAAGGCCGGCTGGGTGTGGGGCCGGAGGGGTTTTCCAGTCTCTTGCTCACGGGGAATGTGAACCGATCGGGTCTTAAGCTAGGGGGCACGGTCACAGGCTCGCCGGCGTTGTGGCTTCTCGATCTCTCTGGCAATGTTCAGTTGGCTCTTTTCCAGCTCAGTGGAAAACTCTCTTGGATGTCGCAGAGCGGCCTACGGCAGGGAGGACTAAGAGCTGGGCGCTCCTTTGAGTTCTAAATGAATGAAAATGAAACCTCGACCACTCACCCTACTCCTCCTCGGGATCTGGAGTCTGAATCTCTTTTATCTATCAGGGGCGAACGCGGACGAGAGCAACTCTACTCCTGCTCGAATTGAAGGGGCTCTGCTGCAACTGCTCGACTTCACCGGCCCAAGAGCCTCCATCTGGGCACAAGAACACGGCATCTCCCTCGACCCGAGCGGTCAATATGTCCGGGTCATCATTGAGCCCGAAGGCAGATCAAGCCAGTTCGATCCGGCTCCACTTCGATTTCTAGGAGGTATCATCGAAGCGGAGAGCGAGTATCTGCTGAAAGCGCGACTGCCTCTCAGGCATCTGCGTGAGATCGCCCAGTTATCGGGAATTTCTTTCATCCGCCGCCCCTACACGTTTCGGCCTCTAAGGCATATCGACTACAGCACGGGAACCCTTCCCACCGGGGCGCTGCTCTTTCATAGCTATGGCTTCCGCGGCCAAGGGATCAGAGTGGCTGTCATCGACGCCGGCTTTCAGGGGCTCAGCGAGGCGATTCTCAAGGGGTGGATCGAAGCCGGAGCCATCTACCAAACGAAAGATTACGGCGGCCAAGGACTTGAGATGGGCTCAGATCATGGGACTCGAGTGGCTCGTATTGTTCATGAGATGGCTCCGGAAGCTCAGCTTGTCTTGATGAGTCTGGGGGAAGAGGGAACGGAAGTCGAGTTGGAGAACGCCGTTCGGGATGCGATTCGCCTGGGGGTTCGCATCATCAATCACTCGCTCGGCTGGTTTGACACGAACTTTGGCGATGGCACGGGTCTCGTCGATGAGATCGCACGTCGGGCCGCTGACGCTGGGATACTTTGGGTGAATGCCGCGGGCAATCAAGCCGAGAGCCATTGGATGGGGCGCTTCCAGGATCGCGACCGCGATGGCTGGACGGAGTTCGGCTACGAACGCGAGAATCTGGTCATCTGGGCCGGCTTTGGCGGGGTGATCAGTCTGGTCTTGGTGTGGGATGACTGGCCTCAGACGGCTCAAGATCTCGATCTCTTCTTGTTCAATGGAGCAGGGGAGATTGTCGCTTCCTCTGAGACGCGCCAGCAGGGCTTGGACCCACCGCGTGAGTCGCTCGACTATCTGGTAGAAGATCCGGGTGTATACCAACTGAAGGTGCGAGCCAAGCGCGTCAGTCGAGCCGTGAATCTGAAGCTCTTCAGTCTGGGACATGAGATCACACCGGCCATCCCTCATGGGAGTGTGATGGCCCCGGCGGATTGCACGTGTGCCTTGGCCGTAGGGGCTGTGAGTTCCTCTCTCTGGGAGGAGGGAATCGTAGAAGGCTTCAGTGCGCGGGGACCGACGAGCGACGGGCGGATCAAGCCGGATCTGGTGGCCCCCGATGGCGTGCGAGGTGACTTTGGTACCTCGTTCTCCGCACCCCATGTAGCAGGAGCTGCAGCCCTATTGCTGTCTCAGCATCCCGATTGGAGTCTGACTCAGCTCTGGGAGGCGGTGAAGCGCAATGCCATTGATCTTGAGCCTTTAGGGCCGGATGTCGAGAGCGGAGCCGGAAAGCTCCAGCTCTTCCTGGGGCAACCACAGGCTCTTCGTTCTCTGTCGGACTCGAAGGTGACAGTCGGGGAGAGCGTGACAGTGCGCATTGCCGTGCACATGCCCGCAGCGACCTTTGGAAGCCTTACACTGAGTGAACAGCTCCCTGCGGGTTTCTCCCTAGAGACCATAGATCCAGGAGATGCGCGCATAACGTTCATGAAAGACCTGAATCAAGCGCAGTGGGTCTGGCCTACCATCGGTCCGGGAGAAGCGCGCGAAGTCATCTATCGACTCTCTATTTCCGAGGCCGTCGAACCCGGTCGCTATCGACTCACGGGGAGCATGAATGGAGAGCCCATCGAGGGTGATGAGTGGCTTGAAATCCTTCCGCCTAGCTCGGTTACTGTTCAGATGAGCTCTGGGTCCATTCTCTTTCAGGCGAAGGGGAGTGCTCTTCAAAACCTGCAGGTTCAGGTCTTCGATCTATCGGGTAAGCAGCGCTTTGACAGCGGCTGGGTGCATGGGGATCGACTCGCTATCGCTTGGGGTAGAAGCTGGGCCAATGGGCTCTATTTCTACGTGGTAACGGTGCGTGGATTGAACGGTCAGATCCTCACGAGGCAAATCAAGAAATTCATCGTATTGCGCTAGAGCAATTCTCTGTTGACAAATCCTCGCCGTCGCTTCTATGATTCTCTCAGCAAATTGCGCACTGTGGGGGGGGGAGGCAGATGGTGAGATGGCGAGGGATTGGGCTCTATGTGCTCTTGATGCTGGCCTTAACTGGCTGTGATCTTCTCACGGGGAACCAACCGCCGGTGGCCATTATCGAAGCCGCACCGACCCGAGGGGACGCTCCGCTTCGGGTGGAGTTCGACGGCTCTCTCTCCTTCGATCCCCAAGGGTTGCTCATACGCTATGAGTGGGATTTTGGGGACGGGACACGAGCCGAAGGGCCAAAGGTCACTCATCTGTACAGACGAAATGGAGTGTATATTGCCACGCTCACGGTCAGTGATCCATTCGGGGCCCGTGGTCAGGATCGAGTGCGCATCGTAGTGGGGAATCCACCCCCGCAAGCGATTTTCACCGCCTCGCCCATCAGGGGGTGGCCACCGCTGATGGTCACTTTTGATGGCTCCGTCTCGTTCGATCCGGAGGGCGATGCGATCACGAGCTACCAGTGGAATTTCGGCGATGGGCAGAGCGCCAGTGGACCACGCACTACACACACCTATGCTCAAGGGGGCCGCTTTACGGTTCAACTCACCATCACAGATCAGGGTGGGGCTATCAGTACAGCGACCTTGACGGTGCATGTGCTCGATTTTATGAGCGCACAAGATCTGCGCGTGGGACGCTCTCCTGTGAGCGCGGTCACTGCCGATTTGGATGGAGATGGGAGGCTGGATGTCGCCGTAGCAAACAGTGAGAGCAATGAAGTCTCGCTGTTTTTCGGTGGGGGAAGGGCAGGTTCTTTGATCCGCGGAGAAAGGATCTCTGTCGGGCGCCGTCCGGTAGCTCTAACATCTGCCGATTGGGACGGAGATGGGAGACTGGATCTGGCCGTCGCTCACTTAGACTCTGGAAGCGTTCGCCTGCTATGGAACGATGGGAGCCGAGGATTCCGAGAAGGAGATGAGCTCCGTATTGGCCGCTGGGCCTCGGCCATCACCTCGGCTGACTTCAACCGGGATGGCTCGAGTGATCTGGCAGTTGCTGACGCGGGCTCCGATCAAGTGACGGTGCTATTGGGCAACGGGCAAGGTCTCTTTGAGACGGCCTCGACGACTCCGGTGGGTCGCTGGCCAGCGGCACTGGTCTCCGGCGACTTTGATGAAGATGGGCGGCCGGATCTGGCCGTGGCCAACTTCCATGGGGATTCGATCACGCTGCTCTTTGGAGATGGTGTGGGAGGCTTTCGCGAGGGGGGGCTGCGTGCTGTGGGTGAGGGGCCGGTGGCTCTGGCTTCTCTTGATCTGGATGGGGATGCTCGGCTGGATCTCGTAGTCGCCAATTCCAAGAGTGCGAACCTCTCTGTGTTGTTAGGAGCGGGTCGGGGGCGCTTTAGCTTGGCTCCTGATATACCCGTAGGGGAAGGTGTACATGGATTGGCCGTGGGGGACTTCGACGGTGATGGCTCTTTGGACTTGGCTTCTGCCAATAGCGGCAGCAACACGGTGACGGTGCTTCTGAACGATGGCGCTGGGCAATTCCGTACGCTATCACAAGCCCGAGAGTACCCGGCCGATGGCAGTCCTGTGGCGCTGGTAGCGGGCGACTTCGATCAGGACGGGTTCTTAGATCTTGTGATCGTTCACTTCGAGGGGGACCGCATCTCTATCTTGCTCAACAAGCTCTGATCTTGGCGGGTGGGTACTCTTGAGATATAATGGGTGCTGAGGTTGGAGTCATGTTGCTAACAGAGCGATTCTACAGCCCAACTAAAGGCCGCATGTCTTTCGAGGATGTCATCTGCGATATCGTGAGCGTCATGGAGGAGGACCCGACGGTTCAGTACCAGATTGTTGTCGGCACGGACTCCCACTCCAGCTTGGGCGAGATGGACTTCGTGAGCGCCGTTATTATTCATCGCGTGGGCAAGGGAGCCAGATACTTCTGGAGTCGGGTGAGAGAATCTAAAATCTACACGCTTCGTCAGAAGATCTACAAAGAAGCGACGCTCTCGTTCGAGTTGGCCAAGGCCGTGATGGAAGAGCTAGAAGAGCGCACGCCTCTCGATTACAACCTGGAGATCCACGTGGATGTCGGTGAGCGTGGTCCCACCAAAGAGCTGATCGATGAAGTAGTGGGCATGATCGTCGGCTCAGGTTTTGCGGTTAAGACGAAGCCCGATGCCTACGCGGCATCCACTGTGGCAGATAAGCATACGTAGTTAACGCTGCTCTGTTCCACGGATTATCAGCACAAACTCCCCCTTCATACTGGGGCGTCCGCGGAGTTCTCTCAAGACATCTTCAGATCTGCCTCGCAAGAACTCTTCATGGGCTTTCGTGAGTTCCCGGCAGGCGACGATCTCGCGCTCGGGCAATACTTCAGCGATAGTCTTAAGAGTCTTCAAGATGCGATGTGGGGATTCATACAGCACCACCGTGCGAGTCTCGTCTCTGAGAGATTCAAAATACTTCCGGCGTTTCCCTTCACCTTTGGGTGGGACACCATCGAAGATGAAATGATCCGTCGGAAGCCCTGAAGCGATCAAAGCAGCAATGAGCGCCGTCGGTCCTGGTATCGGCACCACGCGGATGCCCTCGACAACTGCCTGTCTCACGAGTGGGTACCCCGGATCTTGAATGAGTGGAGTCCCCGCATCGCTGATGAGTGCAATGCTCTTCCCAGATTTTAATAACTCAATCAGCAGCTCAACCCGCTTGTGCTCCGCACCTTCGAAGAGACTGCGCCCTATGGGCGTCTTGATCTCATAATGCTCGAGCAGGCGACGCGAGTGTCGCGTATCCTCCGCCACGATGAGATCGACTTCTTTCAATGTGCGAATCGCTCGCAGAGTGATATCTTCGAGATTTCCAATGGGCGTGGCGACGAGATAGAGCGTGCCTGGGGCGCTTGCAGGTTCCACGAGCAGATCTTAAAATGCTCGTAGAATTTACGCAAATGGATCTGAAAGAGCTGCGACAGCGACTTGCGACCGTCGGGGATCGCCTTTGACGCGGGCCAGCTGAAAGCGCATATCCAAGAACTCGAAACTCAGATGGCCGAGCCCGGCTTCTGGAATGACCGTGCGCGATCTAAGACCCTCGCGCAACAGTTGGAACTCCAACGCGCTCAATTCCAGAAATATCAAGACATCGAGCATCAGCTGGAAGATCTCGAAGTGCTTGCGGAACTCGCTCAAGAAGAGGGCAATTCCACAGCCCTTCAAGAAGTCGAAACCCAAAGGCAGAGGCTCGCGCACCAGATCGATCAGTTGGAGTTGGAAATCTTCATGAGCGGCCCCTACGACAACTATCCCTGCTATTTCAGTCTGAACTCCGGAGCCGGAGGAACCGATGCGCAAGACTGGACCGAGATACTTCTGCGCATGTACGTCAGCTGGTTCGAACGGCGCGGGTATCGCTATCGCGTGTTGGAAGCCAGCCCTGGTGAAGTCGCAGGACTGAAGAGCGCCACCGTCGAAGTGCAAGGGCCATACGCCTATGGGTATCTCAAGGGCGAACAGGGTGTTCACCGTCTCGTGCGCATCTCTCCCTTCGATGCCAACCAGCGCCGGCATACTTCGTTCGCCGCTATCTCCGTCATTCCCATCATCGAAGATGCCCATGTGGAGATCCGGGATGAAGACTTGAAGATTGACACATACAGGTCGGGCGGTGCCGGTGGGCAATACGTGAACAAGACGGACTCTGCCGTGCGCATCACGCACCTGCCTACGGGCATTGTGGTGGCCTGTCAGAAGGAGCGTTCGCAGCATCAGAACAAAGAGATCGCCCTAAAGATGTTGAAAGCGCGATTGTATGAGCTTCAGAGGCGCGAGCGGGAGAAAGAGATCGCGCAGATTCGCGGCGAGCAGAAGAGCATCGAGTGGGGCTCGCAAATTCGTTCTTATGTCTTCCATCCCTACCAACTGGTGAAAGATCACCGGACGGGTATCGAGACCGGCAAACTGGAAGCCGTGATGAACGGGGAAATCGACGAGTTTATTGAGGCCTATCTCCGTCAGCCGGCAGCGAAACACGGATGACCTTCCTCCTGCTCTTTGGCGCGGCCATTCTCATCGGCTGGGTCTCCAGCATGATTGGCGTAGGGGGCGGAATCTTCATGGTTCCGCTCTTGACGATCTTTCAATACGTCCCCACAACACAAGTGGCCGTGGGTACGAGCTTAGCCGCCATCATCTTCAACAGCGTCTCCAGCACGGCCAGTTATGCCCGCCAGCACGTCGTCGATTTTCGATTGGGTCTTTTGCTGATGCCCACGGCCACCGTGGGTGCTTGGTTGGGGGCGTATCTGACGCGTTTCATCTCCAGCAAAGGGCTGGCTATCGCTTTCGGGATCTTTCTCGTCTACGTGGCTGGGATTATGCTCTTAGGGAGAGAGCCTAAAGAGGTGGCCCTCTGGCTTCGAGGTCGCCTGATGCACAGCGATGGCGAGAATTTCTCAGCAGGGGGGGGTGGAGTAGTGGGGTTGATTGCTGGGCTGGCAGCCGGTTTCTTCGGCATCGGTGGCGGAGCTGTCATGGTCCCGGCGATGACGCTCCTGTTGGGCACGGACATCGTAAGAGCCGTCGCAACGAGCCTCTTCGTCATGGGGCCATCGGCTCTGATCGGCTCGATTCAACACGCCTTTCAGGGGAATCTCCGGCTTGAGTTTGCTGTGCCTCTAGCATTGGGGATCATCATTGGAGCCCAGTTGGGAGCATTTACGACCACTCGCGTCCCCAAGATCTTCGTGCGCAGGCTCTTTGGGGCCGTCTTGCTCTATTCGGCATTTAATATGATCTGGCAGGGCTTCCATTAAGCCGGTTGTTGCAAGACCCGTTGATAGGCCACGAAACCCAACAGCAGGATGAACAAGATCAGAACGACCGTGAGGGTCTCAGGAAGACCAAACCTGCTGCGTGGAGCGGGAGATGGAGGAGCCACCGTCTTGCTCTCCAGTTCAACTAGCTTCTTGTTGAGGCTGCTAAGTTCGTCATTCACCTGTTGCTCTAGAGTCTCCAGCCTTGCCTTGAAGTTCGTAAGATCCTCAGCCATGACTGTCGAGGAAGCTACTTGTTGCCGCAGCTCTCGGAATTGCCCCTCCAGGTTGCTCAAGAGCTGTCGAATCGCCTCAACCTTTGTGGAGATGGTATCTTCAGTTTTGCGAAGGCTGACAAGCTGAGCCTCTTTGCTCTCAGGGAGTCCCCAACGCGGCGGCCCCAGAAACCACTGCCCCTCTCGCTGTCCCATCCAAAGCAGGCGTGAGGCAAGATAGAGCGCACCGGCGGTGTAGAAGCGGGTGCTGGTTATAGACCAGCTGCGCGCGCCGGGATCGTACTGTAGACCGCTCGCGAAGACGGGCGCGCGGCCGAACTCTCCACCGGCGTTCTCCGGGGCAGGAACAGCATCACGGTCCGCATCGCCTCCTGCCTCATCCCGTTCTGCGATCATGAGATGCGAGATCTTGAGTGCGTTCTCGAAAAACCGTGCATATTGTCCCCTAGCTTCCGTCACGCCTGCTCCGTAGATGAGGGCTCCATACGCTCCTGCTATGGCTCCGATGTCCCATAACGAGTAGTCATAAGGAGCTTGCCGAGACGCAGAACGACCTCCCTGCGTCCGGTAGACTCCGGCGGTGTCATCCCACAGCGACTGCATGGAATTCCAGCCTTCCAGAGCTGCCTGGCGAAGAGAGGCGTCGCCCGTCATCCGCTGCGCGATGATCAAGGCTCGAATGGCTTCTGCCAAACTCGCTACCGGGCTGATGTCACCCGAAGCAGATGACTCCGCTATGTTCTTGATCTGCCCTTTCAACGTTTGTGCGGAGTTTTGGATGAGATCCACTGCCTCTTCCAGAGCAGTCCCATTGCTCAACGCCGCGGCATACGCAGAAACGCCCTCGATCCACATGCCGGTATCGTGGGGATTGAGGGCAAGCCAGTTTGAACGGCTCTGGCTATACTGTGTGATCGCGCGGAAGAGTTCTAGGGCCCAAGACTCCACTTGCGCATGCGAGAGTGTCCCGCGGTAGAACGAGAACCCCTCTGTCAGGGACTCTAGCTCCGCCAAAGCCCAAAGCATCCAGATCTGATCGAGCGGGCGCAGGCTCGGATTGCTTACACCCACATTCTCTCTCCAGGAGCGCACGTAGAGTTGGTCTTCTGAGGTTCTGAGGTTGGAATAGGCGAACCGGGCTGCCTCGGCGGCCACGTGTCCCAAGAGCATCGCCCAGAGCTGAGTCTCACCGCTCTGAGCAATGCCCATGTGATGGAGGCGTTCTAGTTGCTTTGCTTGGGAAGACAAAGATATGATCCACCACGCGATAGCTTCCGCGGTGATGATTCGGTCAGATTCCTCCTCGCTCCATTTCTGGCTTGCCGGCTGAGTATACGTAGAGTCTCCCGAAGAGTAAGGCACAGCGATCCCTGTGTCCTTAAGCAGTGTGCTCTCTTGTTCCGTAAGACCTGCTTCCTGAGCCCATCGCGTGAAAAGCTCTTGCGGGATGGACAGGGGAATGCCCATCTGGGAAGCAAAGAGTGCCTGCAGGTTGTAGATGGAATACCAGTAGGATTCGCTGGTTGCTTGATTCCAATCGTAAGTATTGCGCGTCTCCTGGGCGGGAGTCATGCTCCCTCCCACACTGAGAAAGAGAACAAACACGCTAATGACGACGATGGCGCCTCTCACGCCTATCCCCCCCTTGATGATGCTCGCATCGTAAGTGGATTCACTCCTTCTGTCAAGGACAGGTTTCCTCCGTTATAATCTTCTGATGAAGTATGGCGAGCAAAAAGCTCTAAAGGAGGAATATCAAGTATGCCTTTACTGCGCACATGCCAGCGATCAATGGGGTTGTGGAGTGTGGTTCTTCTGCTGCTGTTTGCTTGGGCCGGTGGGGCTTGGGCACAGGAGTTCGTCACCTGGCCGCGGCAGACGGAGCAGGATCGCAGCAAGATCCAGTATTTGCTTGAGGGTCTCATCGCGGAAGCGCGTAGCGGCCAGCCCTTACAGTCATCGGCTCTATCCAGCTGGGCAGGAGCAGAGATGTTCGCGATCAGACTTGAGGAGGACCAGATTCAAGTGGTCATCGAAGCGACCTCCGAGTCCGCGATGGAGCTGATCGCTCAGAAGATCAGTCAGGTGGGTGGGCGTGTGGAGCTTACCCATGAGGCGCTGGTTCAGGCCATGGTGCCTTTCGCAGCTTTAGACGAGCTGGCCAATCTGGACGAAGTGACCTTCCTTCGACTGCCCGTTAGGCCCCAGCGCACCCAAGAGCCCATGCTGCTTGGCGCGCAAGCGTCCGGGAGCGTGACCAGTGAGGGGCTACGCGTCATTGGCACGGAAGCGTGGCATCAAGCCGGATTCAACGGCGAGGGGATTAAAATCGCCATCGAAGACAGTGGCTTTCGCGGGTATACGAACTTGCTCGGTCGAGAACTCCCTCCGCGCCAGAGGGTTGTGACCCGCTCCTTCCGTGCGGATCGAGATCTCGAGTGTCGCAGGTGTGGTGAAGTAAGTCAACTTCATGGTCTGGCCGTCGCGGAGGTCGCCTACGATGTTGCTCCTGGAGCCACGTTTTACCTCGTCAACTCGGAAACCGATGTCGAGGCCCGGCAGTCTGTAGACTGGCTGATCGACCAGAAGGTCGATGTGATCAACACATCCTGGGGCTTCCCTTCGGGGTGTTTTCGTCAGGGTGGTGGGATCTTCGAGCCACAGATCGCCGAGGCCCGCCAGAAGGGCATCACTTGGGTGACGGCTGCGGGCAATGAGGCTGACATTCACTGGGAAGGGACTTGGCGTGACAGCAATTTCAATAACCAGCATGAATTTGCCTCAGGGGATGAGAACATTACCTTGGAGGCTGAATTCTTCGAAGCGACGATTGAGGGGGAGAGGGTAGCCGCCCTGTCCTTCTTCTTCATCTTCAGCTGGGACGCCGACTGCACCGAGGCGGGCAATGACTACAATCTGATCCTGTTCCCCGAGAGCGAACCCTCGTTTCGTCTAGAGGGCGATTGGCTGTGGAGGCCGGGGATTCCCATCAAAGCGGCGGGAGGGCTCGTCTTTATTCGGGACCCAAGCCTCATCGGCACCACAGATCGATGGAATGTGGTCATTCGCAAGAGTAACCCCAGCGCTCCCGCGGCTCGTCTGGACCTGTTGATCTTTGACTGTTCCATCTGTGTGAGAGGGGATTTCCAGTATCTGGTGCCGGAGGGCAGCGTGAGCATCCAGGAGCCTTCCATCTCACCTAACGCCATGACCGTAGGGGCCGTGCATCATTCTCCCAATCGGTGCTCGCGTACGTTGTGCCCGGACGGCAGGCTACTCTTCTATTCCAGCCGAGGCCCCACAAAAGATGGCCGGATCAAGCCGGATATTGCAGCGCCCACACACGTATCTACAACAGCGTTTGGGCGCTACACAGGCGATGGGCAAAACCAGAACCCCGGCTTCACTGGAACGTCAGCGGCAACTCCTCACGTCACCGGAGCGGCGGCTCTCTTCAAAGGAGCCTTTCCCAACCTCAGCCCGCAGCAGCTTCAAGAGCGTCTGGAGCAACGGGCGGAAGACAGCGGCGCACCCGGCAAGGACAACTCATACGGTGCGGGAGTTCTGTTTCTCGGGCAACCCCCAACTCCACCGGCTCCCACCATCACGAAGATTGAGCCCGCAAGCGGTGTGCAAGGAAGCACCTTCCAAGCGTCCATCTCCGGAACGAACCTCAGCGGAGCCACCGCCGTCACCTTCAGCGGCTCCGGCGTCACGGCCGTCATGCGACAGGGAGGAACAGACACGGTCTTACCCATTACCATCACCATTGCAGCCGATGCCGCCCCGGGAGCGCGTACGTTCAGTGTCACCACACCCGCAGGCACAGCTCAGAGCGGCGCGGTCACATTCACTGTCGTGCAAGCCCCGCGCTTGCAAGTTGAGCCCGATAGTTTG
Organism: Candidatus Fraserbacteria bacterium; assembly: GCA_037442925.1. Classification (GTDB taxonomy): domain Bacteria; phylum Bipolaricaulota; class Bipolaricaulia; order RBG-16-55-9; family RBG-16-55-9; genus RBG-16-55-9. Next base: position 14,478 of record JBBIPG010000026.1, on the reverse strand, counting down.
AGCTTCCAAGCCACGGAAGGGCAGAGCGATCCGCCCGCACAGACGCTGCGCATCACCAACGCGGGCGGCGGAACCCTGAGCTGGCAAGCGACGGTGAACCCAGAAGCGCCTTGGCTGAGCCTGGGAACTTCAGAAGGAACAGCTCCTTCAGAGCTGCAAGTCACAGCGGTCATCTCAGGCCTGGCAGCCGGTAGTTACGCAGGCCAGATCACGATCACCGCTGCCGGGGCAGCGAACAGTCCCGTGAACGTGCCCGTCACTCTCACTGTTGAGCCCGCAGCGCCTAAGCCTTCGCCTCTTACGGCTGACCCATCCAGTTTGAACTTCGAAGCCACAGCTGGAGGAGCCAACCCAGCAGCGCAATCACTCCAACTGACGAACGCAGGCACCAGTGCTGTCACTTGGAATGCCTCGGTGGATGTCCCTTGGCTTAAGCTCGATCTTACGGAAGGGACTCTGGAGGCCGGGGCAAGCACAGTGCTCAGCATTACAGTAGAGATCGCGGGGTTGCCTGCCGGAACACAGCAAGGACGCATCACCTTCGGTGCCGAGGGCTTCGAGCCCTTGGTGGTCCCGGTGACACTCGCCTTGAGAGCACCTACCACTGGGGAACTCATCGCTCTCAAATTCGTGGTGCTGGAGTTCGTCGAACCCACTGATTGGGAGCGGACTCAGCGCGAGGGTTGTGTGGTCTACACCAACGTGAGCGATGCGCCCAGCCTGCTGCGAGTGACGCTGTCGGACGACACGATTCGAGAATTCGAGATTCCAGCGGGCAATGAGGTCATCGTGTGTGGCGATGTCGTGCACATCGATACACGCTGACTAGAGTGGGATATTCCCGTGCTTGCGCCAGGGGTTGCTATCGCGCTTGGAGGAGAGCATCTCTAGGGATTTGATCAGTACGGGGCGTGTGTCGGCTGGATCGATCACATCGTCGATGTAGCCCATCTGAGCGGCGATGTAGGGATTGGCGAACTTCGTGCGATATTCACCAATGAACTTTGCCTCGAGGGCCTCCGGGTCTTTGGCCCGCTCGATCTCTTTACTGTGAATGATCTCCACAGCGCCTTGAGGGCCCATCACGGCGATCTCGGCCATGGGCCAGGCGAAGTTGAAATCGCCGCGGATGTGCTTGGAGCTCATGACGTCATAGGCACCGCCGTAGGCCTTCCTCACAATGATCGTCACTTTGGGCACCGTGGCCTCGGCAAAGGCATAGAGGAGTTTTGCGCCGTGTTTGATGATCCCGCGCCACTCTTGATTCGTGCCCGGCAGGAAACCGGGTACGTCAACCAAGGTGACGATGGGGACGTTGAAGCAATCGCACGTTCGGACGAAGCGGGCCGCTTTGAGGGAAGCATCGATATCTAAGACGCCCGCCAGAACATCCGGCTGATTGGCGACAATTCCCACGCTGCGCCCGTTTAAGCGCGCAAAGCCGACGATGATGTTCTTCGCGTACTCGCGATGGACTTCGAGAAAGACGCCCTCGTCGACGATGCGCCGGATGACTTCATGCATGTCATAGGGTTTTGTAGGGCTGTCGGGGATGATCTCTCGCAGTTCTTCCGATCGTCGGGTTGCGGGATCTTCTGTGGGGACTGTTGGAGGATCTGAGCGATTGTTCTGGGGCAGATAGGTGAGGAGTTCTCGAATGCGCTCGAGGCACGCCACGTCGTTCTCTTCTATGAAATGAGCCACGCCGCTCTTCTGGGCGTGCACTTCGGCTCCTCCCAGCTCCTCGTGGCTGACGTCCTCTTGGGTCACGGTCTTCACAACTTTAGGGCCGGTGACATACATCGTGCTGGTGCCTTTGACCATCAGTAAGAAGTCTGTGATGGCTGGTGAGTAGACTGCCCCACCCGCGCAGGGACCCATAATGGCTGAAATTTGGGGGATGACGCCAGAGACCAGCGTGTTTCTCAGAAAGATCTCGGCATAACCGCCTAAGCTGACGACTCCCTCTTGGATGCGCGCCCCTCCGGAGTCGTTGAGGCCGATGACCGGCACGCCCGCTTTGAGTGCCAGATCCATAATTTTCACGATCTTCTCGGCATGAGCGAGAGAGAGCGAGCCGCCATAGACCGTAAAATCCTGGGAGAAGACGTAGACTTTGCGTCCATGGATTGTGCCGTAGCCTGTGACGACCCCATCTCCGGGGATCTTTTCCAGTGGGAAATCCGTGATGCGATGGGTGACGAGCATGTCGAGCTCGGTAAAGCTGCCCTCATCGAGCAAGACTTCGAGTCGCTCGCGGGCAGTCAGTTTTCCGGCTTTGTGCTGACGTTCGATGCGCTCCTTACCGCCGCCTAGGAGCGCCCGCTCTTTCGACTCTTTGAGTTTCTTCAAGGGATCGTTCGGCATGGCCATCGCTGGGAGTGTACGCGATAGGAAGCGTGATTTGCAATTGAGGGACTGTATCTCAATCTCATAAAGACGGGCGGGCGGCCGACCCTGCTAGCTGTGCTAGGGCGACCGCCCGAAGCGGTGAGGATGGGAGGGGGCTTACTACTCCTTGCGGTCTCCCAAGGATAGGGGAACTGCCAGGAGCATGACTGGCCTCGGCTGGGGACTCCGCTCCCAACACGTGATGTGGGAGAGCCACTGGGGAAAAATCCCGTGGACAAGGAGGCGAATTCCACGGGCAAAACCCAGCTGGCCGGTGGATTTTGGATCACTCCGGAGTCCCTCGCACCCTCGGCCATGCCTAAAGGAGGTCGAATCTCTTGTTGGCTTCTTTTGGCTCAGTCTTTGGATGATCACGTTCTGCCGCTCCCTTCCGTTCGCCATCAAAGCAAAAGGACACGCTATATACAGCTGGCAGAGTGGGAAGTTTCTTGGGTGAGTTTCTTTAGACAGCGAGAACTTTTTCGATGAAGCGGCGGGTGCGCTCGTCTTTGGGATGAGCAAAAAACTCTTGAGGTGAGGCGATCTCCACGATCTGACCGTCGGCCATAAACGCAATTCGATCGGCAACCTCACGCGCGAAGCCCATCTCGTGCGTGACGACGATCATCGTCATCTTCTCTTTGGCTAGCTCGCGCATGAGATCGAGCACTTCGCTGATCATCTCCGGGTCGAGCGCGCTGGTGGGCTCATCGAAGAGCATGACTTTCGGCTCCATGGCCAGTGCGCGCACGATGGCGACTCTCTGGCGCTGGCCGCCGGAGAGCTGATCGGGGTAGGCGTTCGCCTTATCGGCAATGCCGATCCTCTGGAGCAGACTCATGGCTCGTTCCTTGGCGCGTGTGGAGAACATGCCTTTCACCTTCATCGGGCCGATGGTGATATTGCGCAGCACCGTCATGTGAGGAAAGAGATTGTAGCTCTGGAAGACGATGCCAATTCTTTGACGGATCTTGTTGAGATCCGTTTTGGAGTGGTGAATGGAGACGCCATCCACCGTGATTTGCCCGCTTTGGATTCTTTCCAGCCCGTTGATGCAACGTAAGAGCGTTGACTTGCCAGACCCGCTGGCTCCGGCGATCACCACCACTTCGCCTTCGTGAACAGTGAGATTGATACCCCGAAGCACGTGCAGGCGACCGAACCACTTGTGCACGTCTTTGACTTCGATCATGGGGTGCGAGCTCATCGGGAATCCTCTCTTGCGGGGATGTGGAGCTTGCGCTCGAGCAGATACGAGAGGCCTGCCAGCGGCAGAGTGATCGCCAAATAATAGGCGGCAAGGACGGTGTAGAACTCAAACTGTAGGGGCGTCTGGCTGCCCAGCTGCTTGGCTGTCAGCGTAAGCTCAGGCAGCGAGATCACCATCAAAAGAGCCGATTCCTTCACCAGCGCAATCAGCTCGCCCGTGAGCGGCGGAATGATGACGCGAAAGGCCTGAGGCAGGATGACGTACCGCATCGCGTGAAAGTAATTCATGCCCAGCGAGCGAGCAGATTCCATCTGAGTGGGATGAATGGATTGAATCCCGGCTCGTAAGATCTCCGAGATGAAGCTGGCTTCGAAGAGCGAAAGCGCGAGAACTCCCCAGAAGAAGCGCCCCTCTATGACCCAGCCAAAGAGATTTACAGAGGCACCCTTCTGAACCACTTCCGCCACCCCAAAGTACATGAACAAAATGAAGACCAGAAAGGGAATGTTGCGCAGCGAGTGCACGTAGAGGGTTCCCATGTCCCGCAAGAGTGCCAGCGGAGCCAGCCGTGCCAGCGCTACCAAGAGCCCTAAGATGGTGCCCAGGATCATCGCCACACCCGAGATCTTGAGGGTGAGCAAGAACCCACCATCTCCTTGCAGGCCGTGATAGAACTCATCAAGGCGTTGCAGCGCAGGTCGCCAGCGGAAGGGGTAGCTCTGCGAGAGCTCCCAGTACATCAAGCTGAGCAGCCCCATCACCATCAAGGCGACCACCAACACTCGCAATACGAGCTTGAAGACCCGATACTCACGCGGTGGCCTGAGGGTTCCCAGGTCCAGTTCAGGCGTCATGATGTGCGGCCTCCCGCAGAGCCCGGCTGGCCCCCAAGCGTCCTTCCAGCCATTGAGAAAGCAGGCTCAAGGGCACGACAATGGCCAGATAATAACCCGCTAAAATCGTGTAGAACTCGAACACATACGGCCGTCGCGTTGGGATGGCCAACTGTCGCGCGGCGTTGGTCAGTTCCGGCACTTGAATCAAGTACAGCAGCGAAGATTCTTTCACCAGCGCGATGAGTGTGCTGGTCATGGGCGGCAAAATGACTCGAAATGCCTGGGGGAGTACGACGTAGCGCATCACTTGAAAGTAATGCATACCCAAAGAGCGGGCTGCTTCGACTTGCTCTTTATGGATGGATTGTATCCCAGCTCGAAAGGTCTCGCCCAAATAGCTGGCTTCATAGACTCCTAAAGCCAGTACACCCCAAATGAACTGAGGCATGAAGATCTGTCCGAGCAGCTCGAACGGTCGTAGGCGTATCGCTTGTCCGAGCCCGAAGAAGAAGAGCAGCGCGACCACGAGAAACGGCAGATTGCGAAAGGTGTGGACGTAGACTCCTGCGAGATCTCTTACGGGTCCCCATGGGCTCAAGCGTGCCAGAGCCACTACAATCCCGAGCAGAATGGCAAGTAGTGCCCCGAGAACGGAGAGTTCTAGAGTGACCCATAGGCCCTCATTGAAGCGCGGCAGAAATCGGAGTGCCTCACTCCAATGGAAGGTGTAGGTACTCCCCAAGCCTCGAAAGATCAGGGCAATCGCGCCAAAGAGTACAGCACCTGCGAGGATGAAGCGCAGTCCCAGCCATAACGCGGAACGTCCGGCACGCTGCCAAGGAGGAATTGAAGCTCGGTTCACAAGCCTCCAGAACATAGTGAGGGGAGGGATTTGATTCCCTCCCCTCACAGTCTACATCGTATGTGATGGAGCTGGTCCCGCAATGATTATGTCTATTTCTCCAACCATGTCGCCACAAGTGCATCCAGGAAGGTCATCCCAATCGTCTTCGCCGGGAATTTGAACTCGTCGGCCAGCTCTTGTGTCACACGGATGGTCGTGCCCGCTTCGCGAATGAACAGGTTCAAGTAGGTCAGGAAATCGGGATCTCCTTTGCGGATCGCCAGGGCGATCGGCTCTTCGGTCAGTCTCTCCGGGTTTCCCCGCGGGCAACAGAGCACTCCGGCGTTCCCTACAATAGCAGCCTGCGGGCGCAGGAACACATCATCAAAGACGATGGCATCCGCGTTACCAGCGACGACCGCCTGCAGGGCCAGCTGTGCATTGTCAAACGTGTTGATCTGCGCTTTGGGGAAGAACTTCCGGGCGGCTTCCTCGCCTGTGGTGCCCAGCTGTACCGTGAGGATCACACCCTCTTTGTTCAAATCGCCATACTGTTGCACGGCATTGGCCAGAGGCCGATTCGGGCTGGTGCTCAGCAGCACGATTTGGCCCGTTCGCAGGTACGGCTCCGTGAAATTGGCCGTCAGAGCCCGCTTGAGAGTGGCGGTGATGTCCGATGCGATGAGATCGCAGTTGCGGGCGTTGAGAGCCGGGATGATGGTGTCGAAGGGGGTGGCGAGGAACTCGAAGGTCACTTCCATCTGCTTGGCGAGCATCTTGATGAGATCGACATCCAAACCCACGAGATTGCCCTGCTCGTCCTCGAACTCGAAGGGTTCAAACGGAAAATCCGAGCATACGGTGATCTTGCCGCTCTGGAGGATGGATTCCAGAGTCGACTTTTGCGCCAGCGTCGGATCGTCTGCTAACAACGAACCGGACAGCACAAGCCCGACCAGGGCAATCAGCCCCAAAGCGAGAAACTTCTTGCTGATGTACATCGTTGACCTCCTCTGTTTTCTAAGAAGGGTAGGGTTCTCCTCTCCCTCCTTGGGATCGATCCGAACTCTTTTTACAACGAATTCAAAACGAATTCAAACTGCCATCAAGAGGCGCGGTCCTCAAAGCGATAGTTGGGCGCTTCTTTTGTGATGTGAACGTCGTGCGGATGCGACTCGATGACCGCGGCGCGCGTGATCTGCATGAACTCCGCCGTCTCTCGAAGTGTCGCCAGATTCGCAGCGCCCAAGTAGCCCATCCCCACTTTGATCCCACCGACGAGCTGATGAAGGACATCGGCAAGCTTCCCTCGATACTTGACTCGTCCCTCGACTCCCTCGGCGATGGGCTCTCTCGTCTCATCCCAGAAGTAGCGACGCTCGCGATCCCGCGCGGATTTCATGGCTGACACGGAGCCCATCCCTCGATACGTCTTATACGTCTCTCCCCGCAGGGTGTAGAGCTCACCGGGTGCTTCTTCCGTGCCTGCCAGCAAGCCTCCCAACATCACGGAGCTGGCACCGGCAGCCAGGGCTTTCACGATATCGCCTGAGGAGCGAATCCCCCCATCGGCCGTGACGGGAATGCCCGCCTCTTTGGCCGCTTGGGCACAATCCATAACGGCCGTAAGCTGCGGGACGCCGATGCCAGCGATCACCCGAGTCGTGCAAATCGCCCCGGGACCCAGGCCAATTTTCACGGCGTCTGCCCCGGCATCGATCAGATCCAGAGTCGCTTGAGAAGTGGCGACGTTCCCGGCCATCACATCGATCTCCGGGAACTCACGCTTGAGCAGGCGCACTTTCTCTAAAACGCGCGTGGAGTGCCCGTGCGCGGTGTCCACCACGAAGAAATCGACCTGGGCTTCCAAGAGCAATTCCTCGCGCTTAAGATCCAGAGCCGTTCCCACGGCAGCTCCAACGATCAGCTGGCCTCGCTCGTCTTTGCAGGCGTGCGGGTGCTCGGAAGCCTTCGAGATGTCTTTGATGGTGATGAGCCCTTGGAGTCTGAATTTCTTATCGACCAGAGGCAGTTTTTCGATGCGATGCTCATGGAGGATCTCTTTCGCCTTCTCCAGGTCGACATCGGGCGGAGCGGTTATGAGTTTTCCGCGAGGAGTCATGACTTTAGCAATGGGTGCCTCGAGGTCCATTTGAAATTGCAGGTCGCGCCGCGTCACCAGGCCCTCGAGTCGGCCTTGAGAGTCTACGATGGGCACGCCGGAGATGTGCTTCTCTCTCATCAACTGGAGGGCTTTCCACACGGGCTCATCCGGAGCGAGCGTAAAGGGATCTTTGATGACTCCGGATTCGTAGCGTTTGACTTTCTGCACTTCCTCAGCTTGCTCTTCAGGTTGTAAATAACGATGGATAACCCCGACCCCGCCTTCGACGGCCATGGCGATGGCCATGCGAGATTCCGTAACGGTGTCCATCGCAGCACTGATGATGGGGACATTGAGGTGAATGTGGGGAGTGAGCTGAGTGCTGACATCCACTTCGTCGGGGAGCACATCCGAGCGGCGGGGAATTAAGAGCACATCATCGAAGGTTATGCCCATCCTCATGGCATCCTGGCTCCCGGTCGTAGCGTTACGCCATTATAGGGGAAGACCATCTCACCTGCAAGAAAAGTTCGGAAAGAGCCTCAATCGTCTCTAGCAAGACCTTTCTCGGGCACAGGGCAAAGATCACGAATCACGCAGCCATCGCATAAGGGCTTTCTGGCTTTGCACGTTTCGCGGCCGTGGCGAATGAGGTGCAAGTGGAGCTGATATTTCAAGTGATCGGGCACGAGCCTGTTCATGACGTCATGAGGGTCTTGTCTATTCTTGACGAGTCGGAGGCGGCGGGTGATGCGATGAATGTGTGTGTCCACGGGGAAGTAGGGCTTATTCAAGCTGAAGGTCAGGACGATGCCGGCAGTCTTCTTGCCCACGCCCTCATGCTTGAGCAAATCTTTTAGAGCTTCTTCACGGCTGAGTTTCTTCAAGTGATCGAGGCTATAGCTGCCGTGTTTGGCTTTGATGGCTCGAAGAATTTTCTGAATGCGGCGGGCTTTCTGGCGATGGAGGCCACCTACTTTAATGGCTTCTGCTAGCTTCTTCACGTCCGCTTTGACTATGGCTTCATAGCTGGGGAACTTTTCGTTGAGTGATTCATAGGCCCGATCTCGATTGGTGTCGTTCGTGTTCTGAGAAAGAATTGTAAGAATGAGAATATCCAGCGGCTCACCGTGGCTCTTCCAGGGAATCGGGCCATAGAACTCTTCAAAGCGTGCGGCGATACGAAGCAGGCGTTCTTGGTCGCGCATGGTAGTTGTGAAAGAGCATAGCCAAAGGGTGCTGTCTGGGCAATGTGCCGCATCGAAAACCAACTCGACTCGGGTGGCAGACCGGTTGACGTGTTGTCCACCGGGTCCGCTGCTTCGACTGAACTGAAACCGCAGCTCGCTTAACGGGATCGACAAGTCATCGTTGATGCGAAGCGAAGTATCTTCCTGCATATGGGTTCATTATCTTGCTACAATGATCCGGGTGCAATCATGCTCGTGAACAGATTTCCTGACGCACTGCTCCAAGAAGTGACGCAGAATGTGAAGCGCTTGCGCCGAGATCTGGCCATGCTGCATATGCCAGACTCCGAAGATGATTCTGTTGCACAGGGGTATCGCTTTCAGGAATATGAGGCCCTACATCCAGGAATCCTCTCGAATATAGACCAGGGCACGGTTGCGATGTTGCAGGCATTTTATAAATCATTGCATGTATTGAACGAGGGTCATGCTGGCTTGGCTTTTGCGGATGAACAAGCGCTGACACAGGCCTATCATATCACCTTGGAGGCTGCGATTGAGCTAGGAGAGCAATTGCTAAGACAGGGAGAGACATGACGGGAAAGATCGCGATCTCATTTCAGCATCTTCGCAAAATCTACCCAAATGTCGTAGCTGTAAAAGACCTCACGCTCGATATCAAGCAAGGCGAATTCTTTGGGCTTTTGGGGCCCAACGGTGCGGGCAAGACGACCAGTATACACGTGATTGCAGGTCTGGTGAAACCCACAGCGGGTTGTGTGTTGGTGAATGGCCTCGACGCCGTGCGGGACTATCGCCAGGTGCATCGCAGGGTGGGAGTCATGCCTCAGGAAGAAGTGCTCGACAGCTGGTTCCTCAACGTGCGCGAGATCCTCATCTACAATGCAGGCTACTTCGGGATTCGCTCCCGTGAGGCCAAACGACGCGCCGATGAGCTGCTGGAACGCTTCGATCTCGGTGAGAAGAAACACTCCAAAGTGAGCGAGCTTTCCGGAGGCATGAAGCGACGTCTCTTGCTTGCGAAAGCCCTCATCCATGATCCAGAAATTCTAATTCTTGACGAGCCCACGGCGGGAGCTGATGTGGCGCTGCGCCGTCAGATCTGGGAACTGATGAAAGAGCTGAATGCTCAGGGCAGGACGATTCTCCTCACAACGCACTATCTCGAAGAGGCCGAACGGCTCTGCGAGCGCGTGGCCATCCTCGATCGAGGGGAATTGCTCGCGGTGGGACCCCCCACGGAGCTCACCAAGAGCGCGCAGCGGGACTTCGTTGAGATCGAGCTGGCTTCCTCTTCGTATTGGCCAACACGTGTTCAACTATCGGGCATCGAGTACACGTTGGAGAACGGAAGACTTCGGCTTGCGGGCACTCTGGAAGATGCGCATGTTCTGGAAACTCTGAGCGCACTAGCTAGAGGCGGTCTTAAGATCAGCGCGATCCATACTCAGCGTGCTCGCTTGGAAGATGTCTTCCTCGAGATCACGCAGGGGCTCAAGGATGGGAAATGATTGGCTTTTATACTCTTTGGAAGCGCGAGATGGTCCGCTACCTCAAGGGTTCTCTGGACACCATTGCGCCTCCCATCATCTCGACGATCCTCTTCATCTTCGTATTCGGGTTGGCCTTGGGATCGCGTTTGGGAGTTGTGGGAACGTTCCCGTACATTCAGTTCATGCTGCCGGGCGTCATGATGATGTCTGTCATTATGAACTCCTTCTATAACCCGGCCTACAGTGTGTTTCAATCCCGCTGGCAGGGAAACATCGCTGATTTTCTCTCCAGTCCGCTCTCGTACACGCAGATGGCGGTGGCGATCATCTTAGCGGGCGTATGTCGTGGGATCATTGTCGGGGTGATCGTCTTGGGAGCGGCTTTTGCTTTTACAAGTCTTCCGTTTGCTCATCCGGGCTTAATGGTGCTCTACTTGATGTTGGTCTCGTTGGCGTTTGCCAGCTTCGGTTGCATCGTGGGGCTATGGACGAAGGGCTGGGATGGCGTGAACGCCATATCGATCTTCTTATTGGACCCGTTGGTGATGTTGGGTGGGGTCTTCTACTCTCTGGAGATGATTCGCGGGGTTCCCATTTTGGAGGTGCTCACTCAGATCAATCCGTTTACGTACATCACGGGCGGGTTTCGCTATAGTCTGCTGGGAATTGCGGATACGGACCCATCCGTGGGTTTGGGGATCACCGCTGCTCTGGGCATTGGGTTGCTGCTCACCTCCATCACCCTCTTTTGGCGAGGATACCATCTGAAGAACTGATATGCTAGGTATAGTTAATAGCACGTGTTTATACTCTTACCCCCCCCCTTGACATTTCAACAATCATGTGGTAGAGTATCCGCGGGAAGGACCAGAAAAGGCAAACCCAGTGAAAGCTGGGAGCGCAAAGCCACGGGCCTACGGATAGAGTCTGAGGAGTCACAGAGTCGAAAGAGTCCAAAGACTCAAGAAACTCCCTGGACTCAACAGACTCCCCTAGCAAGGAGATTTCCATGGTCGCCGGGCTGCCGAAGGCAAAGAAGAGTTCACAAGCAGAACCATCGCCTCTCCGGTCTCATCTGCTTTCTCTCCATTCGCTATCGGCTCCTGCACTTGGCGCAAAACTCTAAGGGGGGAATTTCATGAAGGCGCTACACATTGGGGGATTTGCAGGACTTCTCTTGGTGGTGGGCATTCTGACCGGCTGTTCTCTCTTCTTATCGAGCGATGAGGTAGTCCAGAAGGATCTTGCCGTGATGGACAGCTCAACGTGGCTGATCGCGGCCCAAGGCCAAGGAGGTCCCCCAAACTGCGTGAAGGATCTTCCTCCCAGCCAGGCCAAGAAGCTGGCGGAGAAGGCCCTCAAGGACAAACGAGAGATCCAATTACTCAAGCAGGCTCTCGAACGCCGGGGTAAGAAACTGGTGCTTAGCAAGGCCCACGGCTGCAAGGTGAAGGGCAAGGCCAGAGGGCAGGGACTCAGCGCTCAGCAAGAGAGCCCAGACCTCACCCTCATCGAGGTTCCTGCTGGCAGTGATGCCGCGCTGTATCTATTGGAGAACGAGCCTGCTCAAGAGAGCAACAGCTGGGCTGCCATGGTAGGAGTGGACGAAGGAGGCCAATGGCTCACGCAGCTGGAGGTGGGGCTGGAAGAGGAGGTCACCAGCTCAGAGGAGCCAGTAGGAGTCGATCTCTTCCTCCCGGATGAGATCGGCACACAAGAGATCGCCTCTCAGGTGCAGCCGCTGCTGAGCACGACTGCAGGATCACAGGGCGTGAGCGCTCAGGAGCTGGACTGGTCTCAAGCCCAGGTGGTGATTCTGAACGCGGATTTGGATGAAGCCACGGCCTTGGTGGTCGTGCCGGAGGTGGGAGCCACCACAGGGCAAGCACTGCTGCCGGGCGGGATGAGCTTCGATCTGGATCGGGCCGTGCACACCGCCGTGAAGGTGCAGCGGGTAAGTACCGGGGGCACATCGGGGTCGAAGTGGCAGATTCTGCCTGAACCTGTGCCGCAGCTACCGGTGATCAAGCCGGTGCCCAAGCCGACGCCAACCCCGCCGAAGTTGCCAGCACCCAAGCCGGCTCCGCCGAGTCCGCCGCCCCTGCCGCCTGCACCCGTGGTCATCAAGGGAATAGAATTGCCGAAGCCCATGCTGCCCTATTGCCCTGCTCCCTATATGGGTCCAGCGAGCGCGGTAAGCCGACTCCAGTGTATGGACTACGATGAGCGCTGGTATGAGAAGACGTGGGAAAACCAGACGAGGCCGTCGCTCTTCAATGGGGTGGCTCAGGCGTCCACTCAAGTGACCCAAGCTCTCAATAAACCGGGAATTGCGTTCTTCCCCGATCCGCGAATGAGTGTGTTATTGGCTGGCTTCCAGAACGTGAATCTTCAGACAGTGCAGCGTTTGCGCGAGCTGGCTCTCAAAGGCGACTTTCCGAATCCGACGAGCGGTGTCAGCGCAACCGGCGTTAGTGCAGGTTGCGTAAGTGTATCGCTGGGATTTGAGTTCGGCTTCTTCTTCGGTCTTAGCATAGTGAGTGCCGACTTCTGTATAGCGGACCTGCTAGACCTAATCGCGTCGTTCCAGGCGGTGATGAGTGCGCTCGGTCCTCAGGCGCTGGATGAGCTTGTTGCAGCCTTAGCCGACGGACGGAACTGGGTTCAGACCAACTGTCCCACTGCATCATCGTGTGATCTGAATCGCTTCATCCATGAGTACCTTAACACCCATCCAGTGACAGATCCGCTCATAAATGCCATTGCAGCTTACATATGCGAGCTCGAAGGAGGGACAGCCACTTTTGATGCCCACTCAATTAGCTGCCAGGGTGCAGCCGCGCCGGCTATCAACAACACTAGCGCCTTCCTTTTGCACTTCTTCCTCCAATTCGCCGACAAGCCGTCAGAGATGGACCTGCTCATCCGATCGCTGGGCGCTGTGGCCGTGGTTGGTGTAGCCATGCTCGACAACAACAAGCCTAGCCAGGATCCTAGGCTCGGCGCGTTCCCCTATGCTGATGGTACGAGTCTCTTTGAAGCGATAGCCGGACTTCTGCAATACGCAACTGACCACCAACAATATCCACTGCTGCTGACGGATCTCCAGAACCTGGCCGCGATGACGGTCTTTGCGGGAGCTGGCGGACTATCCGACAACTTCTATCGCTTTGAGGACACGATCCAGCTGGCCATCAAGCTCGTAGACCAAGGGTGGGATCTCGTCCGCTTGGAGTATGATCTGACAAACGACTATTTGGGCGGTATCTGCATAGTCGGTCAAAACTGCACGTTCCATCAGCAGGTGGACATCATTGCTACCGGGACCTTCAACGGGCGCAAGGTCGTGAGCTACGTTCTGGTCCAGCCCTTCTTGAGCACGGTGGACGCTTCCGCTAAGGGAGATCTGATTCTTCGACTTAGCAACACAATACGCAGCCTAGTCACGAAAGTGTTTGCAGGGGCAGCGGATTCTCAGTTCTCCTCACTGAAAGGTGCCATCCCGTACATCTTCATCGTCATCCACTCTTGCGAGGCAGAGTCTCTCGCTTCTCTTGAAGATCAGATACAGCAAGTGATCAATGGGCAAGCAGCTCCCGTGACAGTAGCTGTGGTCTTGAATGGTCAAGTGGTCTACGCAGCAGGCGCGAATGAGATTGATGCCCCCGGTGTCTGCCAATCCATGGGCATCTGTACGAGTGCACAGGTCGTGTCCGCTGTCTGCAGCCCACCGCCGACCAATGGATCACTCCCTCCCGATAGCGGGCAGGGTGTGGAGGAAGAGCCCGCTATCATAGGGGGAATCGGACCCCGAATCTGCTCGGACAATACTCCGATGCAGCAAGTCTGTATCCAGGGCCTGTCTTGGAAGAGGTGAGGTGCCATGCGCGTGGATCGCAAGCCACAGCTCTATATTGCGGGTAGCTTAACGCTGCTGGTCTTGATCCTCGGTGGTGTCTTCTTTCTGAGAGCCGGCGGTCCTCTAATCTCCCCAGCTGTGTCGCCTCAGTCCGCAACGGCATTGACCGATCCCCATTTCGTCAAGGCCATCTCCGTGGGTCACGCTTACAGGCTTGCTCTCAAGCAGGATGGGACCGTCTGGGCCTGGGGGGTCAATTATGCAGGCCGACTGGGCGATGGCACACTCACGGATAGCTCTGTGCCCGTGCAGGTGGCGGGCCTGAGTGACGTAGTTGCCATCGCCGCTAGCGCCGGTGTCAGTCACAGTCTGGCAGTGAAGAGCGACGGGACCGTCTGGGCCTGGGGGGCCAATTATGCAGGGCAACTAGGCACTCCGACAACTGCTCAATGTACAAATGAGCAGTTTAGCATTAGTTGTAGCCCGGTGCCGGTGCAGGTGACGGGCCTGAGCGGAGGGATGGTGGCCAT